>DATCXR010000305.1:0-11735 GCA_036565685.1 Gemmatimonadaceae bacterium
CACCGGCTCCGCCGGTGGCCTCCTTCCACTTTTACCGACCTTTAATGCCCGATTACTCGATCTTCGGTGGATGCCTACGCTCCGACATCGCCTTCCCCGAGTTGCGGGAACTGTCCTCGGATTCAGCCAGCTGGACGTTGCGCTCGGTGGACACCATCGAAGAGATGGAGCGAGCGCAGCTACTGGGTGAGTTCGAGCTGAACCCCGAGCTGTCCATGCGGCTCTTCGAGCACGCTTCGGGCTTCAGGTTCGAGTACGACGACACGGGCACCTACGACATATCCGCCGATGGCGGTACCATCCGCTGGCTCCCCGGCCCGCGGCCCGGCCCGAACTCCGTTCGCGCCGACGTAACCGGCCGCGTCCTGGCCATGGCGCTGCACGCCGGTGGACGGCTGTGCCTCCACGGCAGCGCGGTGGCTACGGAGAGTGGGGCCGTGGCGTTCGTGGCACCCAAGTTCCACGGCAAGTCCACCCTCGCGCTCGCGCTCACGCGCGCGGGGTGCAGGCTGATGACCGACGACGTCCTTCCAGTGGACCCGGGCCCGCCGGCGCGCGCGATTCCCGGCGTGCATCAGGTGAAGCTCTGGGATGATTCCGCGGAGCTCTTCGACGTGCGACGCGGTGAGCCGATGACCGGGGACAAGCACCTGGTGCACGAGATCCCCGAGGAATCGCTGATGTTTCAGCCGAGCTCTCTCTCGGCGGTCTACCTCCTGAGCCCTCTCACGGGCGAGAGCTCCATGGAGGAAGCGGCGCGGCGCATCCCCATACCCGATGTCACCGCGGCGCTGGCGCTCGTCCGCCACGCGGCCCTCGGCTCGATGCTGGGTGGCTCGCAGGCCGCGCGCATTTTCGAGCGAGCTGCTACATTGGCTTCCACGGTGCCGGTCTACCGTCTGGAAACGGTGGCTGGTCTCGATCGGCTCAACGACGTGGTGGCCCAGCTACAGGAATGGCACGGAGCAGCAAGCGTCCCGCCGGTGGCGGCGGGCGAGGGGATGTGAAGGAGAGTCTCATCCCGGCACCCAGCGAACGGCTGGGAAGCCCTTCTGAACCAGCGCCGGCCGTCGTGCTCGATGGCCTCACCAAGAGCTTCCCGGCACGACGCGGCTGGTTGGAAACGATCCGCCACCCGCTCAGCACGCAGTACCAGCAGGTGCTGCGCGGCGTGAGCTGCACCGTGCGCGAGGGGGAGTTCTTCGGTCTTCTCGGACCCAACGGCGCGGGGAAGACGACGCTCTTCAAGATCCTCGCTACGCTCGTCCTCCCCGACTCCGGTTCGGCCACTATCGCCGGCTTCGACGTCGTGCAGAATGCGCGAGAGGTGCGCCGCGTTCTATCGCCGGTCATTGCCGACGAGCGCAGTCTCTACTGGCGCCTCTCGTCGCGCGAGAACCTGGAGCTGTACGGCGCACTGCAAGGACTCGATCGAAGTGCTTCGCGCAGGCGCGCCGGCGAATTGCTGGAAGTAGTGGGGCTCGACGACACGGGCGAGAAGATGGTCGGCTCGTTCTCCTCGGGGATGAAGCAGCGGCTCCTGATAGCGCGGGCGCTCATCGCCTATCCGCGCGTGCTCCTTCTGGACGAGCCGACGAGAAGCCTCGATCCCGTTTCCGCCCGCCGCTTCCGCGCTTTCCTGCAGGAAGAGATAGTAGGCCGGCAGAAATGCACCGTGCTGCTCGCCACGCACAACGCGGAAGAGGCGCTGGAGCTATGCGATCGCGTAGCGGTGCTCAATCGCGGGCAGCTCCTCGCGGCGGGCACCGCGCAGAGCATCGCGAGCGAGATGGGGAACGACCGGTATCGTCTCTGGACGAGCGATCCTGGCCACCCCGGCATCGCCGCGCTGGCCGAACGCGGTGTGGTGGAAGGAATCACCACGCGGGAGGGTGACGACTCGGGTTGGACGGTGCTCGAGATGGATCTCCCTGGTGGGCTGGAGCGCGCGGCTCAGGTCGTTGCCTTCCTCACCGAGCAGGGCGTGCCGATAGCGCGCTTCGAGTATGCGGAGCTCTCGTTGGCCGATCTGATCGAAAGAGTTGTGGAGCAGCGAGGTGTAAAGAGGGGAGAACCCGGTACGAGCGGTGGCACCGATGCGTGAGATTCTTTCCCTCATCAAGGCGAGCTTCCACACGGCGCTCAGCTACCGGCTTTCCATCGTGCTCTCGCTCGGATCGCTCCTCTTCAGCGTCGTTCCGATCTTCTTCGTATCGCGCGCGCTCCAGGATACGATGGCCAAGCACATCTCGACCGAGGGCGGAGTCTACTTCGCATTTCTTCTGGTCGGGATGATCGCGTACATGTACATGTCCGCTGCCGTGAACGCGATTCCGACGGTGGTGTCGTCGGGGGTGGGCACCGGGACGCTCGAAGCGCTGCTGGCGACTCGCGCTCCGCTCCCCTCGCTCCTCCTGGGGCTGATAGGTTACAATTTCCTCTGGACGACAGTGCGCGCCGTCGCGTTCCTCGGCGCCGGGCTCCTGTTCGGAGTGCACCTGGCTTGGGGGCAGCTATGGAGCTCGCTTCTCATCCTCGTCCTCATCGTCCTGTCCTATCTTCCTTTCGGTCTCATTGGTGCGGCGCTCATGCTGGCCTTCCGGACCACCGGTCCGCTCGGGTCCGCGGTGCTGATTCTGTCCGGGCTCCTTGGCGGTGTATACTATCCGACGAGCGTGATCCCGACGGGAATCCAGCAGCTCTCACTCGCGGTGCCGCTCACGTACGGGCTCCGTGCGCTCCGCCGCACGTTGCTCGAGGGGATGCCCTTCTCGGCGGTCGCTCCCGATGTGATCACTCTGCTCGGCTTCGTGGTGCTCCTCACTTCGCTGGGACTGCTGGCGCTCGCCGAGGCGTTGCACTACGCACGCCGGGCCGGCACGTTGGCGCAGTACTGACGCGCGATGGCTATGATTCTCTCGACTCTCTCACCCGAGGCGGAGCTGCTTCTCCTCACCGCCGGCAGCGCGCCCGTGGCCGCGTCCGACGGCTCCCGCGCCGCCAACTCAGCGGGTGCGCGTCGCATCCGCGAGCTGCTGCACGGTGAGCTCGACTGGGAAAAGCTGGGCTGGCTGGCCGAGCGGGAGCGCGCCGCGCCGGTGCTCTGGGGGCAATTGCAGGCGATCGAGAGCGTGCCGGGGAAGCTCCCGCCGCAGGCGGCGCATCTCCAGCGTCTGGCGATGGTCTCCGAATTCCGGATGATGCACCTCGAGCAGCGTCTCGCGCGGTCACTCGAGGCGCTCTCCGATGCGGACATCGACGTGATGCTGCTCAAGGGAGCCGCGCTCGCGCTCACCGTGTACGGCTCGTTCGTCCGGCGCCCGATGATCGACGTGGACATCCTGGTGCACGAGGACGAGGCGCTGCGCGCGCGCGAGGTGCTGGTCGGCGAGGGGTGGGTTTCGACGGAGATGGAGGAGTTCGAGAGCTTCTACCGGCGGCACCATCACCTGCCCACGCTCGTGGATGGGCGTGGGCTGGACATGCAGCTCGAAGTGCATACGGGGCTCTTTTTCGAGGGGAATCCCTTCGATTTCCCCATGGCCGATCTCTGGCGACGGGCGGTGCCCGTCATGGTGCGCGGCACGCGCGCGTACGTGCCGAGCAGGCAGGACCAGCTACTGCACCTCTGCCTGCACTTCGCCTGGTCGCACATGATGAGCACCGGTGCGTGGCGCACCTTCCGCGATCTGCGCGCGCTGATGGACGCCGGCGATCCGAAGTGGGACGAGTTCGTTGCGCTGGCGCGGAAGAGCCGTGGCGCGAGCTGCTGCTACTGGACGCTTCGTCTGGCGCGCAATCTGGTGGGAGTCCCGGTGCCCGAGGATGTGCTCCGGGCGCTCCGGCCGCCTATGACCGACGCGATGCTCGACCGCGTGGAGCGCCACTTCGTCTACAACCTTCTCCCGTCCGAGGTGCTCTGTCCCTCGGTGTTCGTGGCCCGCACGATGTGGCGGCTTGGAGTGCGGCCGCGCTGGAGCGGTCACGGGTCGGTGCGGCCCTGGGACCGCAACGAGGAGCTGCTGGTGGGCGGGATCCATCCCGATTCGCTGGCGCGGCGCGCGCTGAATCAGCTGCGCAACGTGAAGGGGTGGTCGCGCTACGTGCGGTCGGTGCTGCTCGACGGCGGCCAGCGGGGAAGGGCGTAGCACTCCTCCGCTTATGCAAGGGGCCGTGGTAGAAACCGAAGCGGCCGTCGGGAGCATACAGTGCTCCCGACGGCCGCTTCGGTTTCTACCGCTCGCACGAGTGAGCGGCTACTGCTGCTTCCAGAGGTACACGTTGAGGGTCACGTCGGGCGACTGGCCAGCGAGATATTCCTGGCCCGCTGCGTACTGAGACCCCGTCGGCGGCGCCGCTTCGACGATGTAGTAGCCACCCTCGAGACCCGAGACGGAGTACGCGCCCTGGGCGTCGGACATCGTTTCTGCCGCGAGCTCCTGCGTGGCCTCACCGTTCACGAGCAGGTTGTGCATGATCCTGATCTTCGCGCCGGCAAGCGGTGTGTAGTGAAGCGTGTCCTGGACCCCCGGCGAGGGAGCGACCGCGATCACGCCGAGGATCTGACCGTGCACATCGAACGTCCCCGCGTAGCTATGCGAAGTGTCACCGGGAGTCGGATCGCCGCCGGCCGTCGCGACGGCCTTGTCCGGCCCGGTAGATGTCTGATCCGAGCAGGCCGCCAGCAAGGCCATCCCGAGGGTCACCAGTATCGCAGCATAACGTCGCATGTCATCCTCCACTATTCGATGAAACGAGAGTGCCTTTCGAACGACCGCTGTGATACTCGCCGAAGGGTGCTCGCGTCACCGTGCAGCGCTCGCCGGGTATGGGAGCTAGCGTGGGATCTCCGATCGTGGGACGCCCTGCCGCGCCGCGGGCGGTACGTTCCGCAGAACGCGCTCCGTCCATGCCTGCGCTGCCGCGCCCGGGGGGCGGCCCGCGGTGATGTCGCGCTCGACGCCCACTCGCAACGCCTGGAACTCGGCGTCGTCCACTCGGCGTGTGAGGAGCGCGTTCACGGACGCCGCCGCGTCATTCGCCGGGACACCGCGGGTGATCAGGTCTGCCATGACGGTGAGCGGAACGGCGAGCGATGCGCTCGAGCCGCGTGGCTGGCGATCGCGCATGCGCCGCAACTCGGCCGACGGCACTCCCGCATGCAGGGCGCTCGCGCCGGCAACTATCTCCGCGGCTTTCGCGTCGCTGCCGAGCGCCTGCCGCGCGTCGGACAGCTCGTGCGCGAGAGAGCGGACCACGAGGAGGATGCGCGCATCGTCCGCGCCCTTGAGCACACCCTCGGCTGCCTTGGAGTAGACTGGATCGTCGGGTAGTCCCGCGGAGCGTAGCGAGTCGGCCACGCGCTCGATGGCAGCGCGAGTCGCAGGGCCGAGACGGTCGGGGAGCCGCTCACCCGTCTGCTGCGCGCTGGCAGGGACTGTGATGGCGAGCATCGCTGCCGCCAGCACGACGATCAGCCGCGCGGCGGGCGCGCCGATAGAGACGACGAACAACGCACGCATCAGTTCGAGACCGCGATGATGGCTACGGAGTTCGGGATGCCGAAGTCGTCTTCCGCCGCGCGAGGAGCGGCGGGATCCGGAACGATCTTCCCGTCCACTACGAACGCATAGACATGCCGGCCGGGAGGGAGCGCGAGCTCGATCTCCCATGTTCGCCCATCGCCCATTGGCCTGAGCGGCGTGACGCCGGGGTGCCACTGGTTGAAGTCGCCCACCAGCGAGACCTGACCGGCACCTGGCGCCGCGATGCTGAAGCGCTCCTCGATGCGCACGGCTGCCGCGTGAGTCGCGGCCGCCGCGTCGATTGACGGGTGTGGCGACGATTCGGCGACCGAATCCGGCGTCTGCCGCGCCGAAGCGCGGTACACGAGCACGCTCGCCATCACGAGGAGGGCAGCCGCGATGGCCGCGGTCGTCCAGGGCGAGCGCCACCACGGTCCGCGCTCGGTCTTCGTGGGCACGGGGTTACCGTTTCGGACGAGCGAGAGCCGCGATCGGCGCGGCGTCGGAAGCGCCTCGACCTCGCGCAGCACGCTCTCACGCCATGCGGAGCGCACCGGGACGTCGATTCTAAGTGCTTCGATCGCCGGGTCGAGCCTCCGCGCCCGGTCGGTATCGAGCTCACGCTCGGGCATCGAAATCCTCCTCGAGGAGAGACTGCATTCGCTCGCACGCCCGCCTCACTCGCATCTTCAGCGCCGATGTCCCCGCACCCGTGATCGCCGCCATCTCCTCGTAGCTCAGTTGTTCGACATGCTTCATGAGAAATGCTTCGCGCTGCGGCGGCTCGAGTGCCATGAGAGCGCGCTGGATCGCGTCGCGGTACTCGGAGGCGTCGGGCGCCTGCTCCGCCACGGCACGAGCCACCGATACGCTGTCCGCCACGATGCACCGCGCACGCCGCGCCCGGCGCAGGAGCGCGGTGCGGCAGCAGTTGATGAGAATCGCGAAGAGCCAGGTGCGGAACGCGCCGCGCGAGTCATAGCGGCCGAGCGCGCGATACGCGCGCACGAGCGCCTCCTGGGTCGCGTCCTCGGCATCCTCCAGCGTGCCGAGCATGCGCGTGGCGAAGCGGATGCAAACGTGCTCGTGGCGCCGAACGAGCACCGCGAACGCGCGCGGGTCGCCGTCCAGCACGCGCTCCACCAGCGCCGCGTCGCTCTCGGTGGCCTGGATGGGAGACGTGGTAGGCTCCTCCAGCGGTTCGTCGGCGGGGAGCGCCGCGAAGGATGGACCGCGTCCCATGTCTATCGTACCACCACGAGGCCGACCACACCGGCAAAATCGTCGCGCACGTGGGGGAGGCCTGGCGGCGCGGTCCACGTTCCGCCGTTGACGCGGAGATTCACACGGTATGTGCCCGGCGAGATCGGAAGCGTGACGCTCCATACATCGGGGGCGGTGCGCTCGAGCGCTACCGGGCGCCAGTCGGTGAAGTCGGCCCCTAGCTCCACCGTGCGCGCGCCGGGCACGCGCACGTAGATGCGTGCGCGTCGGGAATCGGCGCGTTCCACGCGAAATGCGGCGGGGATCGGCTCGATGGCGGGTGTCTGGGCATGGACGAGGGGCGCGCGCGTCCAGCGGAAGCCAACGGTGAGCCGGCGGCAG
This sequence comes from Gemmatimonadaceae bacterium, assembly GCA_036565685.1. GTDB lineage: Bacteria > Gemmatimonadota > Gemmatimonadetes > Gemmatimonadales > Gemmatimonadaceae > JADGGM01. The sequence goes on from DATCXR010000305.1 coordinate 7,131, forward strand.
TCGGGGGCCACGAGCGAAAGCTCCGCAGGAGCGGCCCCTCCGCCGACTATCAGCGCCACCCGCTCGTTGAGGGCCAGCGTCGCGTCGAGCCGGGTCCAGATGCTCCCGGTAGCTATGCCGGAGAGCGGGCGACCGATCGCCGCGTCGAGCGCCCAGCGGCCGCGCGCCCAGTAGACGCCGGCTTCCGCCTCGGACCAGCGGTCGGGCGCGGCAAGCGTGGTATCCACCACGTACATGCGCGAACGCGGGTCGTAGTGCAGCGGGCCGATCGCCACCGCGCGGGGCGAGCCGGGGATCGCGTCCAGGCTCCGCGCGCGCGAGCTGAATGAGAGCCGAACGATCGCGCCGCCGAACTGGTGCCAGCCGCCGACCTCGGTGCTCCACCCGGCGGGGAGCAGGGGCGACGGCGCCTTCGCCTCGGGGTCGCGCGTCGCGCCGGTGAGCTTTGCCGTCCCCCATCCCCCACCGATCCACGCGCCGGAGGCGGCGCGGTGGTAGCCGAGCCGGACGACGCTCTGCGACTCGAGGACCGATCCGCCGAGCGGCGCGTCCTGTTGCGCGGCGGCAAGGGAGAGTGATGGCCGGAGCCCGTTCCAGGCGGGAACGAACATGGTGGTGGTGAGCAGACCGCCGTACGCCCAGCGCGTCCGGTCCTCACTGGCGGCCGCGCCCTCCAGCGTCGCCGTGATCCAGGGGCGGTCGAAGCGGAGCCAGGCCGCTGCATCCGACGCGCTGCGCCACTCGCCACCGGCGTCGCTGCCGACCGCGCCCGTGGAGAGCTGCACGCCGGGCGTGAGTTGCGCCCTCGCCTCCGTGCCGAGGAGTGCGACACCCAACACGGCGAGCGACGCAACTCGTGTCCAGCGAGGGTTTGGCGAATCGCTGACTTCCATGAACCCGATTCCTCTCCAGGTGCTCCGCTCCATGGGCGGCGCCGTGATGATACCCCCGGACGAGTCGTAGAGTCACAACTTCCGCGATGCCAGATCGTGTCGAAGGAGTCGCGGAGGACATTTCAACCGAGGTTCGGACTCCCATTGACACGAACCTTCGAGCAGCTACATTTAACAGGCTAAACCGCGCTAGCTGAGCACTTTGTGGCGCGGTGAACAATGGAACTGCCGGGAGAGGTCAGACAAGCCCGGCGCGCCCTTGGGTCCCCGTTCGTGCTGCAGTGGCGATCGCACCCGGCGGCAGCGGATGGATACCGGCTCCATCGGGAGCGACCGGTTCATCCGCATTTTTGCTGGCATTTACACGACCGATCCTCGCTGCGACAGCTGAACTCATATGGCACGCAAAACACCGCTAGCGCACTACCGTAACATCGGCATCATGGCTCACATCGACGCCGGTAAGACCACCACCACCGAGCGCATCCTCTACTATACGGGGAAGAGCTACAAGATCGGTGAGGTGCACGACGGCGCCGCCACCATGGACTGGATGGAGCAGGAGCAGGAGCGCGGCATCACGATCACGTCTGCCGCCACCACCTGCTTCTGGCCACGGAAGGGAACGGAGTATCGCATCAACATCATCGATACCCCGGGCCACGTGGACTTCACGGTCGAGGTGGAGCGGTCGCTGCGCGTGCTCGACGGTGCGGTGACGCTGCTCGACTCGGTAGCGGGCGTGGAGCCGCAGACGGAGACCGTCTGGCGCCAGGCGGATCGCTACCATGTGCCGCGCATCATCTTCGCGAACAAGATGGACCGCGTTGGCGCGGACTTCGAGCGCTGCGTGCGGATGATTCGCGACCGGCTGTCGTCGAAGGCGTACCCGCTGCAGCTCCCCATCGGTTCGGGCGAGCTCTTCGTGGGGCACATCGACGTGCTGCGCCGCGTCGCGGTGGTTTTCGACGAGAGCACGCTCGGAAAGACCTTCACCGAAGAGCCGGTTCCGGAGTCGTACACCCAGGCCGTCGAAGATGCCCGCCACGCGGCCATCGAGGCAGCGGTGGAGTACGATGACCAGCTGCTCGAGCGCTACCTCAACGGTGAGGAGCTCACCGTCGAGGAGATCCAGCGCGCGATTCGCAAGGCAACCATCGCCAACCAGTTCGTGCCGGTGCTCTGTGGCGCGTCCTTCAAGAACAAGGGCGTGCAGGCACTGCTCGATGCGGTGATCGACTATCTCCCGTCGCCCACCGAGGTGCCGGCCATCAAGGGTCACCTCCCGCTCAACGACGAGACCTTCGAGGAGCGCGAGGTCGCGGACGACGCGCCCTTCGCGGCGCTGGCGTTCAAGATCGCCACCGATCCGTACGTGGGTAAGCTGACCTTCTTCCGCGTCTACTCGGGCGTTCTACAGGCGGGGTCGTACGTGTACAACGCGACGAAGGACAAGCGCGAGCGCGTTGGCCGCCTCCTGCAGATGCACTCGAACAAGCGCGAGGAGATCGAAGAGGTTCACGCAGGCGACATCGCCGCGGCGATCGGACTCAAGGACACTCGTACGGGCGACACGCTCGCCGACGAGGACAAGCCGATCATCCTCGAGGCGATGAAGTTCCCGGCGCCGGTGATCGACGTGGCCATCGAGCCGAAGACCAAGGCCGACCAGGACAAGCTCTCGATCGCGCTTGCCAAGCTCGCCGAAGAGGATCCGACCTTCCGCGTGCACTCCGACGCCGAAACCGGTCAGACCATCATCTCCGGCATGGGCGAGCTGCACCTCGAGATCATCGTCGATCGCATGCAGCGTGAGTTCAAGGTGGACGCGAACATCGGCCGCCCGCAGGTGGCCTACCGCGAGACCATCCGTGACCGCGTGGAGAAGGTGGAAGGAAAGTTCGTCCGCCAGTCCGGTGGTAAGGGTCAGTACGGACATGTGGTCATCAACATGGAGCCCTCGGGCCCCGGCAATGGCTTCGTGTTCGAGGACAAGATCGTGGGCGGTGTAATCCCCCGCGAGTACATCGGACCGGTGGAGCAGGGGATCAAGGAGGCGATGGAGAACGGCGTGCTCGCCGGCTATCCCGTGGTCGACATCAAGGTGCAGCTGGTCTACGGCTCGTACCACGATGTGGACTCGAGCGAGATGGCGTTCAAGATCGCCGGTTCGATGGCGTTCAAGGAGGCGGCCAAGAGAGCGAAGCCGGTGCTCCTCGAGCCCATCATGAACGTCGAGGTGGTCTGTCCGGCCGACTACATGGGCGACATCCTCGGCGACCTCTCCTCGCGTCGCGGGAAGATCGGCGGTATGACGCAGCGCGGCGAGGCGCAGGTGATCGGAGCGAGCGTACCGCTCGCCGAGATGTTCGGCTACTCCACCACGCTGCGCTCGCAGTCGCAGGGGCGCGCGGTGTACTCGATGGAGTTCAGCCACTACGAGGAAGTTCCGAAGAGCAAGGCTGAAGAGATCATCAACAAGGTCAAGGCGTAACTCCTAACCTGGGAAGCTTGTCTTATGGCGAAGGCAAAGTTCGAGCGTACGAAGCCGCACGTGAACGTAGGGACGATCGGTCACGTGGATCACGGCAAGACGACGCTCACCGCGGCGATCACGGCCATCCAGTCGAAGCAGGGGATGGCGCAGTTCACCGGTTACGATCAGATCGACCGTGCCCCGGAGGAGCGGGAGCGCGGGATAACGATCGCAACGAGCCACGTGGAGTACGAGAGCCCCAAGCGGCACTACGCCCACGTCGACTGCCCGGGACACGCCGACTACGTGAAGAACATGATCACCGGAGCGGCCCAGATGGACGGGGCGATTCTCGTGGTCTCTGCCGCCGACGGGCCCATGCCGCAGACCCGGGAGCACATCCTCCTGGCCCGGCAGGTGAACGTGCCCTACGTGGTGGTTTTCATGAACAAGGTCGACATGGTCGACGATCCTGAGCTGCTGGACCTGGTGGAGCTCGAGGTCAGGGAGCTGCTCAGTCAGTACGAGTTCCCGGGCGACGACGTGCCGGTGATTCGGGGCTCGGCCCTGAAGGCGCTGGAGTCGGGCGATCCCTCGAGCGAGTGGGGGAAGCAGATCACCGAGCTGCTGGACGCCCTGGACAGCTATATCCCCGAGCCCAAGCGTGAGATCGACAAGCCCTTCCTCATGCCCGTGGAGGACGTGTTCTCCATCACGGGTCGTGGCACGGTGGCCACGGGCCGGATAGAGCGCGGGATAGTGAAGGTGCAGGACGAGGTGGAGATGGTGGGCTTCGGCACGGACAAGAAGACCGTGGTCACGGGGGTCGAGATGTTCCGCAAGCTCCTCGACGAGGGTCAGGCGGGCGACAACGTGGGTCTACTTCTTCGCGGTGTAGCGAAGGAGGAGATCGAGCGCGGCATGGTCTTGTCGAAGCCGGGGGCGATAACGCCGCACACGCACTACCTGGCCGAGGTCTACGTGCTGACCAAGGAGGAGGGCGGTCGTCACACGCCGTTCTTCAACGGCTACCGGCCGCAGTTCTACTTCCGGACGACGGACGTGACGGGCACGGTGAAGCTGCCCGAGGGGACGGAGATGGTCATGCCGGGCGACAACGTGCAGATGGAGATCGAGCTCATAACGCCGATCGCCATGGACGAGGGGCTCCGGTTCGCCATCCGCGAGGGCGGCCGCACCGTGGGCGCCGGCGTAGTGACCAAGATCATCAAGTAA
>DATCXR010000310.1:0-1630 GCA_036565685.1 Gemmatimonadaceae bacterium
GCTCGCCGCCGCAACCCCGCCGGCTGGCGCACAATCAGTGGAGAGCCGTGTGTCGAGCGTTGGCGACGGCACCGTGCAGCTCCGCTTCGCCTCGCGTCCGGGCGTTTGCGGCGACGGGCGTGGGAGCATCGGAGCAGGCGAGCACACCATGATGCGCAACTACTCGTCCGGATCGGATCACGGGTACGACAGGGAGTGGTGTGTCCCCGGTCCGGTACGCGTGGTGCTCGGCGTACGCGGCGGAGAGGTGAATCGCGCGAGAGTGTACGTCGGCGGAAACGATTCATCGTCCGACGTCCGCGACCTGGGTACGGTAGGAGCGAGCGAAGCCGTCGAGTACTTGCTCTCTCTCGCTCGGCGCGCCAGGTCGGGCGTGGGTGACGACGCCATCCTCGCCGCGGTGCTCGCCGACAGCGTCACCCCCTGGCCCGCGCTCTTCTCCATCGCGCGCAGCGAGAGCGTACCGCACGCCACGCGCGAGAGCGCCACCTTTTGGCTGGGCCGCGCGGCCGCGGCAGCCGTGAACCACAGAGAGCTGTTCGCCGATCACGATGAAGACGAATCGGAGCGCGACGAGGTTCGCGGTGCCGCCGTCTTCGCGCTATCCCAGCAGCCGCACGACGACGGAGTGCCGGCGCTCATCCGCGTCGCCCGCAGCAACACCTCGCCATCCGTGCGGTCGAAGGCGCTCTTCTGGCTCGGCCAGTCGGGCGATCCACGAGCGCTCGATCTCTTCGCGGAGATTCTGGGAGTGAACTGAAAGCGGGGCGAGGCGCCATGCGCCTCGCCCCACCTGGGCTGGCTGAGAGCTGGACACGAGATGCCGCCCGTGGACTTACGGGCGGCATCTCGTGTCTGGGGGCGCGCATCACACCGGAGGCGGTGCCTCGCGATCGCGAACGGTCGTTCTGCCTGTCGCGCCGCTCTTGATGGTCTGGTGGAGCTCGCGTATCCGGTCGCGATTCTGCAGCGTGCCGCGATACTGCTTGTCCACGAGAAGCCGGATGTCCGCCGGCAGGTCCTTCTCCAACGCATCCTCGTAGCGCTCCACGGCCGCGTCCTCGCCGCGCTCGCATTCGGCGACGATCGCCTCGTCGTCCTTCCCCGTGATGGCGGCCTTGAGATTCATCCAGCCGCGATGCAACGCGCCGGTGGCGCTGCCGCGGTCCTCCGGGTCGCCGCCAAGACGACGCACTGCCGCCCTGAGGTCCGACTCGGCGCGCTCGATGAGCTCGATGCGCGTGTTGAAGACTTCCTTCGCTCTCGGGTTTCCGATCGCGTCGGCGGCGTCTCGGAACCCCTTCACTCCGTCCTCACACGTCTCGATCAGGTTGTTGAGAACAGAGATGACGTCGTCGTTGTCCATTGCCATGGTCACGCTCCCGCAGCAGAAGTGAGACTCACGCCTGGCGCGAAAACCCGCTGACCCGCGGTGAGACGAAGTGTTCGAAGCGTCTCGCGGCCCGAGCGCCGCACCGGCAATACTCCGCCGTGGTCCGGCGGTGGACGCCGATGAGGTTGCACGAAGCGTACCGAGTGTGGGGGGAGAAAGCAGAAAGCAGAGCGCAGTGAAACCTGAGGGTTCAGGGGGCAGGGTTCAGGGTGCAGGTACTACCCGGCGATCGAGATC
>DATCXR010000311.1:0-3416 GCA_036565685.1 Gemmatimonadaceae bacterium
ACCAGCTCGGACACGGCCCGTTGGGGGTCGCCTGCCGCCGAGAGCGGCGGCTCGCCTATGGCGATATCGAAGACCTCGTCCTCGTGCGGGAGGTCGTCGAGGGGGGCCTGCTCGTAGTGGAGTAGCTGGCGCTGCTCGAGCTCGCGCGCGTGCGCTTCGGCACGCGCGATGCTCTCGGGGTCGGGATCGACCCCGGTAACGGACGCGCCAGTCCTGGCGGCCAGCCATTCGGCCGCCACACCAGTTCCGCACCCACTTACCAGTATTTCCCGCGCTGGTGCTGCTTCGGCGATCCGGGCGACCTCACGATAGAGATCCTCCCCAGTCGCCCGCCAACGCCCGAGGACGGCACGTTGTACCAGCCGGAGTACCGCCGGGACCGGCGGTACGCGAGTGGAGGACATGACTGACAAGTTACGATACGGCGGGAGCCGAAGGGAGAGGGAGGGGCCGAATCAGGACTTTAGTTCGAGCGAGCTCAGCAGTGGCGAAGTCACGCGTGATGCAGGAGCTGCCCCCGCCCCTCGGCCACGCGCAGGCTCGCGAGAATCGCCTTCGCGGCCGTCTCGCCCGTCTCGCAGCCGCCCTCCATGAACCCCTGCGCCGGGAGCGAGCAGTGCTCGCCAGCAAAGTAGAGCCGCCCTACCGGCTCCCCCTCCGCGCCGCGGATGGAAGTCCACTGACCGGGGAGGTACCCTGCATAGCTTCCCAGCGTCCAGGGGAACGATGGCCAGTGGAAGCGCACCGACTTCATCCCGGTGTGCGCCGCCTGCGCGCCGGGGAAGACCCGGTCGAAGTCCGCCACCATCAACCGTCCCTGCTCTTCCGCGGTGCCCCGCCCCAGCTCCAGAGCGTGCGCGCCGCCCGTGAAGTTGGTGATGATCCCGGCACTCCCGGACTGGCCGCGACTCGTCTCCCAGGTGGTCTGGAAGGGGAGCGACGTCATGACGCTCCCGTTGGAGCGATAGCGCGTTCGCCAGACGCGCTCGGAGAAGCCGACCATGAGCTTCGCGTTCTTCCCGTAGCCCAGCTCCTCGATCGCTCGGCGCTTCACCGCGGGGAGCGGCAGACCGAGCCGCACGTTGCGCAGCGTGGTGAATGGGATCGCGAGCAGTAAGTGCGACGCGGTCGCGTCTCTGCTCGACGAGCCGCGCCGGAGCGAGCAGGTGAATCGTCCGTCGCCCCGCTGCGATACCGACTCGAGCACCGTACCGGTTTCGACCGCGTCGCCCAGGTAGCGCGCGAGCGTGAGTGGGATGGTGTCGTTTCCCTCGTGCACGTGGAAGCGCTCGTCGCTCGCACCGTACATCTCGAGCGAATCTCCGTGCACGGTGAGCATCGTGAGCATGTTGAGCGCCGACTGCTCGTCGAGCGCCATCCCGTACTCGGTGGTGAAGGCGACGTCCAGCAATTCGCGGATCCAGCCCGACGCGCCCGCACCATCGAGCCAGGCCGCGATGGTGATCCGGTCGAGCGACTGCGCGCCCGAGGGATTTCGATAGGTGGGATCGAACTCCTCGGGCCATGCGGCGCGGTCGGCGTCCAGCCGCGCGGCGACCGGGGCGAGCGCCGCGATAACCTCGACGGTGCTCCTGCGCGCGCCGCCCACCCACCACACGTCCGCATCGTAGCCGGCATCGGTCTTTCGCAGATCGTCCAGCTCGATCCCCAGCTCCTGCGCCAGCGAGTGGATGCTCGAGTGACCCGTGTCGATCAGCTCACCACCCAGCTCGCAGAGCTGACTTCGTCTAGCGGCTCGCCGCGCGCTGCGGAGAGCTGGGCGAGGCGCAGCGAGCGCTGGACCAGGGCGAAAAGTGCGGTTCTGGGCATGGCGGCTATTCTGCCGCCGGCCGGCTCCGCGCGCCAGATAGCTCGACTTCGACGCTGGGGTCGTGCGCCACCCGACCGAGGCACCAGACGCCCTGATCCTTCCCCTACGGCGCCCCGCCCGCGGACGCGCTCCGTTAGCCCGCGAGTGCTTCCATGTGCACCGCGCACGCTTCGCCCAGTCGATCGGGCGCGTAGCCGCCCTCGAGCGCGCTCACCACTCTCCCTTCGCACCACACCTCGGCGCGCTCCACCAGAAAGCGCGTGAGATGCGCCACGTGCTCGTGCTCCAGCGTGAATCCGCCCAGTGGGTCGCCGCTAAGCGAATCGAAGCCGGCCGAGATGAGGACGAGGTCCGGAGTGAAACCCGTGGTCGCCTCTTCTACGCCGCGCTGCAGCGCATCCATATATCGCTCGGCGGGGAGCCCAGCGGACATGGGGATGTTCCACACGTTGCCGTGCTCACCACGCTCGCTCGCCGCGCCAGTGCCGGGATACCAGGGCCACTGGTGCATCGACACGAAGTGAATCCCCGGATCGCTCTCGACGAGAGCCTGCGTCCCGTTGCCGTGGTGCACATCCCAGTCGACTATGAGCGCGCGATCCAGCTCGTGCCGCGTACGCGCGTAGCGAGCGGCCAGGGCCACGCTACCGAAGAGGCAGAACCCCATCGCACGATCGCGCAGCGCGTGATGACCGGGCGGACGCCCGGCGGAGAAGCTGCGAATCGCCCTCCCATCCATCGCCATGTCCACCGCGTCGAGCACGCAACCGGCCGCCGCGGTCGCGGCGTCCCACGATCCTTCGCTCGCCACCGTATCGGGATCGAGGCGCCCACCGCCCGAGGCGGCAAGCTCCTCGACGTATCGCACGTAACCGCGGTCGTGCACGAGCGCTAGCTCGTCGGCGGTGGCGTGGCGGCCCTCGAGGTGCTCCAGCCTGTCGAAGAGGTCAGGATGATTGCGCAGCGCGCGTGTGATCGCGCGCAGGCGTCCCACGTGCTCCGGGTGGCCCCACCCTGTGTCGTGCCGGCCGCAGTCGGCGTGGGAGATGAAAGCGATCTTCAAGAAATACCTCTCAGTCTGCGGGAAGCCCACTCTGCCAGCAGCATCGCGAGAAGCGCGAGCAACATCCACCCGCGGAGCGCCGGCTGCGCTGATGGTATTGCCGTCGCATGCTCCGGCGCGACGGGTGCTCCCAGAGCGGAGAAGGTGGCGGCGAGCGGTGCGGGGTCCAGCGCTTCAGCGCGGAGCGGCAGCGAGTGCGCCGCTCGATACGCCGCGCTCCCCACCATCGCCGACCACCAGGCGCGGTGCGCGTCGGGCGAAGCGCTCCCGCCTTGCAGGCGCCAGCGCCACGTCTCGTCGTAACCCGACTGCACCACGCGCCCCGCTCCCACTCGCCGCGCCGCTACCGCCATGGCACCATCGCGAGATTCGAGAGGCACCGCGTCGTCCTCGCGCGTGGAGATCTGATAGAACCCGAGTGCCCTGCGCGGCGTGCTGTCACTGAACGAGATCGCCGCCGAGCGTATGCGTGCACCCACGTTGCCCGCGGCGAGCCGCGCGAACCCCGCGCTCCGTGCCGCG
>DATCXR010000317.1:0-17154 GCA_036565685.1 Gemmatimonadaceae bacterium
ACCAGCTCGATCCCCCACCACCGCCGCCGAAACCGCCGCCTCCACCGAATCCGCCGAACCCTCCTCCTCCGCCGAAGCCGCCTCCTCCCCAACCGCCGCCGCCCCAGCCTCCGCCACGGTAGCCGCCACCGCCCATCGGGATGAAGATCGGGAGACAGCCACCACCACCGCAGCCGCGCCTGCTGCGGCCGAGCGAGTTGAGAACGATGATCGCGATGACGAAGAGCGCGAAGACGAGTGCCGGCGACACGTTCCACCCACCGGAGCTCGGGCGCCGCTGCCGCACCTGCTGCTGCGGCACGAGCGTGGTGTCTACCGTGAAGCCGAACTCGCCGGCGAAGCGCTCGGCTACATCGGCCGTGAGCTCATCGATGGCCGGCCCGTACTCCTTCTGCATGAAGAGCGGCGTGACGCCGCGGCACATCGAGCCCGACATCGCGTCGGTGATGAACCCCTCGGCGCCGTAGCCCACGCCGATCCAGCAGTGCCCTCGTCCGTCGGAGCTCGTCTCCTTCGGAACCACCAGGATGATGACGCCAGTGTTGCGCGTGGCATCGCCCGGCTTTCCCAGCTTCCCCACCTGCCACTGCCGCCCGATCTCGAGCGTCATCGTCGCGGGATCGGTCTGCCCGAGATCGGGGAGCGTGACCACCACGATCTCGCCGCCGGACTTCGCGCGAACGTCGTCGACGATCCGCTGCATGTGCTCCTCGTTCGCAGCGGGGATGACGTTGGCGAAGTCGTTGATGTAGCCCCGCGGCTGCGGCAGCTGCGGCGTCTGGAGAACGAGTAAGAGGGCGCCGAGGGCGCGCAACGCGCTGAGCATCACCTTCCGCCGATTCTCCTTGTCTGCGGTACATCGCGTCGCGAGTCCATCGTTCCGACGCGTTGGCTCGGGCGGCCGCGCCGCCCGGCGTCACTTGCTGAAAACGAACGAGAAGCTGTAGGTGCCGCCTCCCTGGTCCGAGGGCGGAAAGCTCCAGCCCATCACCCGCTCGCGAATACAGCGTTCGGCTTCGGCAGAGCCGGGCCCCGACCATGTGCGGCGCGTGATGTCCACGCCCGTCACCTTCCCCGCTCCGGTCAGCGTCACAGCCACACCTACGGTACCGGCGAGCTGTGGATTCACCTTGAGCCCGAACTCCTGGTAGCAGAACTGGAGCTGCGACTGGCGGCCGCGCACGTAGTTGCCCAGCTCTGCCACGTTGCGCCCCGGCCCGCTCGTCTTCTCTGCACGTATCACGCTCGGAGGTGCGACACGCACGGTGGCGAAACCGACATTGCCGCCGCCTCCCACGCCACCAATCCCGCCACCGCCTGGTGTGTCGCTCAGACCCGTGCCCAGTCCGCCGCGTCCCGGCGTGCGCGAGCCCTGCCCGCCCTGTCCGTAGCCGATCACGGCCTTGCCGCCGCCGGCACCGGGAGTCGCACCGCCGCCGGAGTTCACGTCCACGCCGCGGAGCACGTTCGAGACATCGCCTACCATCCCTCCCCCGCCGGCGCTGGTGGATGCGCCGCCGAAGGCGTCGCCGATGGCCCGTGTGTCGTCGCGGTTCCCCGAGGATCGGCCGCCCGCCGGACGCGGAGCGGGTGACGGTGTGGGTACGGCTTCGGCGGGCGCTCCTCCCACATCACTCGTGGGCGGCGTGAGATCCTCGAACTTCACCTCGATCGGTCCGGTCTCTTCGGGACGCAGGAGTGAGATCGCCGGAGGAACCGCCGGAAGGAAGATCACCAGCGCGAGCCAGAGAAGTCCCAGGCCTACGGCGATGATCCAGGAATTGAGTATCGCCCGCCCTTCGGCGTCGGCGAACTCGAAGCGCAGGTTGCGCGTGAAGGCCGTGTCATCTATCGGCCCTCGCGCCACGGCCGGGCGCCTCTGTACCGATCTCCGGTGCGACGCCATGCTACTGCGTCGCCCCCGCCGCCGGCGCCACGCTGGTTTCGGTGCGTGACACCTGCAGCGACAGATTCTTGAAGCCCGCCAGCCGCGCGGTCTGCATCACGCGCGCGAGAAGATCGTAGCGCATGCTCCTGTCACCCTGGATGGCGAGCGGTACTTCGAGCGCCGCTTTGGAGTCCGCGCGCTTCTGTGTGCGGATCGAATCGGCCGCCCGGTGCAACGCATCGTACAGCGGCGGAATGAGCAGCGGCTGCGAGGCGTCGTTCGATCGCGCCCGGGCGGCGTCCACGGTGGACATGACGGTGCGCCCGCCGAGCGTCACCTGCGGCCCGATGCCGAGCGTGAGCTGCTGGTGTGCCGCGCTCTCCGCCTGCGCTTCCGGGAGGCGGATCCCCGGGATCACCGGCGAAAGCTCGCCCACCGTGGCGGTAGTGAGCGCGAAGAACACGATGGACACGAAGGTATCCACCAGCGGCACGAGGTTCAGCTCCGTGATGCGGAACTTCGCGAACTGTGCGGCGCGTCGCTGGGCGCGCATCTCCCGCGCGCGGCTCATGCGCCGCCTCCGTTTCCACCCGTGGATACCTGCGTCGCGCGAGCGCGCGTACCGAGCGAGATCCCCGAGTACCTCGCCATCTTCAGACGCTCGAGCACGTGGATCACGTTGTCGTAGCTCACATCATCGGACGGTATGACGAGCACGTCGTGGTTCTGCGGGTACTGGGCGGCGATCTGCGTCATGAGCGTCTGCAACTGGTCGAGCGATGCGGGACCGAGGCCCGGGATCTCGCTGCGGAAACCGCCGCTGCCCGAGTGCTCCACGGTCATCTTCGTATTGTCTACCCGTACGGCGAGCAACAGGTTCAACACGTCCTGCTCGGACTTCACCTTCGACGCCTGCTCGGGCGTGTTCACTACCACGGGCGGCAGCGCGAGGTCGAAGGACGTGAGCGCGACCATCGCCGCACCCTGGTAGGTGAGGAGACTGAAGAACACGATGGACGTGAGGATGTCGACCAGCGGCACGAGGTTGATGTTCCCGTGCGCGGTGACCGGCGCCCTCTCCGCGCGCCTCAGCTTGGAGCGATGGAATAGCGATGCCATGGCTCGTCAGGTTCCCGCTGGTCCCGCTGCGGCCCGCGCCACTCTCAGCGCGCGCCGAGCCGGACGTCGGGCCGGTCTATGAGGGCGTTGATCAGGCGCACCTGGAACTCGTCCACCTGCTCGATGATCCCCTCCGCCTGGCTCACCAGATACGCGTGCGCCACCGAGAGCGGCACCGCCGTGATGAGACCGAAACCGGTGGCGTTCAGCGCGATCGCGATGCCCGACGCCAGCGCGGCCGAACGCTCTGCCGCGGCGGCAAGCGACACCGACTGGAACGCCTCGCGAAGTCCGAAGATCGTGCCCAGAAGGCCGATCAGCGTCGCGACGTTGGCGAGCATGGGCAGGTAGTGGAGCCGGCGCGTGAGACGTGGAAGCACGCTGAGCGCCGCGGCATCCGCCACGTTCTGTAGATCCGCCTCGTCGCGGCTCCGGCTGCGCAGGATGATCAACCCCATGTCGGGGAGGACCGCGTTGGACTGCGAGCAGAGCTTGATCGCCTCGTCAATGCGGCCGGCGCGCACTAGCTGGATCACGCGCTCGATGAACGTGCGGCCGTTGATCTTCGAGCGGATCACGATCGTATAGAAGCGCTCGATGAACACCGCCAACCCCGCCACGGCCACGGCGAGGATGAAGTGCATCACTGGTCCACCAGAACGGTAGTACTCGAGCAGAGTCGTCATCTAGGCGGGTCCTCTCAGGAAGTTCGCAAGGTAAACGTACTCATCGTGGCGAGCGCGTGCTGTCGCGCGGTGTCCCCGCACTATCCGGCGGTGCACCCGGACGACCGAGACTCCGCACCACGGCCTCCAGCGAGTCGAGCCGCGCACGGTGGTACTCCAGCGCCTTGAACAGCGCGTCTATCTCTCTCGCGCGCTCGGCGGAGTCGGCGGGGCTCAGCTTCGGAAGCGCGGGCAGCTCGCTGGAGCGCGCCGCGTTCTCGCGCCCCTGCTCACCGCGGATCGCGCGCTCGAGCGAATCGAGCCGCGCGCGCCGCTCCGCTATCTCCTCACGCACGGCCTCTATCTCCGCGGCCCTCGCACTGGAATCCGCGCCGCCCGCGGCCGCGCCGGGCGCGCCAGGTGCCCCGGGGGGTGCACCCTCCACGAGCGCGGCGACCGTGGAGTCGAGCGGATCGCGACCGTCTATCTGGCGCTGCGTGACGAGCTGGTACGCCGGCAGGAGCGAGCCCCAGAACGAACGCTGGCGCTGCTCCGAGCCGAGCACCTCGCGGCTGTACTCAGGCACGGTGCGTGGGCGCACGGTGATGACCTGCGGCGTGGGAACCTGCGCGCGGATCACGATGGTCTGGCCTGTCCTCTCGGTTCCGCGCTGCGCGCGGAGCATCGACGGCTGCAGCGCCACCCACGCGGCGGCCACCACCGCCGAAGCCACTGTACGAATCACGAGCCGCCTCATCCTCGCACCTCGCTCGGCACATCGGGCGCGCCGGGGCGCCTGACGCCTCCGCTCGTGTCGGGCGGCACGCGTCCGCGGGTGGAGTCCGGCGTCACCGGCGGCACGGGCTTCACCGTGGGCTCGGGCCTCACCGTGGTGTCGGGCCTCGCGACCGCGCCGGGGAGCGAGTCGCTCCGCGCGGAATCGCTCGCCGCGGCGCCGCTCGTGTCAGCGGGTTGCACCATCACCGTGTCACCCTCGATCGGTGTGCGGTCTACGTTGCCCCCCAGCGCGTTGCGCGCGCGTGCCACCCACGAGTTGGCGATGCTGTCCTGCTCCGCCTTCTCCACTAGTGTCGACCAGGTCTTCCGCGCCACGTTGTAGTACTGCTCCGCCTGTTGCGCGGAACCCGCCTGCGCCGCCGAGAGCTGCGGGCCGGTGAGATCGGCGGGGAGCTCCACGTTCTTCAGGTAGTCTCCGTACTCCCACTGGGCGAGCCCCATGTAGTACGACGAGGCAGCCAGCCACTCGGGTGCGCCGGTCGCGATCGAGCGCTTGAAGTGCGTCGACATGGACGTGAGCAACTCACGCTTGGGCGCCGATATGCGAGCGATCCCCTTGCGGGTGAGGTTCACGCGCAGCGGGATCACGAGCTTGAGCGGCTGGTAGCGCTCGAAGAGCGCCTTCCCCGCGTGGAACTCGCGCTCGCCGGTACGCTCGGCGCACTGGGTGGCGAGTGCGGCGCTGGGCTTCCGGCAGAGTTGCGCCAGCTCCTTCTCGGCAGTGGCGGAATCGCCGGATGCCGCGAGGAGCGCCACGCGAAGCTGCTGCGACCGACCCACGCGCGGATCCCTCGGGAAGCGCTCGGCGAAGTCACCGTAGGCGCGTGCGGCGCTCGCGCTATCGGGGACCTGCATGTAGGTCACCGCCGCGTTGTACTGCGCATCGGCCGCGCGCGCATCCTTCGGATAGGCCACCGAGAAGGACTCGTACGCTGCCGCGGCCTCGCGACGCTGGCCGAGCGAATCGAGCATCACCGCGCGGCGAACCATCGCGTCGGCGCGTCCCTCCCACTTCGGATTGTCCGCTATCAGGGAGTCGAGCGCTTTCACCGCGTCTTCACGCCGCCCCATGTCGGCGAGAAGCGTGGCCGACAGCGACTGATACTGGGCTCGGTATCTGTAATCCGGGTACTGCTGCACCAGCCGGTTGGAAAGTGCCAGCGCCTGTTCCTTCGCGCTGCGCGAGGCACCGCTGTCGCCCTTCGCGCGCGCTACGCTGTCCGCTATTACGTACGTCTCGATGGCGTTGCGGATCGCGTCCGGCGCCCGGCTCGACGACGGATTCCGGTCCGCGAAGGCGACGTACACCTCCTTCGCCGCGCGGTCGTAGTCGCCCGCCTTCACCAGCGAGTCGCCGAAGGTCACGGCGGCTGCGTTGCGGAGCGTGTTGATCGAGTCGGCCAGGGCACGCTTCCCGGTCCCCGCGGCCGATGCCTGCGCACGCTCCCACTGCGCCTGGGCATCGCTGTACTGACCCTGCTTGTAGAGGGCGTCGCCGATCAGCTTCTGCGCGGTGGGCGTGTAGGCATCGTTGGGAAAGCGCTCCGCGTAGGTGCGGAACGTCGAGGCCACCACATCCCAGCGCCCCGCATCCGAGGCGCGCTTCCCCTTCTCGATCAGCGCGGTCTTCGCCGCGGGTCCCTGCGGGAAGGTCTCCACGTAGCGATCCACGGCGGAGAAGAGTGAATCCTGCAGCGCCCGATCGCTCTTGCTGCGCACCACCGCCGAGTCGAACGCCACTATCGCGTTCTGCCCCGCGCGCGCCGCCAGCTCCTTGTCGCCGCCGGTGCCGTACGCCGCCAGAGTGTACGCGGAGCCGGCGCGCGCGTAGCTGCCGCTCCCGAAGAGCGCTTCGCCATAGAGCATGCTCGCGGTCTGCGCGCTATCCGCGCCGCCGAACTCGCTCATGTAGCGCCCGTACAGGTCGGAAGCCACGCCGAAGCGGCCGCGATCCTTGCCGCTCTGTGCGCGAGAGAGCTCGTACTGCGCGCTCTCCCTCAGCGCCGCCTCGCGAACCCGGTTGGCCGAATCCACGAGCGAAGGGTTTGCCTGGGCCCACGGCGTACCAGGAGCGAAGTCGTTCACCAACGCGAGGCGAGCCTGCTGCGCGCGCTCGGGCTCGAGGATCCTGTTCTGGTAGATGTCCACCACCTCGCGCTGCACGCCGAGCGCCGACGAGTCGGTGGGCGCTTCCGCGAGCACCGCGCGATACGCGTCCACCGCCTTTCCGAAGTCGCCCTGATCGCGCAGGCTCGCGGCGAGACGGCGCAGCACCGCGAGCTTGAACCCCGTGCCGGTGTGCGTGGCGAAGTACTGGTTGGCCGCCTCGGCGCCGCCCACCTGCGTGAGCGCCACGGCCATGTATTCTATGGCCTCGCTCCGAAGGCCGAGCCGCGCCTGCTGCTCTGGCGTGAGCGCGTCGTACTCGCTCACCAGCCGGCCGAAGACATCCACCGCGCTGCGATACTCGGGCTGCTCGGGTCGCGTGGCCTGGTTGTAGTAGGACCATCCGAGCTTGTAGAGCGAGAGGAAGTAGATGTCTCCGGACCGCGGCGGGTCCACGGCCGCGGCTGCACTCTGATACGCCTTCGCCGCGCTCACGAACGACGCCTTGCGCGCCGCCCCTCTCTGACGGGAAGCGATCTCGAAGCGCGCATCGCCCAGCCGGAAGAAAGCCTCCGGGCGGTAGGTGGAACCGGTCAGCTCCGCCACCCGCTCGAACATCGCGGCCGCGCGCTCGAAGCGCTGGTCGCTGGCATACAGAGTGCCGAGCGTGTACGCGGCGGCATCGGCGTGCGCGAAGTCCGGATAGCCCGTTACCAGCGCCTCGTAGCGGGCGATGGCGGCGGAGTAATCGGGCTGGTCGGGTATGTTCGCGCCACCCGCGCGTTGCGCGGTTGCGAACGCATCGTCGGCGCGGCGAACGAGCAGCTCTCCCAACTGATAGAGCGCGTTCGCGCGCAGCGGGCTGTCCGGGTAGCGCGCTATGAACGTGGCCAGCTTGTCTATGGCCGTGCGGCGAGCGGGATCATCGGCGCCGGTCGTACTGGCGACTGCGCGATACACGGTATCCTGCGCGCGCGCGGCGGCCGGGACCGCGGCGACGAGCGCCGCGAGGAGCACGGTGCGCCAGCACTTCATGGTGTCCGCTCCTTCGCATCCGACCGCGCCTGGTTGTCATTGGTGGGCTCGATCGCACGGAAGAACGCGGCGTTGGCCGAGCCGTACTCCGCTGCCTCACGATCGCGCTGAAGCTCGCCCGCCAGCTCCACGGCCCGCGTGTGCAGGTCCGCGTCGAGGAGCGCAACCAGATCGCGCTCCGCGGCGGCACGCTCACGCTCGGCGGCGGCCAGCGCGCCACGCGCGACCGTCGTCCGCTGCGATTCCTTCGCTCGCAGCCCCGCCAGCGCCTGGCCGGCTACCGTCGAATCGGCCGCCAGCACCGATCGCACCTCGTCGTGCAGTGCGTCCGCGGCGCGCAGGCGAACGGCGATCGAGTCCGCCATGGCGAAGACCGGGTGCCGGTCGACGAGCGTATCCAGTCCGCTCTGCACCAGCGACGCGAGCTGGTCGAAGCTCGCCGCTGTCTGCGCCTCCATGTCGAGCGTCTCGCCGTCGGTCGCTACCCCGCTCCCTTCGAGCGAACGGCGCACGCTGTCGATCATCGATCGATTCTCGGCGGCCATGCGCTGAGTCTCGGAGATTCTCCTGAGCACCGCCTGCATGACTCGCTCTCGCCCACGCGAGAGAGCCGTCCGCATCGCCGCCAGCGAGTCGCGCGTGGCCGATATCACCGCCGCGTCGCTCGCGAGCCGCTTCTCGTGCAGCGCCACGAGCAGCTGCAGCTCCTCGAGCGCCGCGATCTTCATCTGGTTCGCGTCGACCTGCTCGTTCACATCGAAGTTGGCCAGCGCCACGCGCACATCCGCATCGGCGAGCTTCTGCGCGCGCGCGGCGTAAGCCTGCGCCGCCTCCTTCCCGGCGGGCGCGTAGAGCAGTCGCCTGGGAAAAGCCGCGTCGAGTCCGGGCTCGGCCGTCTGAAGGCGCCGCTCGATGTCGGCCACCGACACGATGTCCGGCCCGCTGCGCGGCGGCGGGGCCTCACTTCCGGCGAAGGCGGCGAGCATCGTCTGTACGTCGCCCGCCGAGCCCTCCGAGAAGGCCAGCGTCTTTCCGTCGCGCGGAAAATTCACGAACGCTATTCCCGCCGCGCGCGCGGCCACGAGCGTGCGCGCACCGTCGGACAGCTGCGCGGGCGACTGCGCGCGCAGTGCCGCGAGCTCCATCGCCACGGAGTCGGCCATGGCCTGGAAGTAGCTCTCCGCCCCCGCGGCGTCGCCTCCCTCGAGCATCGCCTGCCCGGCCATCAGCCGCGCCTCGTCGCGCTCGGGCAGGAGTGGATATTTGGCCGCGAATTCCGCGAACGCCGCGCGTGCTGCGGGCAGATCGCCGTCGCGGTAGAGCGACCATCCCTGCGCGAGCAGTGCCTGCGGAGCCAGCCCGGTGCCGGAGCCCACGCCCCGCGCATTGGCGACCGCGGATGCGTACTGACCGCTCTCGTACGCCAGCTCGGCGGCAATGAGCCGCACGTGGTCACCGAACGTCCCAGTGGCCACCTGGGCCAGCGATCGCAGCGCACCGAGCGCTTCGAGCGAGCGCGTGGTATCGCCGCCCATCTGCGCCAGCGCATCCATGAGCTGCGCGTACGGAGCGTACACACCGCCCTCCGCGCGCACCTTCCCGAAAGCGGCGCGCGATTCCGCGTAATCGCCCTGCTGATACGCGGCGAGGCCGCCGAGGAGATTCGGCAGCGGCAGACGATCGCCGCCCGGTGCCGAGCCCACCGCGCGCGCCAGCTCGCGCACCCTGGCGAAGTCGCCGCGCCTGTAGGCATCGAGCATCAGCTGCGATCCCACGACGGGGGCATAGCGCGCGGCGCCCGGCGTCTGCGCGAGCGCGCCCGCCACCTCACGGAAGGAGCCAACCATCCCCAGGCGGTTGTAACTCTCCGCCAACAGGAAGAGCAGATCGGCGCGTGACGAGCTCCGCCCGTTCGCCGCGCCGCCCGCCGCGGCCGCCGAGCCGGCTCGCGCGGAATCGAGCTCCATCGCGAGATCCGATGAGCGCAGCCACTCGAGACGATTGAGCGCAGCGAGTGGACGGTTCGACGCTAGATCGAAGAGAGCGATTCGAAGCTCGGCATCCGCCCCCCGCGTCTGACTGGACTCTGGCGGAGCGAGCTCCGTGGTCAGCCCTGGCACGGCAGGCGCATCGGAGCCACCCGGCTGCTGAGCCGCGAGCGGGATCCACGCGGCCAGCGCGAGGGCCGCGAGCGTGCCCACCGTCACCTCCAGCCCCGACTTCAGAATGGCGAGGTACCCCGGCTGGTCCACGTACGCGGTACGATCTGCCCGTTGCGCACAGAGAACTGTAGGTAAGTGACCGTTCCCTCCTTCACGGCCACCGATACTCGCCGCTCCACCTGGCGCCCCCCGAGCGTGGCGGTCATCCACACTTCGTGGGAGGTGGGCAGTACCTCGCCGCGATAGATCTCATCCACGGCCCCGTGCTGGAGCGCCTCGATGGCGAGCTGCGAGTAGCCGCGATCGATCGTCCCCGACGAGTCGAGTACGACCTTCACGTCGCCCAGCCCACCGTCCGGAAGCGAGTCCGCCCCGAGCAGCACCACGAGCACCGCGCCCGAGCGACGGCGCACGGCATCGCCGAGCGCCTGCATCCTGTCGCGCTGGTCCTGCATGCGATCCTGCGCGGAGGCGAGCATGCTGTCGAGCTGGAGGAGCGCGCTCTGCTCGGGGCTCATGAGGAGAGTGCGCGCGCGTTGCTCGAGCGACTGGGCGTAGACGTTGTCCACCCTCGCCTCGACGCGAACGCGGTCGCTCCGGAGCTCGCTCAGCTCGCTCTGCGCCTCGTGCAGCTGCTGCACGAGCTGAGAGCGCCGCTCCTCGTAGACTCGCTGGTTCTCCCACATCGAAGTGGTGTCCACGCCAGCGCCCGTGGTGTCCGGATTCTGTGCGGCGAGAGCGCCTCCCCCCGATCCGAGGACGGATAGCGCTCCTACGAGCAGCCGCCAACTACGTAACATTCGCATGATGGTTCGTCCAGAAACGGAACGGCGTGGCCCTGACCTCTCAGCGCTGCGGAGTTTCGCCTGGCGGAATGCTCTGCTCGAGCCTACGGAGCCGCTCCTCGATCCGGCGAAGCGCCTCGCGCTCCGCCTTGAGCGCCTGCTCCGCCTGTGCCCGCCGCTGCTCCAGATCCAGCACATTCTGAGCCCGGTAGCGCTCGATCTCCAGTTGGAGCGAGGCCACACGGGTCTGCCGGGTCTTCAGCTCCGCCAGCAGCGTCTCCCGCTCGCGCTCCAGCTGCGCCACGCGATCCTGGAGTATATCGCCACGCAGGAGCGCGAGCGCGTTGCTCTTCCAACCAAGCGAGAAGGCGAACTTGTTGTAGTTGTAGGGGAATGGTGCGACATCGGACGAACTGCCCGCCCCTACTTCCGTCCAGTACACACCAGCCTGTAGGCCGCGATAATCGAGAGCCAGGCCCAGATTGTAGTCCCAGGCGTTGTTCTCGGCCATGAACGATAGCACGCTGCGCGGCGACGGGAAGACATCCATCTTCACTCCACCGAAGAGACCGCCAGTGGAGTGCTTCGCGTACGCATCTCCGAGCCCGCCATCGTCCTCGAAGAGGCCGTTCCCGTAGCCGAGCGAGAGACTCAGCCCGATGTGCGGCATCGACTCGCCCAGATCTGAGAGGAGGAACGACTTGGTGGCGACGCCGTAGACCGTCTCGCCCGTGGAGAAGTTCTGGTGAAGCGCGTCGGCAACATGCTGCCTGCTCGGGTCGGTCGGGGTACCAGGCGCCATGCGGTAGCCGAGCGAAAAGCGGTCGATCTTCGAGTAGGGCCCCACATTGCGCAACCCAACGGCCACGCTCGGCACCCACCCGGCGATCCCCTCGCGCCCGCGGAAGTGCTCCTCGTCCAGGAGGAGCGCGCGGCCGAAGAAGCCCCACTCCGGATTGTCCGAGTAGAACGCGAGCCCCACCTCAGCCCTTCCGAGGAAGGAGACCGAGAAGGCCGAGTTGGTGTTCAGGCCGTCGCCGAAGTTGAACCCCGACGAGACCTTCGATCCTTCGATGGTCTTGCCGGAAAAGCCGATCGCGAAGTCGCCCGAGATCGGGGAGACCCAGGCCACGGGAATATCTATGAGACCCGATCCCCAGTAGAGTGTTTGCGGATAGCTCTGCTGCGCCCGGGCCGGTGCCGCGACGCAGAACGCGAGCGCCGCGATCAGTGAGCAGCGATGCATCGTTGACATCGATCGTCTCTCGGTCACGGGTTAGCGCGTGGGCGGCTGATGGTCGTCCTGCGGCTTCTTCGGCGGCTGCTCGGGCGTCTGCAGCGCCCTGAGCCGCTCCTCCGCCCGCTTGATCGCCTCGCGCTCCGCCTGGATCTGTGCCTCGAGCTGCTGGCGCTGCTTGGCTACCTCAGCCAGTTCGCCGGCCTGCGCCACACGCAGGTCTTCCTCGAGCTTCGCCACCCGGCGCTCGCGCGACTCGAGCTCGGCGCGAAGACGAGCCTGCTCCCGCTCGAGCTCGCCCACGCGGGTGCGGAGCACCACGCCGCGCGCGATGTCGAATACGTTGGCGCTGTATCCCAGCGAGACGTTCACCTTCGTGTAGTTGTACACGTTGTAGAGCGGCCCCTTGGAGGGCGACTTGCTCCCCTCCTCGAGCTCCGTGGCGTAGACGCCGAGCGAGAGCCCCCGCCAGCTCGCGACCACGCCCGCGTTCCAATCCCAGCCGTTGTTTTCAGCGAGGAAGTCGATCCTCGTATTCTCCGTGGGGTGCACCGCGTATCGGCCGCCCAGGAACAGCCCCTCGGCGATCTGACCCTTGTCGTTGTAGGCGCTCCCCAGATCGCCGTCATCGTAGAACAGGCCGCTGCCATAGCCGAGCGTCAGGCTGGCCGAACCGTTACTACCCACCAGGAAGGACTTCGTTGCGACGCCGTAGATGGTAGGCGCGGTCTCGAAGTGCACTGCGTGGGGCGAGACGTGGCCGCTGGTGCCCCCGTTCGAATCGAAGCTCACATCGTGACCGATCAGGAAGCGGTCCTCGTGTTTCAGACTGCCCAGGTTCCGGAAGCCGACCGAGACAGACGGCCATGCGCGGTTGGGCTGCTCCCTGACCAGAAGCGCCTGCCCGAAGAAGCCGACCTCGGGATTCTGACTGTAAAGCGAGACACCGAGCGAGAAGCGACGCGCCCAGTGAGTGTCGATCGCGAGGTTGGTGTTCCAGGTCGAGGCAAGATTCAGCGTCGCATCGCCGCTACCGTACGGGATGCGCTTGGCCGAAGTCTGTAGCCAGAGATCCCCCGAGTTAGGGGAGACCCACGCAACGGGGATATCGATGAGGCCAGTCCCGAACTGCAGGGTAGCCGGATAGAGATCCTGCTGCTGCGCCGGCAGCGGGCGCTGCACTATCAGCATCGCTCCGAGCGTGATGGCGATGGGAAACGCTCCCGATCGCAACATGCGCATGAATCCTCCAGGACTGCGATTTGGCTGGGGTACGAGCGCCCGCCAACATGGCTGTGGCGAAGAAGCGACGGGCATGGCGTCCCAAGGACGAGCGCGCACCGTAGATCGTTACAAGAGCGGATGATGCACGACGCCAGATTAGTTAGTCAATTGACCAGCCCGGTGCAAGGCGTGTGCCCCCCGAGGCAGATGCGCGACACCTTTCGATCGTTACCCGCACGCTTCTGCTTGACGATTGGAGGCCGGCGGTGATGATTTAACATCGAAGGAAAAAAAATTAGCGCATGAGCCCGGAGAAGACTGTGACGCACGCCCTGAAATCATTGTTGCTGCTTCCGGCATTCCTGCTTCTGCTGGATGGGTGCGGCGGACAGCACAAGGAAGCGAGCCGGCCACTGCCGACGGGCCCCACCAGTCTGAGGGTGGAAAATCGCAACTGGCTTGACGTGACCATCTACGTGGTGCACGACGGACAGCGCAGCCGGCTCGGAGCCGCCACCGCCGCGCGGACGACGGATTTCGCCATACAGCCCACTCAGCTGGGGCAGCTGGGCACAATCAACCTGATCGCCGACCCGGTGGGATCGTCGAAAGCGATAGCGAGTCCGAAGGTAGTCGTGAAGCCGGGTACCCGACTCGTCTGGACGCTGCAGACGGACCTGTCGCGATCGTCGCTTGCCGTGTACTAGGCGATCGCGGCGGTCACTTGGGGGTCACTGGCGGCGGAACAGTCCTTCCGCCGCTGTTTCCCGTGATCCCGCTCCCCACGAGTATCGCCAGGCCGCCCACGAGTGCTCCGCCTATCAAGCCGCTCCGCCAGAAGGAAAGCTTGCGACCCTCGACGGTGGCAACGGTGCGGCGCGGCAGCTTGATCGTTTCGCCCTTCCAGTAATTCTCCTCACCGGAGCGGCTGGTAACCTGCGAAACCGATACGGTGAGCGCGCTGTCGTTCCCGTCGACCAGCCGGCCGTCCACGCTCCCTATGTTGCGGCCCAGATACTGAGCGAGGTCCAGCGATCCCTGGTCGGTGAGCGACACGTGAACGCGCTCGCCAGCATCGGGCCTTGTGGTCAGCGGCACGTTCACGTAGCAGCCGCAGAGCACGATCGCGACTAACGGAATGGTGCGCATGGACTATCCTCCGGGAAGCAGCGTACAACAGTGGAACATCTTCGAACGCTTCGAGACGCGTCAAGAGGAGCCAAGCACCAGCTCGGCTGCCGTCATTACCTACTTTCCGCTATAGTTCGCGCATGAGACATCCGGCCGCGAGATCCGCGCTGCTGGTCCTGGCCCTCGCCGCCATACTGTCGGCGTCGGTACCCGTGCGCGCGCTCCGCGCGCAGAGCACTTCCGGATCCGGTCACCGCACTCCTCGTTCCAAAATTCTCGCAGTAGTTGGCGGCCTCGTGGGCGGCGTGATAGGAGTCGTCTTCGCGAAGAGCTCGTCCTCGAGTCTCGGCGGGTCGTGCCTCGGCCTCCAGTGCGTGATCGTCGCCGGCACGGCGGGTGGTGCGGTCTTCGGTTACTTCATCGGCCGCGAGTACGACGTTACCTATGCGCAGCGCTACAGGGGTGTGGCGCCGCTCGACATACCGAGCGTGAATGCCGATCTGGCTGGCGAGCCGATCGCGCTGTCGGCGAGCGACTCGAACATAGCGGTGGCGGGGAGCGAGGGAGTGCAGCTCTTCCGTCTCGACAGCAAGTTGCTGGCGCAGGCACGGCGCGCGGGCGGACTGCGTGGAGTCTCGGTGGTGGCGCTCGCGCCCACCTCCGGCTGGATCGCGCTCGGCTCCCCCTCGGGACTCTATCTCTTCCCGCCGGGCGGCGGACCGGGAGCGCTCGTGCGCGGTGGCGATGTCTCCGCCGCCACCGCCTCCGACAGCGATGTATTCGTCGGCGTGGACGACCGGCTGGAGATGTCGCCCTTCCAGATGGACACCACGCGCGTGTGGCCTGGAGTAGCGTTCGGCGCGAGCGGCGCGGCTCGGGATGTGGAGATCGACTCCGCACGCTCGATCGTGTGGGTGGTCACGAGCAGCGACCTGCGGTCGTACCGTGTGGAAGGCGACTCGCTCGTGGGCCCGCTGGGCACGGCGTCACTGGACGGCGCCGGCCATCGACTCGCGCTCGCCAACGACACGATCGCCGTGGCAATGGGTGAGAAGGGGATCCGCTTCTTCGACGCGACCGACGCAGCGAAGCCCAGGGCATTTTCAAACTGGCGGACCGCACGCTTCGTCTACGATGTCTCCATCGACGGCGGACGGATCTTCGCTGCCGCCGGCCCCGAGGGCGTCTACGTGCTGACTCTCGCCTCGGGGCAGCCTCGAGCCCTGGGTCTGGCGCGCGATCTGGGGTTCGCGGCAGCGCTGGTCTCGCGTGGTGGGCACACATACATTCTCGACCGGCGCACCAACTCGCTGCGCCGCATCGACTCCGACTTCTGAGGACCAATGCCGTTCGTGAGACTGACGATTGCCGTGCTCCTCGCCGCCGTGCTTCCGCTCGCGGCGTGCGGCGCTTCCAATGGTGCATCCACGAGTGGAGAGAGTGCGAGCGCGATCGTATCCGCGTCGCAGGACTCCCTTCCCGCCGCTGGCGACACGACGCTGGAGCGGCGCGCCGACCACGCGCGCATCCAGGGGAAGGACGACGCACCGCTCTGGATAGTCGAGGTAAGCGACTTCCAGTGTCCGTACTGCCGTGCGTGGCACGAGGAGACGTATCCCGATGTCATCAAGGAATTCGTCGAAACGGGGAAGGCGCGGCTCGCCTACATAAACTTCCCGATCCCCGGACACCAGAACGCCTGGCCGGCAGCCGAAGCGGCGATGTGCGCCGCGGCGCAGGGACATTTCTGGCCGATGCACGACGCTCTTTTCCAGTCGCAGCGTCAGTGGGAATCGCTCCGGGATCCGGGCACGCTCTTCGATTCGCTCGCGACCCGCTCAGGTGTGGACCTCGGCCGGTATCATGACTGTATCACGAAGCACGAGATGCGGCCGCTCATCCAGGCGGACGTCGACCGGGCGAGAGAGTCGGGCGTGAACGCCACTCCCACCTTCATCATTGGCGATCAGGCAATCAGCGGCGCGCAACCGATCCAGGCCTTCCGTCAGATCATCGCCGAGCAGCTGAAGAAGTCGGGCCGGGGAAACTAGGCGGCAGGTGACGCAGAGCGTTCGCTCTCTGATCCATCTTCCGTACCGCGCACTCGGAGAGCTGGCGCGCCTGGGCGCAGCTCTCGCGCCCACGGGTGGTGGGAAGACCCGCCGTGCGCTGCGTGCCAGGCACGGGATCCGCCGGCGTTACGAGGCGTGGGGACGTGCTGCGCGCGATCCCCAGCGGCCGCTCCTCTGGATGCACGCGCCCTCGGTGGGTGAAGGATTGCAGGCGCGCCCGGTGATCGATCTGCTGCGCGCATCTCACCCCGAGCTGCAGATCGCGTATACGCACTTCTCGCCGAGCGCCGAGCGCTTCGCCGCATCGGTGGGCGCGGACTTCACGGACTACCTCCCTTTCGACACGCCCGGTGACGCGCGAGCTGCGCTCGATGCGCTGCGGCCGCGGGCACTGGTCTTCAGCAAGCTCGATGTGTGGCCCGTGCTCGCGCGCGAGGCCGCGGCCCGCTCCGTGCGCCTCGGCCTCACGAGCGCCACGCTCGCCGAGTCATCATCGCGCCGCGGCGGGATAGCCGCGTCGCTCCTGCGCGATGCCTATGCGCTCCTCGATGCGGTTGGCGCCATCGACGAGGCGGATGCCGAGCGTCTGGTCCAACTCGGAGTGCGGAGCGCGGTGATAACGGTGACCGGCGACACGCGCTACGATCAGGTGTGGGAGCGCGCGATGCGAGTGGACCGCTCGGGCGCTCTGCTGTCGCCGCTCGTGCTGGAGCGGCCCACGCTGGTTGCCGGCTCGACCTGGCCGGCCGACGAAGCGGTGCTGCTGAGCGCCTGGGTCGAGCTGCGACGCGCGGTTCCAAACGCGCGGATGGTCATCGCTCCACACGAGCCCACGGACGTGCACCTCGCAGCGATCGAGAGCTGGTCCGCGGGGCAAGGGGTCGCGCTCGCGCGCCTGGGCACGGCAGCCGCGCCGGATGCCGAGGTGGTGC
>DATCXR010000318.1:0-6206 GCA_036565685.1 Gemmatimonadaceae bacterium
GAACTGCACAGGGAGTCAGGCTACCAACCGCAAGGGGCAGAAAAGAAAAAAAGGGGAACTGCTCCCTCACCTCTGGTTCTGCCCGCGTGGGCAGGACCCGATGAGTGGGAGCGGTTCCCCTTCAGAGCCCTTGCTCAGAGAGCGCTAAGCGTGTGCAGTTCCCCCAAAAAAACCCTGCTTAGAGAGCTCGAAGCGTGTGCCTTTCATCTCCGCGCTCTCCGCGCTCCTCCGCGCTCTCCGCGATTTCTTTCCGCGAGTGGCCTTCCTTCGAGATGCAGCCAGTCTCGCGATCGTGATGCCTGCTGCCGGAGGACTTTCTCCGCGCTCTCTCTTTACCCCTCCGCGCCCTCCGCGTCCGCAGGTCCGCGCGATGAACCCGGTCGCCGAGATGGAGGCAGACCAGCCGAGATGATCTCTACCCGCCGACCTTCGCCCTCTTCGTCACCTCGAGCACCAGGTTCTGCAGGTCGCTCGGACTCACACCTGGAATGCGCGATGCCTGCGCGAGCGTGCGCGGCTGGATGGCATTCAGCTTCTGCCGCGCCTCGAACGACAACGATCGCATCTCTCCGTACTCGATCCCCTCGCCGAGAACGAAGTCGCCCATCCGCTTCAGCTTCTCCGCCTGTACGCGCTCTCTCTCGAAGTAGCCGGCGTACTTGATCTCGAGATCGGTGGTGGTCAATGCATCGTTGCTCAGCTCCTCGCCCACTCCACTCGCGCGGAAGAGATCGCGCAGTGCCACGCCCTGACGACGCGCGACTTCCACGATCTTCATCGCGTGCGGGAGCTGCGCGCTGCCCGCTGCATCGAGAAGCTCACGAACTTCCGCCGGACGCACGCTCGTGTGCTCGGCGAGATCCATCGCGCGCGCCTCATCGGCGAGGCGATGCTCGATGAGCGCGCGCTCGTCGTCGTCGAACGCACCGAGCTTCATCGCTATCGGAGCGAGGCGGTGGAGAGCGTTGTCCTGTCGCACGGTGAGACGGAATTCCGAGCGCGAAGTGAACAGTCTGTACGGCTCATCTACACCGCGCGTCACGAGATCATCCACCAGCACGCCGATGTACGATGTCTCGCGTCCCAATACGAGTGGTGCATCGCCGCGCACCGCGAGCGCGGCGTTCATCCCCGCAACCACTCCCTGCCCCGCCGCTTCCTCGTAGCCCGTCGTGCCGTTGATCTGGCCGGCGAAGTACACGCCCCCCAGTGCCTTGAGCTCGAGCGATGCATGCAGCTGCGTGGGCGGATAGTAGTCGTACTCCACGGCGTAGCCCGCGCGCGTCATGCGCACGTTCTCGAGGCCGGGGACGGCGCGCAGGAATTCCATCTGCACGTCGGCGGGGAGAGAGGTGGAGAGACCGTTCACGTACAGCTCCGCCGTGTCGTGCCCCTCGGGCTCGAGGAAGACCTGGTGACGCTCGACGTCGGGGAACTTCACGATCTTGTCTTCCACACTCGGACAGTAGCGTGGACCGCGTCCGGAGATCGCGCCGCCGTACATCGCCGATCGCGCAATGTTGCGCGCGATGATCTCCTTCACCTCGGCGCCGGCGAAGGTGATCCAGCAGGGGAGCTGCGTGGGGTGGCGCGTGCTTCCATCGCGCACGCGCGGCGATCTCCAGAAGTGCGACCACGAGTAGTCGAAGTCGTCGATCTCGCTCTCCTGGCGCTGGAGATTCGAGTAGTCCACCGAGCGCCCGTCGATACGCGGTGGCGTGCCGGTCTTGAAGCGCGCGGCCTCGAGTCCCAGTCGTTCGAACTGCTCGGCGAGGTGCACGGTGGCGGCGTCGCCCGAGCGGCCGCCGGAGATCTGTGTGTCGGTGCCGATGTGCATCCGGCCGCGCAGAAAGGTGCCAGTCGTTATCACCACCGCGCGCGCGCCGAAGCGACGCCCCTCGAGCGTCTCCACGCCGATGGCGCGACCACCATCTACGTCGATCAGCAGTCGCGCGACCGTGCCCTGGATGGTGTGCAGCCGGGGATGCTCCTCGAGGAGTGTGCGCACCGCGCGCCGGTAGAGACCACGGTCGCACTGCGCGCGTGGCGCCCAGACTGCCGGCCCCTTCCCGCGGTTCAGCATCCGGAACTGGAGCGTCGCGAGATCGGTGGCGCGTGCCATGATTCCACCGAGCGCGTCCACCTCGCGCGCCACCGTTCCCTTGGCCACGCCGCCGATGGCCGGGTTGCAGGACATCTGGCCGATGGTCTCGAGCGCGCTGGTCACGAGTCCAACGCGCGCGCCCAGTCGCGCGGCGGCCACGGCGGCTTCGGTGCCGGCGTGGCCCGCGCCCACGACTATGACGTCGAGGTCGAGCTCATTGTGCGAGGATGAATTGCGAGCGGGTGCGGAGTGCGGCGCGGTCATTCCCGAAAGCTAACCGGGGCCGCCCCGGCCGGTGTCACGCCCTGACGTCTCGATGCGCGTCGTCGGTGCGCGGCGCGCCAGTTCCCTCGGGAACCACGCCCCTGCGGAGCAAACCCTCCCAGTGGCAGTTGTAGCACCAGCTCGTTCGGAACCAGGGGAAGAGCAGGTTCCACCCCTTCGATTGCACGCGGATGGTGGGCGTGTCGCAGTTGGGACACCGCCCGTCATCGGGGAGCATGACGTAGAAGAAAACCGTCGCCGCCACCAGGCGGATGACGACGAAGGCGATGAACACCAGCGCGAAGATGAGGGCGTCTGACATCTCTACCACCTCGACAGCTGCAACGTACGGCTCCGCTGGGAGTCGCTACCCGTGATCCCGAAATACCGCTCCAGCAATACCGCTCCAGCAATACCGCTCTCCCCACGATGCGACGCAAGACCGACGCCCCCGCATCGCTACTGCGGAAGCTTCAGCTGCTGCGCGATGGTGCTCCAGAGCTCCACGTAGGCCACACCGTCTTCCACGCGCTCGATCACCACGTCGGCTCCCTGCGCCATCTCCCGCCCGTCGAGCCCGCGCGCGGCCAGGGTCTGGTGCTTCCCCTCGTGCTCGAACTCGACCTCTCCCGGCTCGTCCGCCATGATGGCGCGTACAACGTGCGCGAAGTGCCCCTGCAGGATGAAGCGCTCATCCTCCACCTCGCGCGCCGCGCTGGGCACCGCCCAGCCAGCGATGAGAAAGACCATTCCACCGGCTCCCACCAGCGCGGCGGCGATCGCGATGGCCAGCATAGCGAGCGGGCTCAGCGAGGAGTACTTGGCCAGCGGGTAGCCCACGAGCCCGAAGAGCGTCGCGGCCACGCCCACGGTGGGGAGATTGATGTACTTGATCCATCGGCCGTGGCGCCGGTCGCGGTCGATCCCGGCGATCATGCTGATCACGCCGAGCCCGAGGCCGATGATGAAAATTATGAGGAAGAGTACGCGCATGGGCCCTGGCTGAACCGCCCGCTGCCACACCAAGCCTCGTCATCCCCGCGGAAGCGGGGATCCATGTTACTCGAAGCGAACATGGATCCCCGCTTCCGCGGGGATGACGGCTGGGGGAACGACGAGCTCCGAGGCGAAAACGGAATTCTATGCGGCGCGCGAACGATACGGAATGAGACTGACGTCCATCATTCGGACGCCCCCAGTCCTACCAGCTCGAGGAGAGCGAGCGCGTTGGCCGAGGTGGCGAGGCCGGGGCGGAGGCGGTAGTCGAAGGTCATCGCCGTGCGGCCGTCGCTTCGGTCGAACTGCTCGCTGAAGTGCACCGGCCGGGCCGCGCTCTCGAGTCCGCCGCCCGCGGCGAGCGAGAGGTCGTGCGTGGTGACCGCGCCGATCGCCCCGGCGCGGAGGAGGTGGCCGATCACTATCCGCGCCGCGATCTGACGCTCGGCGGTGTTGGTCCCGTGGAGCATCTCGTCGAGGAGGTAGAGCACGCGCCGCCCCGCGCGCCCCGCGCGCGCCGCGTCCACTATCGCACGCAGCCGCTGAAGCTCGGCCATGAAGAGCGAGATCCCGCGCTCGAGCGAGTCCTGGATCCGGATGCTGGTGCGCACGTCCAGGGGCGGCGTCCGGAAGCGCGCGGCGCACACGGGGGCGCCGGCCAACGCCAGGACGACGTTGGCGCCGACGGCGCGAAGGAGCGTGCTCTTTCCCGACATGTTCGAGCCAGTGATGAGCAGGAAGCTCCCCGGGGGCCCCAAGGCCACGTCGTTCGACACGCGCGCTCCGTCAGGGAGGAGGGGATGACCCACCCCCTCTCCCTCGACCACCGCATCTGCATCGTCCGCGCCCTCGGTGATGGCGGGGAAGCACCATTCCGGATTGTCGTGCGCCAGGGTGCCGAGCGCGGCGAGCGATTCCGCTTCACCCAGCGCCTCCAGCCAGCCGCGCACGTGCACGCCGGCATCGCGGCGCCAGTGCTCGAGCGCGGCCGCCACGTGCACGTCCCACACGAAGAGCCATTGTAGCGCGAGGTGGAGCATCGGCGAGTGCCGCACCTCGGCGAACGCCACTATCCGCTCGAGGCGCGCGAGCTCGCCGGCGGCGTCGTGGCCGGAGAGCCGGAGCGTGTCGCGGAGTCGTTCCATCCGGGGCGACTCCCACCTGGAGTCGAGGATGAGACGGAGCATGGCGGCGTGGTGACGGAGCTGCTCCGAGGGGACTCCGCCCACCTTCACCGCCCGCGCGAGTCCGGCGCGGGCGCCGAAGATGAGGAAGAGTCCGAGCGTGGCCGTGGCGGCCCAGAGCGGCCATGTCAGCACGCCCGCCAACTGCAGAAGGAGAGCGACGACCGTGATGGCGGTGATGATCCTTCCCGCCCAGAGAATCACCGGCCGCTCGAGAAGCCAGGGGCCCGACTCACACCATTCCGCGAAGCGCTCGAGCGTTCGTGGTCCCACGCTGCGAGACATCCGGGCAAGCACTCCGAGCTCCTCGCGCAATTCATCGCGTGCGGCGAGCTCGCGTGCGGCCGTCTGGCGCTCGCGGATCTCTCCGGCCGACGGCGCACTCTCGAGGAGCCAGCCGAGCAACGTGGAACGCCCGGGCGCTCGGCTCGTGACGTCGAGAAGCTGGATCAGCGAGACACGGCCAGCGACGTCCAGGTCGGTGGCGTACGGGTGGACTGCTGCGAGCTCCGCCTCGCTCGCCGCGGACGGCGGCTCCGGGAGCGCTTCCCAGTCGCGCGCGACGCGGTGCTGGCCGAACGTGTGATATTCACGCGCGGCGTGATGTCGAGCGCTCGCTTCGCGGGCGCGGCGGTGGGCCTTCACCAGGAGCGAGAAGGCCGCGACCGCGACCACGGATGTGAGCGTCGCGAGTAGGCGGGCGCCGGGCGCTGCAGTGACGAGCCAGAGCAGCGCCAGTAGCAGACCGAGGAATACCAGAAGCCGGAGGTAGCCGATCCGGTTGGCGCGGTGCTCAGCGGCGTCCGCGAGCGCGCCGGCGTCGAGGGCTCGCTTACGGTACCAGTTGGCCGCCCTGGATTCCTCGGCCCGCTGCTCCTGCTTCAGCGCAGGTATTTGTCGAACCACGCCACTGTCTTGGGCCATGCCCGTGCTGCTGCCGCTCCGTTGACGCCATCGTGTCCGTCTTGTGCGCGGAGGAAGCCGTGGCCCGCGCCGTCGAAGATGAAGTGCTCGTAGGTCTTGTCGAGCGACTTCATAGCGGAATCGGCGGCCGGGACGGTGGAGGTCACGCGGTTGTCGTTCTGGCCGTAAAGGCCGAGGACAGGAGCGTGGACCTTGGCGAGGTCCTCGGGCGGGGTGCCGTAGTAGACGACTGCGGCGCCCAGCTCGGGGGTGCCGGCCACGGCGTGCGCGAAGGAGGTCGAACCGCCCCAGCAGAAGCCGACGATTCCGTAGTGCTGCTGCGCCGAGGGGAGGGCCATCCCGTAGCGGGCTACGGCCGCGAGCCGGCGCTGTACGTCCTCCTTGTCGAGCGTGCGGATGAGCGCGACCGCGGAGTCGGAGGCGAGCGTGTCGTTCGGGGAGCTCATCGCGTACTTCCCGGTGAGAAGATCGGGGGCGATGGCGATGAAGCCGTCGGCTGCGAGCTGGTCGGCCACAGCGCGGATCCAGGTGCTGAGCCCGAAGATTTCATGCACCACGAGCACCACCGGCGCCTTGTCGCTCCGCTCAGGGTAGACCACCCAGGCGCGGACGCTGTCGCCCGAGCCGGCGGGGATCATCGCCCACTCGCCATGGCGAGGCGACGCTTCGAGGCGCTGCCTGGCGTTGGCTGCCGAAGGGGCGATGGTGCTGTCGGTGCTGGCGGTCGAGCTGGC
>DATCXR010000335.1:0-4039 GCA_036565685.1 Gemmatimonadaceae bacterium
AGACGCGGGTGCGGCGCACGCGGACACGGCCAAGAAGCTGGCGCTCCTCCTGGAAGTGTCGAAGGGGCTCTCGCGCGCGATCAACGCGGATGTGCTTCTCGAGAGCATGTCGCGGATGCTATTTCAGATCCTCGATGTGGACCGCGTGGCGATCGAGCTTATGGACGAGCATGGAGAGCGCGTGCCGAAGATCGCGCGGGAGCGGAGCGGCGACACGCCCACGGGGAAGATCATCCCACGCTCGATCGCGCGGCCGGTGGTCGCGGAGAAGGTGGCGATCCTCTCCGGCGACGCACCGCGCGACGAGCGCTTCGGCGGCTCGTCGATCATCGCGCAGCGAGTGCGCTCCGCCATGTGCACGCCGCTCATCGGCGGCGACGACAGGGTGCGCGGCATCATCTACGTGGACAACCTCAGCGCGCCGCGCCGCTTCGATGATGACGACCTGGACTTCCTCGTGGCGTTCTCCAACATCGCCGCGGCAGCGATCGAAAACAGCGAGCTCGCCGAGCGCATCAGACGCGACCTTCTGGTGCGTAGCAACTTCGAGCGCTTCTTCGCTCCCAGTCTGGCGGCACGCATCGCCAGCTCGCTCGAGGAGGTGCGACCCGGTGGTGAGAAGCGCACGGTGGCGGTGCTCTTCGGCGACATCCGCGGCTTCACGGCGCTCGCCGAGGAGATGCGCCCCGACGATCTGGCGCGCCTGCTCAGCTCGTACTACCGCGTGATGGTGGAGATAGTCTTCCGGCACGGCGGCACGCTGGACAAGTTCATCGGTGATGCGGTCATGGCGCAGTGGGGCGCGCCGATCGCCACGCCCACCGATGCCGACAGCGCGCTCGAGGCGGCGCGCGAGATGGCGCGTGGGCTGGACGATCTGAACGCGCGGCTGCGCGCCGAGCATGGCGGCGCCCCCTGCCCCGTCCTCGAGATGGGCTTCGGCCTCAACTACGGCGAGGCCTTCGCGGGTTACGTTGGCGCCGAACGGCGACTGGAGTACACGGTGATCGGAGATACCGTGAATACGGCGAACAGGCTGTGCGCGGAGGCGAACGCTGGTGAGATTCTGATCACCGGCGAGATGCGCGCGGCGCTGGTGGATCCGCCACCGATGACGGAGCGTGGCACCATGGAGCTGCGCGGCAAGAGCCAGCCCACCGCCGTCTACTGCGTGCTTCCATGAAAAACGGCAAGAGCGAAGCACCGCCGACGGGCTACGAGCGACTGGTGAACGGCGACATCGAGGCGGTGGGCCTCTCCGACCTCGCCGAGCCGCTTCGCAAAGCGCTCGAGGCGGGCACCTTCTACGAGTACGCCGAGCACCACCCGAATGCCCGGATCCTGACCGGCCGCGGGATATCGTACGCCGTACCGCTCCCGGAGAGCTCGGTGCAGGTGGTGGTGCGCCGTTCGCGACATGGCGGACTGCTCGCGCCAGTCACGGGCGAGCGCTTCCTCGGGCGCACGCGCGCGCCGCGCGAGCTGGATAATGCACTGCGGCTGGAGCGGAATGGCGTGACCACGCCGCGCGTGATCGCCTACGCCACCTACCCGGATTCGGCGCTGACGCGCCGCGCCGATGTGCTGACGGCGGAGGTGGCCGGCGCGCGAGACCTCGCGGCGGAGATCATGGCGACGGAGGGACGCGCGCTCGGTGAGGACCTCGTGACGGCCGTGGCGGCGCTCATCGCGTCGATGACCATCGCCGGCGCGCGCCATCCCGATCTCAACATCAAGAACATTCTGGTGACCCGCTACGACGGAGGCGCCGTTCACGCGCAGGTGATAGACGTGGACCGCGTCTGGTTCGACCAGCCCCAGCACCCCCGCGTGACGGAGCGCAACATCCATCGCCTCACGCGCTCGTTCGAGAAGTGGCGCCGCCTGCACGGCCTGCAGATAGACGACTTCGACATCCAGTCCATAGGAGACGCGGTGGAGGCGCTCCTGAGCGACGAGAGCGGCAGCTCCGCCGTGAGCGAATGAAGCTCGGCAAGTACCTGCGCGACCCTGGCCGCATCGCGCGGAAGCTGCGCTGGCGCAAGCTGTACAACGGCGAGCCGCGCGATGTCACGGTGGAGAGCTACAACGGCATCCTGACCTTCGACAGCCGCGACAAGCTGATCGGGAAGTATCTGTACGTGGACCGCGCCTACGAGCGGCGCTACATCGAGAGCGCGCTCGGCGTGCTGGAGCGCGAAGGGTACCCGGTCGCGAACCGCGGAGGCGAAGGCGTGCTGCTCGACGTGGGCGCCAACATCGGGATGATCTGCATCGCGCTCCTCGAGCAGCGCCGCTTCGCGCGTGCGATTGCCGTCGAGCCATCGCCCCGGAACCTCCGGCTCCTCGAGCACAACGTCGCGCAGAACGGTCTGTCGGATCGGATCACCATCCTCCCCTGCGCGCTCTCTTCCGCCGACGGGGAGCTGGAGCTCGAGCTGTCGGAGTACAACTCGGGTGACAACCGGATCCGGCACGTTGCGTCGAGCGGCGCATGGCGCGAGGATCGGCGCGAGGTGGTGAGGGTCCCGGT
Organism: Gemmatimonadaceae bacterium; assembly: GCA_036565685.1. Taxonomy (GTDB): domain Bacteria; phylum Gemmatimonadota; class Gemmatimonadetes; order Gemmatimonadales; family Gemmatimonadaceae; genus JADGGM01. The sequence continues at coordinate 2,534 of DATCXR010000335.1, forward strand.
GCGGACGCTCGATGCCGTGCTCGGCGAGCACGGCGTGGACGCGCGAGACGTGCGCCTCGCCTGGGTGGACATTCAGGGACACGAGGGGTTCTTTCTCGACGGTGCGCGCGCGACGCTCGCAGGGGGCGCGCCGGTGGTGAGCGAGTTCTGGCCGTACGGCATTCTCCGTTCGGGGATGACGCGCGCGCGGTACGGTGCGATAGTGGGCGAGATCTTCACGCACTTCTTCCACCTGCGTGCCGCGGGCGCGGAGAAGCTGCCGATCGCGAGGATCGATGCGCTCTTCGACGAATACGCCGCGCCGAAGGAGATGTGCGAGGTGATCTTCGTGAACGACAGCGCGCGCCGTTGACGGGGTGCACTCCGGTGCCGATCTCGCTCCCGCCGTCGCCCAGGATAGCGATTGTCATGATGAGCGCCATCGGCGACGCGGTGCACGTGCTCCCCGTGGTGACCGCGCTCGAGCGCCACGACCCCGGCACGCAAATTACGTGGGTGCTCCAGCCGGGCCCCGCGTCGCTGGTGCGCGGGCATCCGTCGGTGGACGACATCGTGATCTTCGACAAGAACCGCGGCATGCGCGGACTGGCCGACGTGCGCCGCGCGCTGGCGGGGAGATCGTTCGACGTCGTACTGGATCTCCAGGTGTACATCAAGGCCGGCCTCGTCACCGCGCTCACGCGCTCACCGGTGAAGCTCGGCTTCGATCGCGCGCGCGCCAGGGATCTCAACTGGCTCTTCACCAACCGGCGGATCCCCGCGCACGCGCCGGGTCACGTGCAGGATCAGTACTTCGAGTTTCTCGGGGAGCTGGGCGTCTCGCCCGAGCCGGTTTCGTGGAACCTCGGCCCGTGGCCGGACGAACGCGCTCGGCAGCACGAGCTGCTGAGCGACATCCCAGGGCCGATCGCCACGCTGGTGATAGGGAGCAGCCACCCAGAGAAGGAGTGGCTCCCGGAGCGCTGGGCGGAGCTCTCCGATGCTCTGCACGAGCGCTACGGTCTCACGCCGGTACTCGCCGGTGGACGCTCGGCGCGCGAGCTGGAGACCGAGCGCGTGATCGCGCGGCTCGCGAAGCATCCACCGCGCTCAACCCTCGGGGTTCCACTGCGCGACCTCGTGGCGCTCATCGACGCCTCCGAGCTGGTGGTCTCGCTCGATACCGCGCCGCTGCACATGGCCGTGGCGCTGGAGCGGCCGGTCATCGCGCTCATGGGCTACAACAATCCCAAGCGCGTCGGTCCCTACCGTCGTTACCGCGACCTGGTTGTGGACGCCTACGGCGACCCGGGAGAGGAGTACCCGATAACCCTGGCGCACCGCCTGGGTCGGATGCCGCGAATCCAGGTGGCTGACGTTCTCGAGAAGGCCGAGCTCTGGGCGCGGCGCTACCGCGTGCCCCGCGAGCCCGAGCGCGAGCCGGAGAGCACGCGCTCGTAGAGCGCGGCCGTGCGCCGCACGACATCGTCCATCGAATAGCGCGGCGCGCGCTCGCGGGCGCCGGCG
>DATCXR010000363.1:0-6426 GCA_036565685.1 Gemmatimonadaceae bacterium
CACCGGCGCTGCCCGCGTTGCCCGCGTTGCCCGCGTTGCCCGCGCGCGCGCCGCCCGCCTTGCCCGCAGCCGCCCCATCGCTCTCCTTGCCGCGCCCCTCGCGCCACCATCGCTGCGTGAGGAGCCAGAACGCGTCGACGTTGACCGCCAGGATGAGCGTAGCCGAGATGATGTTGGTGTAGACCATCACCGTGCCGGAGATCGCGTACCAGACGAGAGCGCCCGGCGCGGACGTTGCGTCGTCTCGCCAGCGTAGATAGGCGAAGAAATAAAGCGCGGCGAAGAGCGTGAGGAGCATGTACATCCGCGCTTCCTGCGCGAAGTAGAGCTGCAGCGGCGAGAGAGTCAGTAGTACGGAGCCCAGCAGCGCGGCGCGGTGCGAGAACGTGCGCACGCCGATGACGTAGGTGACGGGTATCAGGAGCACGCTGGCGATCAACGATGGCGCACGGAGCGCCGCCTCCGAGTCGCCGAAGAGCATCACCCAGAGCTTGAGCAGCAAGAAGTAGAGCGGACCGAGGGGGCTGGATCGCAGGTTGTCCATCATCGCTCCCCAGGGGAGCCGCGCCACGTTCCACGAGTTGGCTTCGTCGAGCCAGATGTCGGTGGCGCCGATTCCTTTCACGCGCAGCACGAGAGCCACGAGCATGAGCGATGACACGACAATTACCGCCGTACCGCGTCGCCATGGGACGGCGACGCTCGTCGAGCGCGCCCGAGCGCTGGTCGCTCCGATCGTGGCGGTCGTACTATTCATCTTCCTCTACTGGGGGAACCATCAGGACGCCCGCGCAGCGACCGGTGCCGTGCAGCGCATCACGCTCTCGCAGAAGGACGCCCACTTCAACATCATCCCGCCCGTGCAGGGTGGCGCGGTGGGCTCGGTCTGGTACCGCGCGCGCGGGCCGGCGCTCGGCTTCCAGCTTCTCGCATCCGGGCTCCGCCCCAATCGGCGGTACCTGCTCGAGCTCTCCGTGGACGGCACCGTCTATACCGTGGCCAGCCACTCGGCGAGCGCTAATGGCGAGCTGACCATCGACTCCACGATCACGGTGTTCGGTGAGGGCGCGTGCGTGGGCGACAACTACGATCGGTCGCGATCTGTGCGCGGTGAGCACGAGGTCAAATTCTGGCTCAAGAACGATGGGAATCCTGTGAGCGGGACGATGCCGGGTCGGCGGTCGTCGTCGGCTGCGGGCTCATCGCTTCCATGCCGCGGGAATGGCGACGGCGACTACAGCTACGTGCTTCTCGAGAACGCCGTGGCGCACTTCACTGGCGACTAGAGCTCGCCACAGTGCAGCGATTGTGCCGCGGGTATGGCGCGCGCGCCTCGCAGCCTAACGCCTCGCGCCGGTCGCCGCAGCCTAACGCCTCGCCGGTCGCCGCAGCCTAACGCCTCGCCAGTCGCCGCAGCCTAACGCACCGTGAACCGCGCCAGCCGATTCTCCATCAATGCGTACCCGTAATCCCCGTCACCATTCCCCCCGCACCTGAGCTCCACCTCCCCCGCCGCACCGCCACCGACAGGCACCCGCTGACTGCCGCTCGCCGCGTTGCCGTCCCGCTTCAGCATGAACCCGAGCGTGTAGCTCCGACCCGACTCGAAGCGCATCGGCGGGTCGTAGTTCTCCCCCACGCAGATCCCCTCGGCTATCCCCGAAAACGTGCTGTCCAGCGCGATGCGCCCGCCGTCGTCGGCCGGAATGCTCGCCACATCGTACACGGTGCTGTCTACCTGGACCTCCAGGATGTACCGCTTCCCCGGATCGAGACCATCCACACTCAGCCGCAGATCCAGACGCGACCCGCTCGGCTTGTACCAGACCGAACCGGTCGGACCGCCAAAGAGCGACGTCACCGCGCTCAATCCACCCTTCTGCACGAGCTCGACCTGCTCGTACTCACCCTGGCGCGCGGGCTCGGCGTTCCGCCAGGGCTTCATGAAGACGAGGATCACGATGATGGTGAGTACGATGGGCAGCACGAGGAAGCGAACGAGTTCGCTTGCCGGAAAGCGACGGCGACCGGATCTCGGAGTCGGCATGGGCCTCAAGATACCCCGCGAATGCTGACCCCGCGAACCGCCCCGTGGAGTCAGGGGCGCTCGCAGTTCGCGCCCACGGGGAGCTTCGAGCTCGGCCACGACATACGCGACCTCTTCGACGCTCCGGCCACGAACATCTTTCTCGTGAAGTTCAACTACTGGCCGAGCCTGTGAACGCCGCCGCTCTCTGCTCGTGGAGCACGTAGTCGAAGCGGTCGTCACCGTTGCCGGTGCAGGGGAGTGGCCGCGATGCGGGACCGGTCACGGAGCTTTCCGCCGAGCTCTCTCCGGGGCTCGAGCCATCGCGCTTGAGTCGCACGGCCACGGTATGCTCGCCCGATAGAGCGATGGGTGGAGTGCTCACCGCGCCCACGCAGTAACGATCGATGAACTCGCCCAGCGTACCGTGGCCGAGCGCTCGGCCGGTCTCGTCGGCCATCACGCTGCCTGCGGCATAGTTGAGCGAGTCATCCACATTGAGCTCGAGGCGATAGCGCACGCCTGGATCGAGCGACTGCGCGCTCAGGTACCACTCGAAGGAATCGCCGGAGGGACTGTAGTAGAAAATCCCCTCCGGCCCCTCCGACCCGCTCGGAGCGTCGGGCGCGCTCTTCGCCCGGTTAGACGAAACCAGCACGAGCGAGTCGAAGCCGGCGGGCGCCCTGGGCGGCATCTCGCTCTCGAGGATCGAGTCGGTACGCGACAGCGCCGGCTCCGATCCACCGCAACTCAACGTGCCGAGTGAAACGGCGGCGATGAGGACGATCGCGATCTCACTTCCCACGCGCTGCTTGCGCGACGCCATCGCCGACGGGATCTCGGCGGGCACCGCGGCCGCGAGCGCTGGGACCGAGTCCACCGCCAGCTCCAGCTGGTGACGACCCAGTCCGCTGAGGATGTGGTGCCTGATCGAGTAGACGGCGATCAGCAGATATCCACCCGCGAAGAGTACGAGGAAGGGAAGCGCACCGTACTCCTTCACCCAGATGGCGTAGCCGATGGCCGCCAACGTGTAAGTGCCCAGCACCAGCTCGCCAACCGTGCTCCAGCGGATCGGACTGCGGTAGCGCTTCTCCTTCCAACTCTGTCCGCGGCCGGTGATGTGATACTTCGGCGTGCGGATGAACGGGCTCTTCTTCCCGAGGAGCCCCTCGAGTGCCGCCTGTGCGTTGTTGACACTCAGCCCGATGGACGCTCCCAGAAAGAGCGGGAAGCAGAGCACGCGTGGTATCCACCTCGCATGTCCCGCTCGCTCCGCCTCGGCGTAGTACGCGAAAGTGCCGAAGAGCGAGAAGAGAAAGTACGCCGAGAGCGGCCAGAGGACGCGCACGTCGTACTGGTGGGCCGCGATGACCATGAGCGGGTTGAGCAGCCCCACCAGCAGAAGGAATGGGTAGGAGCTGTTCCCCAGCAGGTGCGCGGTGCCCTGGAGCTTGTCCCAGAAGGGGATCTTCGCTCGCCAGAGCGACGGGAGGAGCTTGCGCGCCGTCTCCTGCGTCCCCTTGGTCCAGCGGAACTGCTGCGCCTTGAGTCCGTGGATGTCGGCCGGGAGCTCGGAGTCGCAGGTGAGATCCCAGATGTATTTGATCTTCCATCCGTTCAGCTGCGCGCGATAGCTGAGGTCGAGATCTTCGGTGATCGTGTCGTGCTGCCAGCCGCCAGCATCGCGGATGCAGCTCGCTCGCAGCAGGCCGGCGGTGCCGTTGAAGGTCAGGAAGAGATCGCCCCAGAAGCGCGCCGGCTGCTCGACGATGAACTGGCCGTCGAGCCCGAGCGCGGTAGCGCGGGTGAGAACGGAGTAATCTTCGTTGAGGTACGTCCAGCGCGCCTGCACGACGCCCACCTTCGGCGAGTCGAAGTGCGGCACCGCGCGGCGCAGGAAGTCGCGCGGGATGACGAAGTCCGCGTCGAAAACCGCGACGAACTCGCCGCGCGCTCGCTCGAGCCCGTACGCGAGCGCACCGCTCTTGTAGCCGGTGCGCTTCTCACGATGCAGGTGGACTACCTCGATCCCGCGTGCGCGGTGCTCCCGCACCAGTCGGCGCGTCAGCGCCAGCGTCTCATCGGTGGAGTCATCGAGTACCTGCACCTCGAAGCGGTCGCGCGGGTAGTCGACGTCGCAAGCGGACTGGATGATCCGCTCGGCCACGTAGTACTCGTTGTAGATGGGAAGCTGGATTGTGACGAACGGTAGCTCGGCATCCGCTATTGGGGGGGCGCTCTCGTGCCGTCGGTTCGCGTTCTTCCTGAAGAGCGATATCAGCACGTAGCGATTGAGGCTGAGCACAGAGAGCATGCACAGCGCGATACAGTACAGAACTATGATTACGGCGATGAACATGGTCGTCCTGGTCTTCCTTCCACTTCGAATGAGGGTGACGCCATCCGCGATACTCCTGTCGAGCAAGCGAACTGTACGGACGCGAGGCACGCGCCCCGATCCATGACTTCGCCACGATGCACGCCGACTACTCTCGCGACCGATGCGCGAGAGGCGCACGGAGGCGCAACCGTTGTGCCAGCGATCGGCTTGCGATAGGGAATCGCCGCTACGCGCGCCATGCGGGAGAGATGGGCGAGAAGAATGAGACTGATGCGCTAGTCAACGAATGGCGTAGCGCGCGGACGCAAAACGGAGCGCTTGTATCCGCAGTCGTCGTGCCATGGCACGGCATCGAGGACGAATGCAAGAAGCCGCTCTCCCGATAGTCGAGAGAGCGGCTTTCGCGTCACGTTACTGTCGTGACACTCGTCACGAAGACGAGGTATTGAAGACAAGGTCGGGCCTCGCATCGCGCCCGACGTCATCCCCGCGAAAGCGGGGATGACCCGTTGAACGGACCCCCGCTTTCGCGGGGATGACGGTTGAGCGGCCCCCCGCTTTCGCGGGGATGACACCATCATTCGCCGCCGTTCATCTGTTGCCGGCGTTGTACTTCTTCAGGACCGCGCGCACGCTGTCGAGTGGAATTGACTCGATGGTGTGTCCACTACCGGTGACGCTGGTGGCCATGAAGAGCGAGTTGTAGATCGCTTCCTCCGTCGCTTCCACCACGCCCTCGAAGATCGCTGACATGGCATCGTTGGGAAGATCGGCGATCTCACGCGGCTGCTCGCCGGCGCCGGGCGCGGCGTCGGGACCGGGGATGCGACGTCGTACGGATTCTGCGGTGGAGAACGCTATCACGTAATCACCCGATCCGTTGGATGCCGACGAGCCGGTGCGCGCGAGTCCCATGATGGCGCGCGCCGCGATGCGGCGAAGGTTGCGGTCGGATAGTGGCGCGTCGGTAGCCACGACCATCATGATGGATCCGTCGCCGCGCTCGCTCTCCACGTTCCGCTTGAACGCGTACTGGCCAAGCTCCTCACCCACCGGTGCGCCCAGCACCTGGAGGATTCCGCCGAAATTGGTCTGCACGAGCACGCCCACCGTGTAGCCGCCGAGCGACTTCGGCAGCACGCGCGACGAAGTGCCGATCCCGCCCTTCCACCCGAAGGCGATCGTTCCGGTGCCCGCGCCCACGGTGCCCTCGGCCACCGGGCCGTCGCTCGCGCTGGTGATCGCGTGTCGCACGTCCTCGGCCGTGATGGGGCGCGATCTGATGTCGTTCAGCGTGCCATCGTTCGTCTCGCCCACGACCGCGTTGATCGAACGAACGTCTTCCATCCCCGGCTGCTCGAGCATCCAGCCGACCATCGCATCGGCCGCCTTCCAGACGCAGAGCGTGCAGGTGAGGAGGATCGGCGTCTCGATCTCACCGAGCTCCCGCACCTGCGTGACGCCGAGGAGCTTGCCGAAGCCGTTGCCGACGTGGATCGCCGCCGGCACGCGATCGAGGAAGATGTTTCCGGGGTGCGGAAGGATTGCCGTCACCCCGGTGCGCACCGAGTCGCCACGGATGACCGTGGCCTGCCCCACGCGTACTCCTTTCACATCGGTTATCGCGTTGAGCTCACCCGTCGGGAATATTCCCGGCGCGACGCCGATCTCTCGCGCGCGCACCGGCTTCCCGTGCGGATTCTGGTCCTGCGCCGCGAGCGGAGCGGAGGTCATGAGTAGGAGGCAGAGGAGGGGACGGAGCATGGAGGAGAGGGGAAGGAAACGGGAAACGGGAAACGGGAAACGGGAAACGGGAAACAGGAAACAGGAAACAGGAACTGCCAGGAAGCAGAAAGCAGAAAGCGGTGAACTACTCTACGTCGAGTGTCCTTCCAGCGAAAGCGGGGTCCGTTCAACCGTCATCCCCGCGAAAGCGGGGACCCATGTTCGGCTGGGCAACATAAGTTCCCGCAAGTCGCGGGGATGACGGCCTTTCGATTACGGCCCTCACCCCCCCGGCAGTTCACTGCTTTCTGCTTTCTGCCTTCTGCTCTCT
>DATCXR010000377.1:0-2862 GCA_036565685.1 Gemmatimonadaceae bacterium
CTCGAGAAGCCGCTGCTCGGCGGGAGCGGTACGCTGAGCACCAGATCCTTCACGTGCCGGTTGTAGTAGGTGAACTCCAGCTGAGCGCGATCCCGCGCGAAGCCGGCGTCGAAGCCGAACTCGTACTCGCGCTCGCGCTCAGGAAGCAGCGAGTCGTTCCCCGCGAGGGTACTCGAAACGAGTCCCGGCTTCCCGCTGAAGGGGAGATCCACGTAGTTGGCGAAGCGCGAGTACAGCCCCGGCGGCTGGCCACCGGTTTCGCCGTACGCCGCGCGAAGTCGCAGCGAGCTCACGGTGTTCCCCAGCGCTTCCTGGAACCAGGGCTCCTCACCGATCACGTACGACGCGCTGAAGCGTGGGAAGAACTGCCAGCGCTCGTTGGGACCGAACGCCGAGGACGCCTCGTAGTTCACGCCCGCCGTGAGGTAGAGTCGCTCGGCGATGGCAGCGCGCTCCTCGATGAAAAGTCCGAGCGTGTGCAGCTCGGTGAGACTCTGCGATGCGGACTGCGTGGCGCCGGCAACCAGATCCTGCCCCGGCTGGAGATCGCTGGCCGCGGCGCGCACCACCTCCCTCCGGTCCGAGGTGTAGCGGAAGCCGGCGGTGCTCGTTAGCCCGAGCATGTCGCTGATCTGCCCCACGTGCGTGGCGGTGAGATCGTTATTGAACTGCCGGGAGAACGCCACCGGATTCTGTACGGAGCCGGTGAAGCTCGGGCTCGTCGAGTATGCCGGCTGGAAGTAGCGGTCTTCCTGCCGGTAGTCGTCGATACCGGCGAGGTACTTCACCGTGAGACTGCTGAACGGATGCGCGGTGGCCTCGAAGCCTCCCACCATCCGCGTCACGCGGTTGGGTGCCTGCCAGTTGTTCATCACGTCGAGCGGGTTGGCCCCGAGGACCGGGTTGTACGGATAGCGCCCGATGCTCTTGTCGAAGAACTGGTTCACCGAGGTAGGCGTGAAGATCACGCTGGTGAGCACTCCCTGAGTCTGCTCGCCCTCGGGCACGTAGTTCGCCTTGGAGTCCACGTAGCTCCCGCGCACGCCGACCTCGATCTTGTCGGAGAGTCGCTGCGTGAGATTCGTGCGGAGATTCCAACGGCGGTAGTCGGTGTTATGGATGATCCCCTGGTCGTAGTCGTAGCCGCCAGACACAAAGTAGGTAGTGGGACCCGAGCCGCCGGAAAGGGACAATTGGTTGCTCGTCCCCTGGCCGGTGCGCAGGATCTCGTCCTGCAGGTCCCAGCGCTGGATCGGCTCGCCGATGGAGTCAGCCCCTCCGTAGAGCACGTCCGTGTAGCCCGCGAAGGGCGACATGTTCAGGTCGTAGCGCTTGGCGATCTTCGAGAGCGAATACTCGCTCTTGAGCGTGACGTTGGTCTCGCCCGCGCGGCCGCGCTTGGTGAAGATCTGGATCACGCCGTTGTTCGCTCTCGAGCCGTACAGCGCCGCGGCGGCCGCTCCCTTGAGCACCTCGATTCGTTCGATGTCGTCCGGATCGAGGTCCGAGAGCGCGTTGCTGATGGCGGCGTTCCCACGCGACGCGTTGGCGCTAAGGCTGATCAGCGCGTCGGAGCTGTTGTCCACGATCACGCCGTCCACCACGTACAGCGGCTCGGAGCCGCCGAGTATGGAGTTGGTGCCGCGTAGCCGGACGCTCACGCCGCCGCCCGGCTGACCGGAGTTCTGCGATATCACCGCGCCAGTGATCTTCCCCTGGAGTGCCTGGTCGATGCTGGTGGCCGCGGGTGCCTCGCTGACCTCGTCGCCGGCCACTGTCTCGACTGTGTTGCCCACGACGCGCCGCTCCGCCGGCGCGCCCACGCCCGACACCACGACTTCCTCGAGCGTCTTGGCCACCGGCGCGAGTACGAAGTTGACTTCCGCCGGCGACCCTTCGCTTACCGTAACGTCCTGGCGTGTGGTGCCGTATCCGATCCGCCGGGCCACGATGGTTCGAGCCCCCGTCGGCACGGACGATATCGTGTACCGGCCGTCCTGCGCGCTCAGCGTCCCGAGCATCGTACCGTTGACGCTGATCTGCACGTTGGCGATCGGTTGTCCGTTGCTTGCGTCCGTGACGCGCCCGCTCACCGTCTGCGTCTGCTGCGCGACGAGGGCCGCGGGCAGTGCCACGAGCAGCGCCAGGTATGACACCCATGTTCGTACGTGTTGCACGAGCATCGGTTCCTCCATGGTGTGTTGAAATGGCGATTGCACCCGACGCGCCCGCGCCGAGAGTTGGACTAAACTGCGGCTGGAGAGGGGGATGTCAAGCAAGCGCGACAGGACGAGGAAAGAAAGCAGAAAGCAGTGAGAACCTGAGGGTTCAGGGGGCAGGGTTCAGGGGGCAGGTACTGCCCGGCAATCGAGATCCATCCGCCAAGGCACTTCCTGAACCCCGCACCCTGAACCCTGAACCCTCTAGCAGTTCACTGCGTTCTGCTTTCTGCTTTCTTACCTCCCTACCGCACAACTTTCCCAAACTCCCCCACCTGCTCCCCGACTACCTTCTCGTCGCCTACGACCACTATAGTCATGCGGGAAGGGTCGAGATACTTGCGCGTAATCTGCTGGACCGCGGCCGGGGTCACGCCACGGACGCGGCGAACCCAGTCGGTGAGGTAGCTGTCCGGGAGGCCCTGGAGGTTTATGAAGGAGAGCTGGTTGATGATCCCGCCGCGCGTGGAGTTCTGGAGGACGAAGGTGCCCGCGAGGTAGTTCTGGATGCCGGTCAGCTCCGAGTCGGACGGCGGAGTCGCGCGCAGGCGATCCACCTCACCGAGGATCTCCTTTATGGAAGGCCCCGTGAACTGTGTCGTTACGTCCGCCTGCTCCGCCCAGTACGAGTCGTGGTAGCGGC
>DATCXR010000382.1:0-5600 GCA_036565685.1 Gemmatimonadaceae bacterium
GGCTCGCGACGGCGGTTTCATCCGCAGGGCAGCCGACAGCTATCTCCCCGTACCGGGCGATCCCTTCGTTCCTCCTCAGCTCACCCGCCAGTTCGCCCTGAGACGCGGCGACCTCGTACGCGCCACGGTAGGCCGCGATCATCGCGGGCGCACCACCGCCGTGGAGATCGAACAGGTGAACGGCGCGGAGCCGGCCAGCGCCACTCGGCGCCCCGACTTCAGCTCCCTCATCGCCTCCTACCCGGAGCGAAAGCTCGTCCTCGAAACCGGCAAGCCGGCCAAGGGCGGCCCCGAGCTGACGCGCCGCGCGATAGACCTGATCGCTCCGATCGGCTACGGCCAGCGCGCCCTGATCGTGGCACCAGCGCGCGCCGGTAAGACGATGCTCCTCCAGGCCATCACCGAGGGGATCGCGATCAATCATCCCGAGGCGGTGCTCCTCGTTCTCCTCGTGGACGAACGCCCGGAGGAGGTGAGCGAGATGATCTCCTGGGGACGCGGCGAGGTCGTGGCGTCGTCGTTCGACCAGCCGGCCGAGCGGCACGTGGATGTGGCCGACATGGTGCTCGAGCGCGCCCGCCGGCTCGTGGAGAGCGGAAGAGACGTCGTGATCGTTCTCGATTCGCTCACCCGTCTCGCGCGCGCCCACAACACCGTGGAGCGCGGCACTGGCCGCACCCTGAGCGGCGGCCTCGACGCCACCGCGATGGCGAAGCCCAAGGCCTTCTTCGGCTCCGCGCGCTCCGTTGCGCCCGAGCACGGTGGCGGATCGCTCACGATCATCGCCACCGCCCTGGTAGAAACCGGCTCGCGGATGGACGACGTGATCTTCGAGGAGTTCAAGGGAACGGGTAACTGCGAGATAAAGCTCGACCGCTCCCTCGCCGAGAAACGCATCTACCCCGCGATCGACGTCGCCACCAGCGGTACCCGTCGCGAGGACAAGCTATTCAAGCCGGAGCAGCTGGACGCCGTCTTCACCCTCCGCCGCGGCCTCCAGCAGATGCCCCCGCAATCGGCCATGGAGTGGCTGATCAAACGCATCGGTAGCACGCCCAATAACGACGCGTTGCTGGAGGGACTGTAAGAAGAAAACAGGGAGCAGGGAACAGGAAACAGGAAACAGGAACGGCCCCGGGGTATGAATCTCTCCCCCGGGGCCGTTCCTGTTTCCTGTTCCCTGTTCCCTATTTCCTGTCCTCTTTTCACTGGCCCTTCCCTTGCGTTAGCCTCTGGCTATGCAGAGTCGAGCCCGCCGGTGGATTGGTCCGGCGGCAATCGCAGCCTTCCTGCTGGTAGCCGCCGGCGGCAATCTCGGAGCACAGACCGATAGAGATGAGCACGAGAGCCCGGAAGTCACGAAGCTCTCGATACGGGGCGTGCATCACGTCAGCAAGAGTCAGCTCGAGCAGAGCATCGCTACCAGGGCGAGCAGCTGCAAGAGCTTCCTCCTCGAGCCCTTCTGTCTCTTCAGCAAGTCGGAGCTCTTCGTCGACAAGCACTTCCTCGACCGCACGGAGCTCAAGCGCGACATCCTCCGCATCAAGGTCTTCTACTGGAAGCGCGGCTACCGCTCGACGACCGTGGACACCACGGTCGCGCGTCGCGACAACGGCGTCAAGGTGGAGTTCCAGATCCACGAAGGACCACCCACCGTAGTTCGCACCCTCGCCGTCCACCGACCGGAGAAGGTGATCACGGCGAAGGATGTTCAGGGTGCACTCCTCCTGCGCGCGAGCGAGCCGCTCGACGTGATCGACCTCGACTCCAGCATGAGCCTCCTCCGCAACCGGCTCTGGGACGAGGGGTACGCCGACGCGGTGCTCTACGACACGGTCCTGGTCACAGCGGACGGCCGCAACGCCGAAGTCCGCGTGACCATAGACCCGAGACCGCGAACGGTGGTGGACACGCTCACCATCCACGGCAACGACCAGATCACGGCGGAGACCATCCGCAACATGGTCACGCTGGAGGGAGGACAGGTCTACCGCCGGCGCGATGTGCTGGAGAGCCAGCGCAATCTCTACACCTCGAATCTCTTCAGCCGGGCGACGATCACCTCCGAGATAGTGGGCGACTCCGGACGGCACGTGGACATCAACGTCACCGAAGCGCCCTTTCACCGGATGCGCGTGAGCGGCGGCTTCAACACGGTCGATTTCGTCCAGGTGGAGGCGAACTTCGACGACTACAGCTGGCTCGGCGGCGGACGGCAGCTCTCGCTGAACGGCGTGCTGAGCAACATCTTGGCGCCCCAGTTCAACGGCACCGGCATCTTCCAGAACGTCACCGGCAACCTGACCAGCCAGGATGCGGCACCGTATCTCCGGCTCAATTACGAGGTGGGTGCCGACATCACGCAGCCGTGGTGGCACGACGCGCGCAACACTCTCGGGCTGAACCTCTTCCTGCATCGCCGGAGCGCGCCGGCGATCTTCATAGACAAGGGGTACGGGGCCGGCGCCACCTTCACGCGGATGGTCGCGTCCCGCTCCCCCCTCACGATCGGCTACCGCTACGAGCTCACCCAGGTGGACGCCGGCAACATCTACTTCTGCGTGAACTACGGTGTCTGCCAGCCGTCCACCATCGGCGCTCTCCGCGGCAAGCACGCCATGTCGCCGATCGCGCTGCAGATCTTCACCGACCGCACCGACGACCCCCTCAACCCCACGCGCGGCTACAACGCGCGGCTGCAGATGGAGCACGCGTCGGCGTTCACGCTCTCGGAGTTCCGCTACAACCGCATCTCCGGCGAGGCCACGCGCTACATGTCCGTGGGCGACAACGGCGCCGTGCTCGCCGGGCGGGTGCGATTCGGTTGGGTGAAGCCGCTCCGGAGCTCGGCAAATGCGCTCGGGCAGCAAGGGCTGGGGAACGGCGACATCCTGCATCCGCGCAAGCGCTTCTACGCCGGCGGCTCGCAGTCGGTGCGCGGCTACGGCGAGAACCAGCTCGGGCCGCGCGTGCTGACGATCGACCCCGACACACTGCTGAAATACGGGAGCCTCGGCGGCGAATGCACGGCGGGCTCGATCGCCCAGGGTGTGTGCGCCCTCGACAGCGTACCGTCGGACGTCTTCGAGCCACGTCCTACGGGCGGTACCTCGCTCATCGAGGCGAACGTCGAGTACCGCTTCCCGCTCTGGAAGCGCCTGGGCGGCGCCGTGTTCATCGACGGTGCATACGTCGGTGAGGGATCGGCAAACGAGATCTTCAAGGGAACCGGCGCAATCACGCCGGGCTTCGGGCTGCGCTACCAGTCTCCCGTCGGGCCCATCCGCATAGACCTTGGAATCCGTCCCACGCTCAAGGAGAACCTGCCGGTCATCACCCAAACCCTGGACAGCACCGGCACGCCGCAGATCGTACTCCTGCTCGACCAGAAGACCTACGATCCGGTCGAGGGAAACGGCGGCGGATTCCGCAAGATTCTTCGCCGCCTCTCGCTCCACCTCTCCATAGGCCAGGCGTTCTGATGCGCACGGCGCTCAAGATCATCCTGATCGTGATCGCCATCGTACTGGGCGTCCTGTTCCTCGGCGTGATGACGCTGTCGAACACCAACTGGGGGCGCGAGCGCGTTCGTCGCATCGCGCTCGGTGCGCTCGAGAAGAGCGTGCACGGGATCGTGCACATCGGTGCCATCCGTGGAAATCTCCTCGACGAGATCATCCTCGTGGACTTCGTGATCACGGACAGCGCGGGCCGCCCCTTCCTGAGCGTCCAGCGGGCGCGCGCGCAGTACGACATCTCCGACTTCCTGCACCAGCGCATCGATCTCAACAGCCTCGCGCTCGAGCAGCCGGTGATCGTGCTGAGCAAGCTCCCCGGCCCCGACAGTCTCTGGAACTTCCAGCACATCTTCCCACCCACGGGGAAGGCCGACACCACGCTCGGGTTCGGATCGTGGATCTCGATGGACAACATCAGGCTGACTGACGGACGCGTGACCGTGCGCCTCCCCTGGAGCCCGAGCGATACGCTCACCGCCGCTCAGCGCGACAGCGCCGTTCGCGTGGCGCTCGCCGGCGAGACGCGCTCACACGTGATAGAGGTGCCGGGCGGGTATCAGTCGGTGATGGATTTCCAGAAGATCCAGGCCGCGCTTCCTCACATACGCCTCGCCGATCCCGATACCGCCATCCGGCTCTTCCGCGTTGGCGAGCTTCGGATGCTCGCCTTCCCTTTCACGCCGCCTGGCGCCGAGATCCGGAGTCTCAAGGGAGACTTCCGCATGGGCGCCGACTCGCTCTGGTTCCGCAACGTGGCCGCTTCGCTCCCCGGCACGCGGCTCGAGTTGGGCGGCGCGTACATGCTCGCATCGGGTGACGTGAACCTGAACACCAGCGCTCGCCCGCTCGCGCTCGCCGACATGCGCTGGCTCTACCCCGCCCTCCCCGACTCGGGCGGCGGGTCCGCGCAACTGGAGATGCGCTACCGCCCCAAGGGCGTGAGCGACTTCATGGTGCCGAGCGCCGAGCTCGCGCTGAATGGCGGATCGGTGGAAGGGCAGATAGGCGTCACCATGGCGAGCGAAGGCGGTCTCGGTCTGCACGACACCGATCTCCGCTTCGACAACGTCCGCACGGCGACGATAGAGCAGCTCGTCCCCGGCCTCGAGATCCCCGCGAGCGGCACGCTCGGCGGCCACACCATTCTCGCGGGCGCGCTCACCGACATGAACGTCGACGCCGACGTTTACTTCGACGCCACGCGCGATGGCACGAGTCGCCTGATAGCCACGGGGAACGTAGGGATGCTCGAGTCTGGCCGTGGCGTGCAGATGCACGACCTGCGGCTCCGCTTCGACCCCGTACAGGTGGCTCTCGCGCGTATCGCGGCTCCGAAGCTTCCGATCGGTGGAACCATCACCGGTACCGCCACTCTGAACGGCTCGACGGCCGCGCGCATCCTCGCTCGCGCGGATCTGGTCCATCGCGACCGGGGCAACATGTCGCGCCTCGAGGCACGGGCCGCCTACCGCGGCGGCGCGCGCAGATGGGTGGATGCGGAGGTCCAGGCCGAGCCGCTCTCGCTCGTTACCGCGGGTCGCTTCGCACCTGCTCTGAAGCTGCACGGCACGCTCGCCGGGCAGGTGCACGTGACCGGTACGCTGGACTCGCTCCGCGTGCTCGGCGATCTGCGGCTCCCCGACGGCGGGGCGCTGCGCGCGCGCGGCTGGGCGGACGTGATCAGCAAGGAGAAGCGCTACGACCTTGCCGCGGCGCTCGATGTCTTCAACCTTCGCACGGTCACCGAGCTCGGACCGCGTACCTCGCTGAGCGCGGTGGCGAGCGCGCGCGGTGTGGGAACGGATCCGGCCACGATGCGCGCCACGATCGCCGCCGACGTGTCGCACTCCGCGGTGGACAGCATTCCGTTCGACTCGCTGAGGGTGCGTGTGGCGATCGCCAACGGTGTTGCCACGGTGGATACGCTCTCGCTCGTCGCGGCTCCGATCGGCACCGCGACCGCGAGCGGCGATTTCGGGCTCGCGGAGGGCCGAAGCGGCACGCTCACCTACGCGGTGCACGTGGATTCGCTCTCGGCGTTCGCGCGCCTGCTTCCCATGGATACGAGCAAGGTGCAGCCGC
>DATCXR010000383.1:0-4775 GCA_036565685.1 Gemmatimonadaceae bacterium
GTGCTGCGGCTGCCGGATCGCGGTGCGACGCGCAACAGCTTCATCGATGCGCCGGCGAGTCCGCCGGCGGCGCGCGCCGGGTGATCGGCGCGATCAGCGCTCCGCCGCCGGCACCGCCTCTATCGCGCTGCGGGCGCGGGCCCGCGTGGCGAGCGTCACCACGGTGAGCACCACCACGTTCACCACCATCGCGACGATCCCGACGTTCAGATCGCGCACTATCTCGGGCCACTCGGGGAAGAGCGTTGCCATCGTGGCGCCGGTGATCGTGAGCCAGGCCACCGTCGCCTCGCCCGCGAGGATTCCAGCGAAGGCACCCTGCCGCGTGGCGAAGGGCGTGCGCCCGAGACTGAGCACGAGCGCGGGGAAGAGCTGGGTGACGAAGTTGTACCCCATGAGCAGAAGCATCACCAGCGTCTCGCCGCCACGAAGCGCGAAGAAGACGGAGAGGAGTGCAACCACCGGCACGAGGGCTTTCGCCAACCGCTCCACCGTGAGGTCGCTCGCCGATGGCGAGAGCTTCGCGTAGACGTTCTTCGAAAGAATCGTGCACGCCGAGACGAGGAGCATCGAGCCCGGCACGAGCGCGGTGAGCACCCCGGCCGCGCCGACGGTGCCCACTATCCACGGCGCGAAGCTCTGCTTCGACACTTTCAGGAGCGCGAGATCCGCCTGGCTCCCCTCGAGACCGGGCACGGTCAGGATCGCCGCGAAGCCGGTGAAGAACACGAAGAGCAGCACGAGCTGGTAGAGCGGCATCACCACCGCGTTCTTGCGGAAGACGTTCTCGTTGCGCGCGGTGTACGCGGAGCCGAACGTATGCGGCCACATGTAGAAGCCGAGCGCGGTGAGGACCACCGTGGAGATGAACCAGGTGGCGCTCATTCCCGTCGCGGGGAGCGTGAGGAAGCCGGGGCGCGCCTGGTCTATCGCCTCGAACATCCCCTGGAAGCTCCCGTAGTGGTGGATCGGGAGATACACGCCGAGCGCGATAGCCACGGCGAGGATCATGACGTCCTTGAGGACCGCCGTCCACGCCGAGCCGTGCACCCCGGAGATCACCACGTACACCACCAGCGCGATGCTGCTGATCCAGATCGCCGCCGTGGCCGACACGGTGCCGTACGATGTCTCGGAGACGATGATCCCGAGTCCCCTGAGCTGGAGCACGAGGTACGGGATCATCGCCACCACGCTCACCAGCGACACCAGGATCCCCAGCGATTCGCTCTCGTACTTGCTCACGAAGAAGTCGGCCTGCGACACCAGGCGGTGCTCCTTCGCGTAGCGCCACACCACCGGGAGAAGGAAGTACGAGATGATGTACGCGATGGCACCGTAGCTCAGGATGTAGAACGCCGGTGCGCCCTTCCCGTACGCCCACCCGCTCCCGCCGAGGAAGGTGAAGGTGGTGTAGATCTCCCCCGCCATGAGGAGGAAGACGAAGATCGTGCCGAAGCCGCGCCCGCCCACGCTCCACTGCTCGAGACTCATCGTGCGGCCGCGACGCGCGCGCACGCCGAGGAACAGCGCGATAGCGAGGGTGGCTATGATGATGACGAGCGCGGAGCTCACCCTCGGGGATCTCCCGTCGCGGGATTGGAGGCGGCCGCCGAGTCGATGCGCGAGTGGACCGTCGCCACCTCATCCTCGAGGGCGTGGAGCGTCGCGCGGTCGAGCGCGTAGACGATCCCCATCACCACCGAGGTGATCACCACCCAGAGCACGATCCAGAAGAGGAGGAAGGGGAGCCCGAGGACGTAGGGCTCCACGCGATTCGCGAAGGGAACCCCGGCGAGCATCCCGATGGCCGGCAGGAGCGCCAGCCATCGATGCGCCCTCACTGCGCTCGCTCTCCGCTCAGGTAGTCGAGCGCCGCGGTGATGAAGATCGCCACCCCGCTCTCGAGCGCCCGCTCGTCGATGTCGAAGCGCTCGTGGTGGTGCGGGTGGACTATCCCCCGCTCCTCGTTGCGCGCGCCGATGAAGAAGAAGGAGCCGGGCGCGCGCGTCTGGAAGGCGGAGAAGTCCTCGCCGCCCATGGACTGTTTCGCCTCCACCAGCGCATCGGCACCGAGCGCATCCACCACTATGCGGCGCATGAACTCGGTCACCTTCTCGTCGTTGACGACGGGGCGGTAGCTCCGCTGGAAGGTGAGCTCGTACGTCGCGCCGTGCGCCTCGGTGACGCCGCGGACTATCCGTTCCATGAGCTCAGGGATCCGGTCGCGCCACGGTGCGCCGAAGGTGCGCACGGTGCCCGTGAGCTCGGCGCTCCCCGGGATCACGTTGTCGGCGGTGCCGGCGATGAAGCGGGTGACCGAAACCACGGCGTTGTCGAGCGGGTCCACGTTGCGGGCGACGACGTGCTGCAGATTCGTCACCACCTGCGCGCCGATCGCGATGCTGTCCACCGTTTCGTGCGGGAGCGCGGCGTGTCCGCCGGCGCCGCGGATGATGAGTCGGAAGACGTCGGGCGATGCCATCAGTGCGCCGGCCCGCACGCCGACCTTGCCGTAAGGCATCGGGAGCCAGAGGTGCGCGCCGATCACTATGTCCACGCCGTCCATCACGCCCGCATCCACCATCTCCTGCGCGCCGCCGGGGAAGAGCTCCTCGGCGTGCTGAAAGATGAAGCGGACCTCGCCGTGCAGGCGGTCGCGGAGGCTGCTCAGTACAGTGGCGGCACCGAGGAGCATCGAAGTGTGGCCGTCGTGTCCGCAGGCGTGCATCACGCCGGGGTTGCGCGAGACGTACTCCACTTCGTTGAGCTCCGTGATCGGGAGCGCGTCCATGTCGGCGCGCATCGCGATGACGGGACCGGGGTGGAGGCCGATCAGCCGCGCGACGACGCTGGTCTTCGTGGGGCGTAAGATCTGGAGCCCCTCGAGCTCGGAGAGTCTGTCGTGGACGAACTGGGCGGTGCGCTCCTCGTGGAAGGAGAGCTCCGGGTTCTGGTGGAGGTAGCGCCGCCACCCGATCACCGTATCGCGCAGCTTCGCTGCTTCCCGGGCGGGCGAGATATCCGTGGTGGAGATGCTGCTCGTCATCGTTAGCTCCTGAAGACGGCCTTGCCTATAGTCCGAATGTGGCGAGGCGGCAGGGGGAATGCCAGTGGGAACGTGTGGGTAGAGACGGGCTCACGAGTGTGCGCGCCGCACGCCGGCACGTAGGCAGCGTGCAGCGCGCTTTGGTGCGCCCCGTGCACTCCCGACTATCTCACGCACGGAACCCTCGCTCCAGGTAGATGCCACCAGCCACATCCGACAGCCAGCAACGCGGCCTGCGCGTGATCTTTCGCGCGCTCTCGCATCGCAACTTCAAGCTCTTCTTCAGCGGCCAGATCATCTCCCTCGTGGGGAAGTGGATGCAGATGGTCGCGCGCGCGTGGCTGGTGTATCGCCTCACGGGCTCGGCGGTGCTGCTGGGGGCGGTGGGCTTCGCGGGGCAGGTGCCGGTCTTCATCCTCTCGCCGCTGGGCGGCGCGCTGGCCGATCGGCACAGCCGGCATCGCATCGTGATCGCCACGCAGACGGCGTCGATGATCTTCACGCTCATCCTCGCCGGCCTCACCCTCGCCGGCGTCGTGCGCGTCTGGCACATCATGACGATCGCCGCGCTCCTCGGCGTCGTGAACGCCTTCGACGTGCCGGCGCGCCAGGCATTCTACGTGGAGCTCGTGGGGCGCGACGACCTGCTCAACGCCATCGCGCTCAACTCGTCGATGGTGAACTTCGCGCGCGTGGTGGGGCCGGCGCTCGCGGGGGTGGTGATAGCCTGGATCGGCGAGGGGTGGTGCTTCTTCGCCGACGGCGTGAGCTATCTCGCCGTTATCGCGGGGCTCCTCCTCATGAGGCTCGAGCCCTTCCAGCGGCAGTCGCACCGTCCCTCGGCGCTCTCGCAGATCAGGGAGGGCTTCCGCTTCGTGGGGCGCACGCCACCGATCCGCGCGCTGCTCCTCATGCTCGGCCTCGCGAGCCTGGTGGGGATGCCGTACGCGGTGCTCATGCCGATTTTCGCCGAGGACATACTTCACAGTGGCGCACGCGGGCTCGGGCTGTTGATGGGCGCGGCCGGGGTGGGTGCGCTACTCGGCGCGCT
The DNA here is from genome assembly GCA_036565685.1 of Gemmatimonadaceae bacterium. Taxonomy (GTDB): domain Bacteria; phylum Gemmatimonadota; class Gemmatimonadetes; order Gemmatimonadales; family Gemmatimonadaceae; genus JADGGM01. The sequence continues at coordinate 4,101 of DATCXR010000383.1, forward strand.
CACGCTGGCGGGGCGGCGGAACGTGAAGGGACTGGGACGCTGGGTAGCGTTCGCCGCGGTGGGCTTCGGCAGCGCTCTCATCGCGTTCACCTTCTCGCGGCACTTCTGGCTCTCGATGCTGCTCCTCGTGCCCGTGGGCTTCGCGATGATGTTGCAGATGGCGTCGTCGAACACGCTCATCCAGACAATGGTCCCGGACCGGCTGCGCGGGCGCGTGATGTCCGTATACTCGATGATGTTCATGGGGATGGCGCCCTTCGGAGCACTCCTCTCTGGCGCGATCGCCCACCGCCTGGGTGCGCCACACACGATAGCGATGGGCGGTGCGATAGTGGTGGTGGGGGCGCTGGTGTTCTACTCACAACTCCCCGCGCTGCGCGTGCAGGCACGACGGCTGATAGTGGCGCAGGAGGCCGCCGGCGGCGATCCGCCCAACGAGGCGACTGGGGGAGCGTCGACGGTGTCGGGGTGAGGTCTTTAATTTCGAGCGAGCTCAGCAATGGGTTTACCATTGCTGAGCTCGCTCGAAATTAAAGACCTGACCCCGACGTTGCGCGGGGCGATATTAGGGATTCAGCGAAAGGTCACCGCGACCCCTGGTGGTTCACCGCTCCGAGAGGTGCAACATGCTACGTGCCTTCCTGGCCGCGATCATTCTTCCGCTCGTCCCACTGA
>DATCXR010000395.1:0-13207 GCA_036565685.1 Gemmatimonadaceae bacterium
CGTTACGGCGAGGGACTGGACATGGCGGTGGCCGAGATCAACGCCGCCGGTGGAGTGGGAGGGCGGCGCATCGTTCTCGAGAGGGAAGACGATCATGAATCGGTGGACGAGGGAGAACTGGTGGCGCAGCGATTGGCCAACGACCCCAGGGTGGTGGCCGTGATAGGCCACCTGCAGTCGTACGTGTCGGTGCCCGCGTCGGCCATCTATGACCTGTCAGGCATTCTCATGATAGCGCCCACGGCCACCGACCCCGAGCTCACCGCGCACGGCTACTCGCGCGTGTTCCGCGCTACCTTCACCGACGCCGAAGTGGGACGGCAGATGGCGGAGTACGCGGCCCGACAGGGTTACGAGCGGATCGGGATCTACTACATCCGCAGCGACTACGGCCGCAACCTGGCCAACGCCTTCGAGGAACGCGCGAACGATCTCGGTCTCACGATCCCGGTCCGGCAGTCGTACGAGCCGAATGATCCCTCGGGGAGCGACAGCTTCGGTCCAGCGCTGCGCGGCTGGAGCGACGTGGGGCTCGACGCGATCTTCCTCGCCGGCGAGGTGCCGTCGGCGGCTCGCGCGATTGTCGCGGCTAGGGAGCAGGGGATCTCGGTACCGATCCTCGGCGGCGATGCGATGAGCTCCGGCGAGTTGATCTCGGTAGCCGGGCGCGCCGCCGAGGGGACGGTGGTAGCGACCGCGTTCCACGCCGCCGAGCCGCGGCCCGAGGTACGCCGCTTCACCGCCGCTTTCGAGAAGCGCTACGGCGCACCCCCGGACGCGGGCTCGGCGCTCGGATACGATGTGATGCGTCTCCTGGCCGATGCCATGGAGCGCGCGGGTACCGCGCTCCCCGACAGCGTAGCCGGCGTGCTGCACTCGCTGCGCGACTGGAAGGGCGTAACCGGCGGCTTCACCTTCGACAGCACCGGGAACCTGGTGGGGCGATCAATAGCGAAGATGGTAGTTCGCAACGGAGCGTTCGAGTACCTCCCCGATAGCGCCGTTCCGGCCACGCTGGACGACCGCGGAGTCGCTCGGTTCGATAGCGCGCGGCCCTGATCGGAATGCGGTCGCACGACTGACGCCTGCGTGACGCGGGCCGGTATCGTAGCCCTCGCGAAGTCCGGCAACACAAACCGGCGCCCCACAGTCGGGCGCCGCTTCCGGATCGGAGGGCAGCTCGTGCAGCTACATTCGCAGTCGCTGGTGGACCGGGATTGCCAGGTAGAGCTGGCCCGACGCATCGGAGCGCTGTCGCGCGAACGATGGGGCGAGCAGAGTCCGACTCTGCTGATAGGACGACATCGAACGTTGAGCGATGCGCTGGAGAAGTTGAGCCGTCTCGCGGAATCCGACAGCCCGGTGCTCATCACTGGCGAGACGGGTACAGGGAAGGAGCTCTTCGCGCGAGCGCTGTACCTGTTGAGCGAGCGGAGGCGCGCACCATTCCTCAGTCTCAATTGCGGCCGCTACCCCGAGGCGCAACTCGTGGCGAGCGAGCTTTTCGGACACAAGCGCGGGAGCTTCACAGGGGCCGTGTCGGATCACCGCGGGATCTTCGAAGAGGCGGACGGCGGCGTCGTCTTCCTGGACGAGATCGGCGAGCTGTGTCCGCCGGCGCAGGCGATGCTACTCCGCCTGCTGAGCGAAGGCGACATCAGACCGGTCGGCGCGAGCCACGCGAAACGGGTGAACGTGCGCGTGGTGGCCGCCACCAATCGCGATCTCCGAGCGATGATCTCCGCCGGCACCTTTCACGCGGACCTCTACTACCGACTGCGCTATCTGCAGATCAGGGTACCCGCGGTGCGAGAGCGTGGCGACGACTGGGAGCTCATCGCCGACTACCATCTCCGGCGGCTCGGCGCGCGCCGCGCCACGATGAAGCGCCTCTCGTCGGAAGCGCGCGACCTCCTCGCGAATTACCCGTGGCCGGGGAACGTACGTGAGCTGGTCAGCGTGGTAGACACGGGATTCCACCTGAGCGACGGCCCCATGATCGAGCCGGCACACTTCACCGAGCAGCTCGAGGGCGTGGCTCGAGAAGAGCAGCTGCAGCGGATCCCGCTGCACCGCGAGCAGGGCGATGCAATCGCGCGCATGACCTCGGGCGGCGAGAGCTTCTGGGAGGTGGTCTACCGTCCGTACATGGACCGTGAGCTGAGCAGGGGCGAGGTGCGGGAGATCATCGAGCAGGGGCTCTATCGCTCCCGCGGGAGCTACAAGAAGCTGCTCGGCGTTTTCGGTATCGCCGACGCCGACTATCTGCGCTTCATGGATTTCCTGCGTCACCAGAGACTGAAGCCGAGCTGAAGGCGGCAGTGGCGTTGAGCTGTGGCACGTCGGCCGCGGTGAGCGGCCGCCGCCACATCGGCGCGACCACGTTCCTTCTGCGGCGAGCGATGGCGAGCAGCGGCGCCGCCGCGGCCAGGCACACCATGACGGCGACCAGCGACCCCTCCACGCCGAAGGAGCCGCCTGTGAGCAGCACCGGCCCGTGCAGCTCGCCGCGCAATATCCCATTCGACGCGACGCCCGACACGGCGACTCCGAAGATTCCACCCTGCACGAAGTTCCAGGCGAAGTGGATTCCAATGGCGAGCCAGAGGCGCCGCGTCGCCATGTAAGCGGCGCCAAGGAGCACACCCGCTTCCAGCGCGATCGCCAGGGCGCTGGTGAGAGTAGCATTGGGGTTCGCGAGATGCGCGAAACCGAACAGTGCTGCGGTGATCGCCAGCGCGAGCCAGCTTCCGAGCATCTCCTCGAGGTTGCGGAAGAGTATACCGCGCACGATCAGCTCCTCCACATACGCCGCTCCGGCGGCAGCCAGGAGTGGCGCTAGGGCGGCTGTCCACGGATTCACCCCGACCACGCGATACCAACCGGCGGCGAAGAGCACCGCGATCGCCAGAGAGAAGATGGCGGCACCGATCATCGCGCCGAGTGCCAGCTCCTTCGCTGCACCGGTCGCGGCGAACTCGGTGGCGGCCCGACCTTCGAGGTATCGCACATAAGCGAGGTAGGCGGCGTGAACCACCGCGATCGTGGTGACCGTGCCGAGGAGGAGGAGGGCGAGCCGATGCGGCGCGCCGCGCTCGGGCGCCATGCCGGCAAGCTTCAGGATGCCGCGCGTGGCATTCATGGCGATGCTCACCACGATCACGGCGAGCACGATCCTGACGAGCGGGAAGCGGAGAGCTCTGACGAACCGGCGCCGGGGGCCGGACTGCGGGGACGGCATCGCCGCGGTATCCTGTGCAGACGTCATCTCACCATCTCCTGTGGAGGGTCGATCCGACCATCATTCCCACGACAAGAACGAGGGGAGCAGCTCGGGGTGGCAGAGTCGCAGTAGACCATAGCCAATTCCTGCCGTCCCGCGATAGAGCGCCGGGTCGTGGAACTGGGCACCCGGCGAGATGGACAGGCGGTAACCATGCAGCACGCGGCTCCGCCGCACCATTCTCGATGCGCGTTGCTGCGCGGCAGCGAGGAGTGTCGGTTCGCCCCATCGGAGTCCGGCCGCCAGAAGGAGCTCGGTCGCAGCTGACGCGCCGCAGCAGGCGCAGTCGAGCGAAGCGGTCACGCGATCGGTGTCCGAGACGACGGTGGCGAGTGCGCGCTCGGCGCTCGCTCGGAGCTCGGTGGCGTGCGAGCCAGCCACGCTGGCGAGGCGGGCGATTCCCACGCCGGAAGCGCCGCGACACCAGTTGGCGGGCTGCGCGATCGTCGAACGTTCCGCATCCGTAGCGACCTCCCTGGCGCGCGCGAGCGGTCGTTCGCCGCATTCGATGCGGAGGAGCGAGTCCTCGTAGCGCACGGCGTCGAGTGCCGCGACGAGGTACTGGGTGATTCCCGTGGCCGCGTGGAGCCGGAAGAGGGCGAGCGCGATCCCGGCGCAGCCGTGCGCGAATCCGATATGCGCGCGACCTTCGGTGGTCAGCCACACGAGATGAGTCGTGCCGCAGGGCGTTCGGCTCGGCTTTCGATGCGCGAGCAGGTGCTTGCCACACTCGTTGGCAAGCTCCAGAAGCTGGTCGGAGCGCAGCGACCTGTAGAGCGCAAGAAGCGCGAGGATGGCACCCGCGGAACCATAGAGAACATCGAATCGACTGTCGCGGGCTATGGCGTACGGAGTGATCTGGTGCGCCGCGAGCAGCGCATCATCGAAGACCGCCCCGTCGTTCAGGAGTGTACCGGCCCGCAGGAGCGCGTAGATGGCGGAGGCGGCGCCGCACGCGCCGCCGATCCCGTACTCGTCCGCGTACGCCGGCGAAGATGAGCGCAGTCGCTCCCGGATCGGCCGGAGCGCACGTCGGGCGACGTCCGCGAGGCCGGGATCGCCATCGCAGCGGGCTGCGGCCGCGAGGAAGAGCGCCATCCCCGCCAGGCCGTCGTAGAGTCCATAGCCGGTCGCCTGGAGGCGGTGGTGCCCCGCGCGCGAGATCGGTTCGGTGGTGATCCACGTGACATCTCCGCGACGATCAACGAGTGCCATCCGCCGGAGCTCGGCGGCGATCTCCAGGGCGGAGGCGAGGATCTCTCCGTGCGAGAGTGGCGTCGCGTCACGGGCGTCGGCTTCGCGGACCGCTTCTTCATCGCGACCGTGCGGCGTCGCTCGATCGCCGAAGTAGCGAAGGGCGAACGAGGCACGGATGATATGCAGCTGACAGTCGAGGTCCGCCGGCCCGAGCGCCGCGAGGCGCACGGTTGCCACACCGAGTCCCGAATTCTGCACAGGGACCGAGCGCTTCCCCAGCGTCAGTCGCGTTGCGTCGCCTCGCATGGTGAAGATCGGTATGTCGAGCAGCTCGAGCGCACGCTCTTCTTCCTCGAGCAGTGGCCAGAGCTCCTGTGAGAGCGGTAGGAGGCCGCGCGCGAGCAGTTCGAGCTCGATGTCGCGTGCGGTGCCATCGCGCAGTGCGTCGCTTCGCAGCGAGCGGCGGAGCACGTGATCGTAGACGCTGCTGGGGCGCGCTATGAAGCGCACCTTCTCGCGGGCGAGTCGCTCGACAGGTCCATCGGGCGAAAGGAGCAGGTCGCGGTGCGCAGCGAGCCATTCGTACATCCGCCTGAAACCGAGCACGATGTCGTCCACGTGCGCGGCGGGCGGAACGGCGCGGCCGCCGAGGACGGGGAAGTTGGGGTGTGAGCCAGTCGTAGCTCGCCCGTGCTCGGCGCGCATCGCATCGCTGTTGATCGCGCGCCAGCGGAGCGACGTGAAAGGCGTCGTCTGGTCGCCATTCGCGGAGAGGCCGCCGATGTCGTAAGCGTCGTACTCGCCAGAGCGCTGCCAGGCCGGGAGCATCCCGGTGCGGAGCACCGAGTCGTCGTACAGTCGCCGCGCGCCGAAGTTGCGCGCCTGGTCGAGTGGTGGATCGGAGCGCGCGATCTCGGGCTGCAGCACCGTTTCCAGATCCACGATCACCGGCCGCTCGCCGCTGGCCACGATGTTCTCGTAGTGGCAGTCGGTGGCGCCCAGGGAGTGGAGCAGCGCCAGGAGCGCACCGGCATTCTGGTAGTAGCGTCCCACCGCCGAGAGGTCGACGCATCCGTGGTGCTCCACGTACTCGGCCCAGCCGTAGCTCCCGCGGTCGAGTACGCGTACCGCGAGAGCAGCAGCGCGCGGACGCGGGAGCGGCGCACCGCGCAGTGTCAGCCAGGCGAGCAACTCGCCAAAGGCGGCGTCGATTCGCAGGCCGCGGGGCTTGTAGACCAGCCGGAGGCCGGAGGCGAAGGTGAGGAAGTGAACCGTACGGCCGCCTGCGTGCGCATCGGACATTCCGGACTCGACCGCCTGCAGTGCACCCGGTTCTCTGCCGGCGTCGAAGTAGTTGGCGATCGCGGTGCGATCCTCGTGGAGGCGCGCGAGGAGCTCGGCGCTGGCGTCGCGCCAGAGGAGCGCGACGGTCGCCACGATGCGCGCGAGCGAGGGGAACTCGCGGAGGAGCTCGACCATCCCGCCCCCGAGCATGCCGCGTACGTACTCCCGGTAGACTCCACGCGGCGCGTTGCAGGGAGTCTCGTTCTCGCCCTCACCACGTCCATTCCCCGAGCGGGCCGCGCGATGGGAGTCGAAGCGCTCGTACAGAGTCGGAGCGGCCGACCGTGCGAGGCGCTTCAGAAGAGTGGTCCGCAACCCGCGACGCGCCGCGCTCGACACCTCGCGCAGCTCGTCACCCAGGATGCACCCGAGCTCCCGCTCGACCAGACCGGCGAGTGGGAGAAAGATCTCCTCGAACGGAATCTTGTCGGCATTGTCCCGAGGAAATTCCCCGTGTTGGGGGAGCGCATGGAAGTAGCGCTCGAGCAGAATCGCCCACTCCGGCAGGTCGCGGCTCGGCGCGATGCTCACCGCGCCAACGGCACGTTCCACGCTGGAGAGGTCGAGTCCATCGAGCGCTAGCCGGCGGGCGAACGTTCGTGCATCCCCCTTGGCGGCCGAAGCACACCAGGCATCGATCGACCCGCTCACATGCTCGCACACTGCCGATGGGCGCGGCAGAAAATCGCCGCTCAGTCGCTCGCGCATCGTGCTCGCGCGCTCGACCATCTCGATCACCATCGCACGCACGGCCTGTATGCCGCACTCCGCCCTGCCGTAGCCACTACCGGCATCTCCTCCGCATGCACCATCAATGGAGCCACCGGCCGCACGGCTGGACTGCAGGTGGACGTGCGAGTCGCTGGTCGCTCTCACTGATGGATGCATTGCCGCTATGATCGCGTCGCGGTGGGCGATCAGACGGGCACGACCGGGATGTCGGGCACGCTGGTATCGCCGGGGTCGCCGCTACCGAAGCAGATCGACGTCGCGATGAGCTGGATGAACCAGCCGCCCGCCACGGTCTCGAGCTGGGAGTCGCTCAGCTCCCCGCCGCCGGCGCCGAGGCCCTCGGGCGGGAGTACGACGTAGTGGCTGCCGACCTGCTCTTCCAGCACGCGGATGTCGGTGCCTTCGGGGAACTGCACGCCGTAGATCGACTCGAGCGTCGCCTTTGGCCGCTCGCGCAACGCCGCGCGCGTCGCGGGGTCGCCGAGCACCTTCGAGAGAACCTGCTGCTCGCGCTCGATGCGCTTGCCGATGTACATCTCCTGGATCGTGGGCATGATACTGCCTCCGTGGGGTTTGAGGGTCGTTCCTGCTGGTGAAGAAGCGCTTGGGGTGGACAGTGCCTCTCAGGTGCCGCCAGGCTTTCCGCTGCCCACACAGAGCGTGGTCCAGATGAGCTGGACGAACCATCCTCCAGCCACCGCCTCGAGCTGCTCGTCGGTGAGCTCCTCGGAGAAGCGCGACATGTCGGGCGGGATCACGACGTAGTGGCTGCCTTCGGTTTCCTCGAACACCTGAACGTCTGCGTTCTCCGGGATCGTCACTCCGTAAAGCTCGGAGAGCGACCGGTGCGGACTTTCCACGAGCTCTCTGCGGAAGTCGCTGTCGGCGAGCGCCCGATCGAGCACTCGCTGATCGCGCTCGATGCGGCGCGCGATGTACTGCTCCTGAACGTTCTCCATTGCGCTTCTCCCTTTGATGGAGGTGGAAGGTCGCGGAGGCGAGTCGACCCGTCCTCGGCGACTACGACGGCCGCCAGGAAGGCAGGGGGTGGACCACGCGCAGCGGCGAGTGGAAGCACAGGCCGCTGCACCAGTTAGCTTCCTGGGCGCCGAGCGTGCATAGGCTCGGGATGGAGCGTGCGTTCTACGCTATAGAGCGGGGGAGCCGCGGCTTCAGAGCGTGGAGAGAGAGCGCGCGTGGAGGAGCGTCGCGCTCACGGCGTGGCTGACGTCGCGCTTACGGAATGGCTCACGGCGAGCGATCAACGAGATCCGATCGAGGTCGAGCGTACGCCGCGCCGGGCCACCAGTACGGGAGGTCCGGCTGCTCCGCCCAGCCGAAGGCACCATACCATCCCGGCTCCTTGCGTAGCAGATTGCTCCGGTGCGATGCGTGGAGGCGCTCGTCGCCCAGCCAGGGTGGAAGCAACACCTTCCCCTCGGGGCGCGGGAGCTCTATCGTGCTTCTGTAGCCACGCCGCCTCCACTCGTCCACCGTGCTCCAGAAGTAGAGACTCAGCGCATCCTCGTATCCGCGCCACATCGGGATGACGGGGTGGTGACGCCAGCTCGTCCAGCGGGACTCGGGGTTGGTGAGTATGTCGTGAATCATCCAGGCTTCCACGCGCTGCTTTCCCAGGCGGCGCCAATCGAGGATCCGCGCCGAATTCCTGAAGTCCGCCACTGGTAGAAACGTCTGCAATGATCCTCCCCGGCCGCCCGTTGCACGGCTCATCGTACCAGGACTTCTGCAATGTGGCGGCCGTCCCGATCGCGAACGCGGTAATGCAAGGTCACACGAGCACGATCTCCCCGATCTCCATGAAGAAAGCTGCAATGGAAGAGCGCGACAGTTGCACGTTCTCCACCGGCGCCGGCGCCACGCGAACGGTGGTGCGATGAGAGCATCGGAGGCGCTCCGGAGACAGAACTTCGACGTACGTCCGGTGAGAGGGCTTTCGCGGGTCAAGAACGCCATGCGCCCCACGGGGCCAGCGGCGCTCGCGCTCTGGGTAATCGTGGCAGCGGTGGTTTTGAAGCTCGCGATGCACGCGACCGCGGCGGTCGTCACGCCGTACGAGGTACATCGCGACGAGTTCCTGTACCTGGCCATGGGCGAGCACTTGCGGCTCTGGAAGATGGACTTCCCGCCGGCCATCGCGATTCTCGCGCAGCTCATGCGACATACCGTGGGCGTCAGCGTGGAGGCGCTGCGCATCGTCCCGGCGCTCTTCTCCACCGTGCTCGTGTTATTCTCGGCGCTCGCGGCGCGCGAGCTCGGCGGCGGGCGCTACGCGCAGGGGCTTGCCGCGCTCATGGTGGTGGCCAGCGCGGCCTTCATGCGCTCGGGTGCGCTCTTCCAGCCCGTGGTGCTCGATCAGCTGGCGTGGACGGTCGTGCTCTTCGCGCTATTGAGGCTCGGTCGCAGCGAAGATCCCCGCTGGTGGATCCTCGTGGGTCTTGCCGGCGGCTTCGGGCTTCTCACCAAATTCAGCATCGGCATCATTGGAGTGGCGGTGCTGGTCGCGGTGATCGTCCTCCCCGAGCGCCGCTGGCTGGGGACGCGCTGGCCCTGGCTCGCGGCCGCAATCGCGCTGGTGATCGGTTCGCCCAGCATCGTGGGGCAGATCCGCACCGGTTGGCCGGCGATCCTCTACGCACGCGAGCTGGGCGCCGAGCAGCTCACGCACGTTACCGTGGGTGGGTTCCTCCGGAGTCAGCTGGCGATGCTCGGGCCCGCGGTGTTCATCGCGGTGGTGGGTCTCCTGGAACTGCTGCGGCGTGCCCCCTTTCGCGTGGTGGCGCTCACCTGCATCGGCGCACTTCTGCTGCTGCTCGCCATGCACGGGAAGGGCTATTACCTCCTCCCCGTCTACCCCGTGCTTTTCGGCGCAGGCGCCGAGTGGGTCGAGCGGGTGAGCGACTACCTGGCGCACAATCGCGGGCGGGCGGTAGTGCGCACGGTGGTCGCGATCGTGATAGTGGCGTACGGCGCGTTCGTGCTCCCCTTCGGTCTTCCGGTGCTGCAGCCGGAAACGATGGCGCGTTACGCGACCATGGGTCCCGGAGGGATGGTCACCACCAACATGGGACAGACGCTGCAACTCCCGCAGGACTACGCCGACATGCTCGGCTGGCGCGAGCGGGTGCAGGCGGTGGCGCACGTGTACGACTCGCTCCCGCCCGACGTGCGCGCCAAGGCGGTGATCGCGGCGGAAAACTACGGTCAGGCTGGCGCCATCGACTATTACGGTCCCGCCATCGGGCTCCCGCATGCGATCTGCACTTGCGGTACGTACTGGTTCTTCGGGCCGGGCACGTTGCCCGGCGAGGTGCTCGTCACCATCGGGATAGACGAGAGCGACCTTCGTACGCTCTACGGCAACGTGCAGCCCGCGGGACGGATCGACCTCCCGTGGTCCGTACCCGAGGAGCGGGACGCACCGCTGAACGTCGCGACCGAGCCGGCAATGACGCTGCAGCAGTTCTGGCCGAGGGAGGATCCGAGGGCGGAGGGGGGCGAGGGAGAGTGAGCCGAGAGGGCGAGTGATCTCACCCCGCCTGTTCCGTGCCGTTACCTCTCGCCGGTGTGGGCTGTCGAATTGTTACCGACCATGCCCAGCCGCCTCCGCCCATGAGCACGGAAGCTCTCCCGGCCAAGCAGCCGAACACGGTCCTGCCGCGGGATCTTTCCGATTTCGTGATCGAGCTCTCGATCGCGCTGCACAAGCACGGCATGTATCCGCAAGGGCATCCGTCGCTGAACGTGGCCAGGGCGGCGGTCGCGCGGCGGCTCGACACTATGCTCCGCGAGCGCGGATCGTTGGCGCTCGGCGTGGCGCGGCACCAGCTGATCATCGAAGGGCTGGCCACGGACTCGCGTAACCCGCTCCTCCAGGCGCTCGCCCAGCACCTGCACCGCCATGGCGTGGGCGCCGTGAAGTTCCATGACGGCGTGCGCGTGGATGAGATAGACGCGATGCTGCGCATCCTCGCGACCGACCCGGATCGCGAGGGCACCGCCGTGGATCCCGTGAGCGCGAGCGCGAACTTTCGCTCGGAGCACATCTGGCTCCTGCCGCTCACCTACGATCAGCTCGAGCTGGTGGACGATCCCGCCGAGAGCGTAGCTACTTCGAGCACGCAGCACCGGACCTCCCAGCTATGGCTCGATCTCGCGCGCGCGGCCCTGCAGTCCGACGAGAGCGTGGGACGCACGCCGACCGATCCAGTAGTCGTGGCCGGCGCGATCAACGCGCACGCACGCGAGCAGGCGTACGATCAGGTGATCATAGGTTATCTGCTGCAGATATCGAACGAGCTGTCCAGCGGCGACAGGGCCGAGTCGGCGCTCCTGCGCAAGCGGGTATCGGAGCTGGTGAGCGCGCTGGAACCCGAGCAGCTGCGGCGCATCCTCGAGCAGGGTGGCGACTTCACGCAGCGCAAGCGCTTCCTCCTCGACGCGTCGAAGGGGATGGCGGTGGACGCCGCGCTCACCCTGGTGCAGGCGGCAGCCGATGGCTCTCACCAGGTGATCTCTGGCTCGCTCATGCGGCTCTTCAGTAAGCTGGCGCTGCACGCCGAGCGCGGGGAGCCACGGGTGAAGCCGGAAGCGGAGCTCGCGCTGCGCACGCAGATCCAGCAGCTGGTGTCGGGGTGGACTCTCCCCGATCCTACCTCGGCCCGCTATGGCGCCATGCTCGAGCAGATGGCGATCGACCGGCCGCTCTTCGCGGTGGCGGACGACTCCATGTATCGCTGCGAGAACGAGCGACTCGTGCAGATGAGCATAGAGGTCGGAGCTGCGGGGCCGATGCTGCGCGAGGCCGTGCTCGCCATGGCGGTGGAGGGCGCGCTTCCGGCCATCGTGGAAATGCTCGACGGAGCGAGCGAGGAGAACGATGCGGCGGCCGCGATCATCGAGTGCATCGCCACTCCGGATCATCTCCGAACGCTCCTGGACGAAGCACCGGCTGACTCGCGCGAGGTGTGCTGGATGGTCACGCACCTCGGGGCAGAGGCAGCTGAGCCGCTCCTCGATGCGCTGGCCGCGGCGGAATCGAGGGCTAGACGGCGTATGCTTCTCGATCACCTCGGGGCACTCGGCCCCGCGATAGGAGCCGCGGTAGCCGCTCGGCTCCCGGATGCGCCATGGTACGTTCAGCGCAACATGCTCTCGTTGCTCGAGGGGATGGACGAGCTGCCCGTGGGATTTGCCGCGGCGGCCTATGCGTCGCACGCGGACTCCCGAGTGCGGCGACAGGCGGTGCGCGTCCTCCTCGAGCAGGATGGAGAGCGGGACGCCGCTATCCTCACCGCGCTCCGCGACCGCGACGACCAGATCGTGCGACTGGGGTTGGGACGGGCGCTGGAGCGGTGTCCCGCCGGGGCGCTCGAGATCATCCGGGAGCGGCTCGCGGCACGCACCCTGGATGCGGAGCTCGAGCTGCTCGCAATCCGCGTCGTGGCATCGGTGGACGACCCGGCGGCGAGAGACTGTCTGCTCGAGAACGTCGTGAAGGGCCGTGGTTGGCTTCTGGGGAGCAAGCTCACGAAGGGATCGCCGCGCGCCCTCGCCGCGCTGGCCGGTTTGTCCAACAGGTGGGCTGCCGACCCCAGAGTAGCCACCGTTCTGCAGCGCGCCGCGCGCCACCCCGACCCGGCAGTGCGCGCGGCAGCATCGAGCGAGCGTGCTCCGGCATGAGCGCCTCCGCCGACTTCCTGCTCGCCTTCACCAGGGCGATTGCGACGCTCTCTCTTTACGGAGACGACCACCCTACCACGATGGCCGCGGTGGAGAAGTCGTACGAGCGGTTGCAACTCGCGCTTTCCGAGAGCGGGCGGCTGCAGTTCAGCTTCCTCATGAACGAGGTGGTGTGCGGGAAGCGGGCCATGCGGGAGCTCAGCGACTGGGAATGGTCGTCCCGCCTCGCGCTCGCCGGCGTGCAGCGGCTGGAGATCGACGGCGGAGTGACCTCAGAGGAGTACCTGGGATCGCTCATCGAGATCGAGAAGCGGCTGGTCGGGAACGCCTCGCTCACGACGCTGATGCGCCCCGCTCACACGAGCCACGTTCGGTACGGTGCGGTCGGGCTCCCCGGGCAGGTGCGCGAGTCGGAAGCGGTCAGCGAGCGAAGACCGCTTCCCACGGCTACCATATCGTACTCGCTCGGGGAGGAGGCGGACGCCGTCCGCTGGATCCACGGGGAGATGGAGTCCACGGGAACGCTCGCGCTGATCGAGGCGGAAGCGGTGGTGCGATCGCTGGCGGTGGCGATGCACGGGAGCGGCAAGATCGTGATGCCGCTCATGCAGATGAAGGACTTCGACCAGTACACCACAACCCACTCGATCAACGTGGCGGTGCTCGCGATGGCGCTGGCCGAGACGCTCGGTTTCGGCGCGCAGGACACCCGCGCCTTCGGCACCGCCGGGCTCCTGCACGACATCGGCAAGGTGCGCGTGCCGCGCGACATCCTCGTCAAGCCGGGGAAGCTGAGCGATTCGGAGCGCGCGGTTCTCAACGCACACCCGGTGGATGGCGCGCGGATCATCCTCGAGGGCGACCAGCGTCTCGATCTCGCTGCCACGGTGGCGTACGAGCATCACATCATGATCGACGGCGGCGGCTACCCGCAGCTGCGCTTCCGGC
>DATCXR010000406.1:0-6021 GCA_036565685.1 Gemmatimonadaceae bacterium
CGATCCCACGCACGAGCGCGGTCACCACCACGACGAGCGCGAGCACGAGCGCGGTGCAAAGGATGATGAAGCCCAGGAGAAGCGCGGGCCGGTTGTGCCAGAGCGACTGCAGATGCCACCAGGCTCCGCGCCCTGGGCGGAGCCGCGGGATGTAGCGGAAGAAGTTGGCCGGATCGTGCTCGATGGCATCGACCACGAGCAGCCCGACCCCGATGAGCAGCCCGGCGATGGCGGTTCGCTCGAGGGTGCGGAGCGTCATCAGAGTACGATCACCGCCCGCCCTCGACTACGCCAGAGGCGACCTACCGCGATGTATCCGGCGGGATCGCGGAGGTATCGCGCGGCTGGAGGATGACTGTGTCGCGGACGATGCGTCTGTTAATGGTGTCGCCGTAGACGCCGGTGGTGGTGTCGCGGAAGATCAGCGTAGTATCGCGAACTACCGCGGTGTCGCGCTGCAGGTTGAGGGTGTCATCGCGCGTGCGGGTGGTGATCGTGTCCGCCGGCACCGTCGCGGTGTCGGTGCGCGGCACCACCTCCCCCGTCGACTCGCGGGTCCTCGTGGTGGAACAGGCGAGCGCGGAAGCGACGAACGCGATCGAGAGAGCGGCATGGTACTTCATGGAACTGCTCCTGGGGATGTGTTAGTGTCCTCGACCGCTCTCTAGCATGTTGCGTGCGCGGATGGGGAGGCCGGCAATACCGGCGCCCGAGACGCCGCCAGGGTTGAAATGGGATGGTTGAGTTGGTACGATTCAGGGCTGTAAGAGCGACGAGGCCAGGTAGCTCAGTTGGTAGAGCAGCGGACTGAAAATCCGCGTGTCGGCGGTTCGATTCCGTCCCTGGCCATGGCATGGAAGTAGAACGACAACCCAGAACGCTCGGGTGAGGCCGGGCGCAAAGGCAGCTCGCGGATGAACTCGCGGCTGGGCTCTGCGCCCGGTCGCTTTTTGCGCGGCCTATGGTCGTAGGTTGAGCGAGTGCTCGCGCATCCAACGGCGTGTGATCCGAGGGGAGCTGCAAGCCTTGCCATCCACGTGACGACCGGCGGCTGACCAGCTGCTACATGGTGAGACATCGGATCGCTCCTTGCACACCCGGTCAATACTGAATCGACTTCACCACGTGTGATGACGGCCGGACGGCGTCGTCCACCGTTCTGGCCCGCGCGCTGGGGACTTCGCTAGCCTCGATGCGGGTGAGTGCGTTGGGATCGCGGTCGTCGAGCAGGAGTGGGCGCGCGCTGGTGGGTGAGGAGGCCACGGCAACGTGTGATGAGCATGTGATGAGGAGAGGAGGGAACCCGTCGGTACTTTCCGGATGCCCGGTCCGGCAGCATGCCACCGGCGCCGCCACGAAGGAAGCGATGACCGGCAACGACGTTGACGACGACCGACCCAGTGCAAGTGAACCCGAAATCCGCCGCGGGACTCGCACGGCGAGATACGTCGACGGAGCGCCAGCACGAAGTATTCGGTGGTTGCTCGTCACGCTCGCCCTCTTCGTCTCATGCCGCGCGGTTTCCGCGCAGGACTCGACGCGTACCACAGCCTCTTGTGATGGCAAGATCGTCTCCGCGATCGCCATAACTCCACGCGATCCATCGTTCATCTCGGTTCCGCGACGCCTGCGCAAGCTCGCGCGCAGCGTAGGCTTGCTCCACACCACCTCGAAGGCGGAAGTGATCGGCCGCTTCCTGCTACTCGAGGTGGGACATCGCTGCACGGAGCGACAACGGGCTGAATCGGAGCGCATCCTCCGCTTGCAACCATTCCTCGCCGATGCGACTGTGCGCGCCGTGCCGGACATCGTTGGCGGCGTGCGCATCGAAGTCGAGACGATCGACGAGATCCCCACCGTGTTCGGCCTGCACTTTCACGGCATGCTTCCCTCGGCGCTCCGTTTCGGCAACGGCAACGTCGGCGGCCAGGGTCTGTACCTCGCGGCGAGCGTGAAGCGAGGGTTCGCGTATCGCACCGGCGTGGGCGCGTACGGCACCGCGTACCAGGTGTTCGGCCAGCCTTACACGCTCGCGTTCGTGGCCGAGCGCGCGCCGCTTGGCAGCACGCTCACGCTCGCCCTCGGCCACACCTTCCTCACCGATCTGCAGCGGACCGCGTGGCATGCGGGGTACGGTGATGTCAACCGCTACGTGTCCTTTCTTCCCCCGGAGGACGACGCACTATCGCTCGGCGTTCGGCGCCGATTCTGGGACCTGGGAGCTGTTCGCCGACTCGGCCTCGGACGCCGAAGCGCCTTTGTCGGTGCCCTGCTCACTCATGAAGACGTGGCACCCGCGGACCACGCTGTGATCGTCTCCGACACGGGACTCGTCATGGACACGAGCGCCACGCTCGGCGGCCCGGTCCCGGCCTACCGCAATCTGCGCCTGAACGCCGTCATAGGTTTGCGGGCCCTGTCGTTCATGCCGGTGCGCGGGTTCGACGCACTCAGGGCGGTGCAGGACGTGGCCACTGGCGTGCAGTTCGGCGCTCTGGTGGGGCGGGGCATCCCCCGATTCGGAGCCAACGACGATGACATCTTCGTCTCTGGGGACTTCTACGCGGGGCTCGGCTCTACCACCTCCTTCGCCGCGTTGCGGGTCGAAGGCGAAGCGCGCAGGGACCGGCGCACTAACCGCTGGGATTCCATGATCGGCAGCGGGCGACTGGCTTGGTACGTCAAGCCCGCCGTCGCGCACGTGCTCATCAGCAGCGTCGAATTCGGCGGCGGCTGGCGGGCGCGGGTCCCCTTCCAACTCATGCTCGGTGACCGGCGAGGCGGCGTACGCGGCTACCACGCATCTCGCGTGGCGGGCGCGGTCCGGAGCGTCGCTCGTCTCGAAGATCGCTGGTCCATCGGTAATCTCACGAAGCACGGCGCGCTCGGGCTCGCGGGCTTCATCGATGCAGGCCGGGTATGGGCGGGTGACGCGCCCTTCGGGGTGAATAGCAGGACCGTGGTCGCGGTGGGGGTGGGGCTGCTGGCGGCCTCCCCGCCGCAGTCGCCGCGGCTCTGGCGGTTGGATCTCGCCATCCCCGTGAGTCGGGACCCGCACGCGCGCTGGGAGCTTCGGCTCAGCAGTGTCTGGACGCGAGCCTTCTGGCGGGAGCCGGCCGACGTGGCGCGCGGGCGCGCGGGCGCGGCGCCATCGACGATCTTCAGCTGGCCGTGAGCCGCGCCCGCGTAGTCCCGTGGCCGCGCCTCACGGCCCGTGAAGCGCGCCACGCACCGAACGCGAGAGGCGGCTCTCTTGCCTGACCTCGGGCTCGCTCTCGGGCTCCTTGCCGCGATCGCGATTCTCGCCGCCGTCGGCCGGCGCGCCGGGCTGCCCGACCCGATCGTCTTCGCGCTCGGCGGCCTGACGCTCGCTCTCGTGCCCGGCATTCCTCGCATAGCCCTCGCGCCGGCGCTCGTGCTGGTCGTCTTCCTCCCGCCGCTGATCTTCGCTGCCGCGCAGGACACGTCGTGGGCCGAGCTCCGTCAGGACGCACGCCCGATCCTGCTGCTCGCGGTGGGTCTGGTGCTCGTCACCATGGTTGCCGTGGCAGTGGTCGCCCGCGCTCTGGCGCCGGAGCTCTCGTGGGCGGCGGCGTTCACGCTGGGCGCCATCGTCGCGCCGCCAGACGCGGTGGCGGCCAAGGCGGTCGCCGACACGCTGCACCTTCCACGGCGGCTCGTCACGATTCTGGAAGGCGAAGGGCTCGTGAACGACGCGACGGCGCTCGTCGCGTTCCAGGTCGCGAGCGGGGTAGCCATCGCCGGGACCGCGTTCGCACCGGCGTCGGCTGCAGTGCGCGTCGGGTACGCGGCCGCGGTGGGTGTCGCGATCGGCGTGGCTGTCGGCTGGATCGGACACCAGGTGTTGAACCGAGTGGGCGACGCCGCCGTCGAGAATACCGTGACGCTGCTGCTCCCCTTCGCCGCGTTCCTTCCCGCGGAGCAGGTGCACGCATCCGGCGTGCTCGCCGTGCTGGCGCTCGCGCTGTATCTCAGCCGGTTCAGCGTACTGGGCCCCGCGGCAGCGAGTCGGCTACAGGGTCGAGTACTCTGGGAGATGATCAACTTCCTCCTCACAGGGCTGTCGTTCGTGCTCGTGGGATTGCAGCTGCGACCAGCGGTACTGGAGTTGTTGGATCGGCCGTCCGGCCTACTCACCGCCGCCGCGGTGTGCCTGACGGTGATCCTCATCCGCCCGGCCTGGGTGTTCGGGACGGCCTGGCTGTCGCACAGCGTACAGCGCGCGCTCTCGGAGACCGTGCCGTCGCCGAGACCGCGGGCGCCGGTCCTCACCGTGCTGAGTTGGGCGGGGATGCGAGGCGTCGTCTCGCTCGCGCTAGCACTGTCGCTGCCGCACATGACCGGCGGCGGGCAACCGTTCCCGGGGCGGGACATGATCGTGTTCGTCACCTTCCTCGTGGTCCTGGTGACCCTCATCGGACAGGGATTGACACTGCCAGTCGTGATCCGCAGGCTCGGTGTTGGCGCTGTCGTCGGCCGTGTACAGGACCAGGAGCTCTCGGCGGAGCTGCGCATGGCCCGCGCGGCGCTGAGCCGCATCGACGCCATCGGCGGCGCGGCCCGTGTCTCGCCGGATGTCGTGGAGCGCGTGCGTGGCTTCTACGCGGACCGCATCGAGCGGCTGGAGCGGCGCCGCGAGGTGCGGCTGTCAGGTGCCGCGGAGCAGGCGCTCGAGGCGCAGCTCCACGATGGTACGCGCCAACTGCTAGGGCGTCTGCTCGAGATCGAGCACGCCGAGCTGCAACGCATCCGCACAGGTACGGATCTCGACACTCCGGTGGCGCGCCGCATTCAGAGCCGGCTCGACGGGCTCCGGCTGCGGGACGGTCGCTGACGAACGCAAGCTGGGCTTGCGGCCGCGCGGTGCTCCAGGGAGGCGTGTGAGTGAGGCAGCGATTCGTGGCGGCCTGGATCGCAGCGCCACTGCGTGATGGAGAGCGATTCGCCGATCACGTCAGCCGTCTGCGTGCTCACCATGCTGTTGCCGGGGCGGTCGTCCGATGATCCCTTGTACCGCCGCGAGGTATTCGTTGATGTCGAAATGCTCCGGGTCGATCATGGCCTGGACAGCGCACCCATTGATGAAACTCACTGCGACCGCGGCCAGGCGATCGGACGTCACACCGGTGAAGCGCGCTGGTTCCGCCTGGAGAATGTCCTCGGTCGTCGCTCGGAACGCTGCTCGATAACGGTCCAGTTCCGCGCTGATCTTCGCCCGGGTGGCGCTGTGGCGCGTGCCGAGTGCCCAGTACTCGAAGAAGAGCCGGGTCCGGCGCGGCTCGCCGGAGAGGCGATCCATCTCCTGCCGTAGCAGCGCGCGCAAGCGATCCAGCGGATGAGCGATGCGCGCGACGTCCTCGGACATGTGAAGCTTCAGGCTCGTCGAGAGCACTCGGTCGAGCAGAGCATCGACGAGCTGGTCCTTTCGTTTGAAGTGGAAGAGGACGAGCCCATGACTGAGCTTCGCCCTGGCCGCGACCGCTCGCACGGTCAGGCCGTCGATCCCCTTGCGAGAGGCCACCTCGTACGCCGCTCGCAATATCTGCTCGCGGCGAACTGTCTCCGACGCCTTCTGTCCCGGCATTCTACGTCCCTCCCGTTCGCCGGCATCGCCGGCGCGCGCGCTAGGGCGCACTGTGATCACTGTGATCGTGGCCCGCAGCCGCGTACTGCTCCACCGTGTGGTCGCGATCACATATTGACCGATTGTCCAATGTATGCTACTGGACCTTGACCGATCGGTCAACTGGGCGGCAGCTCAGCGTCCACGCCGTCGAGCGCGGCGGAGCCCGCTGAGGTGTGCTCGGAAATGTGGGAGATCGTCGAGACGAGTGGCGCCGATCTCTTCGAGCAGCGCGTCGTATGTGGATGATGCGGCACCGCCGACCACGAGTGCGATGTCCTTCGGCAGCGCCGTCTGGAGGCGGCGGAGCTCGTCCTCGAGTGCCGGGCCCCTCCTGGGGTAGACGATGCTGAGCGCCACCGCCCGCGCGCGCGTCC
>DATCXR010000412.1:0-19336 GCA_036565685.1 Gemmatimonadaceae bacterium
CCGAGCCCCCTCGGCATCCGACACCGCCCCGCAGCGAGCCCCCTGCCGGGACAGCTCCCACGACGGCCAGGCCACCAGAGCCAGCCACGCCCGCCTCCCAGAAGCCGCCGGAGCGGGGTTGGCGCTCGGTGCCGCCTCCGGCCGCGGGTTCCACGCGCGTGCGCCGACCGATCTCCGCGATGCGCCGCGGCGATGATGTTCTGGTAGTGTGCGACGACGGATCGGTGTGGCTCAGGCGCCCAACCGGCTGGATCGAGGAGCCGCCCATCCCTGGCTCCGACGCCAACGGCGAGAAGGGCGCGCCCCCGCGCGGCGGAGAAGCTCCGCCCGCCTGAACGGCGGGGTCAGAACGGCGGGGTCAGACCTGACCCCGCCCGGATGTTACCTCCCGGCCTCCTCGGGGGTAGTATTGGAATACGGCTGCTGCGGCAGCACACTCTCTCACGTCCACCACTACGGCAAATGGCTCGCTTCCCGCAAATCGCCCGCTCCAACCCGGCCCTCCGGGATTCCATCTTCCGCGACGCGCACGCCCAGAGCTACGCCGAGCGGATGACGGTCTCGGGTACGGTGCTGAAGGCCATTGTGCTCATAGCACTGACCACCTTCTCCGCCGCCTGGGTGTGGCAGGCGACCGCGAGAACCCCCGCGATCGTCGGCATGGCCGTCCTGATCGGCACGCTCGGCGGATTCGTGGCGGCCCTCGTGGCGATCTTCAAGCCGCGCACCGCACCCATCGTGGCACCGCTCTACGCGGTACTCGAGGGACTCGCGCTCGGCGCCATCTCGCAGGTCTACAACCTCCAGTACCACGGCCTCCCCGCGATGGCCGTGGGGCTCACGCTGATGGTGGCGATCGGGATGCTGCTCGCGTATCAGACGGGGCTCATCCGCGCGACCGACACGTTCCGTCGCGTGATCATCTCGGCCACCCTCGGGATCATGCTCTTTTACCTGGTCTCGATCGGGATGAGCTTCTTCGGCCTGAACATGCCGCTCATCAACGATTCGGGTCCGCTGGGGATCGGGCTGAGCGTGGTGTTCACCGCGGTCGCGGCGCTCAACCTGGTGCTCGACTTCGATCTCATCGAGCGCGGCGCGCAGCAGGGAGCACCGAAGTACATGGAGTGGTACGGCGGCTTCGCGCTCCTCGTCACGCTCGTCTGGCTCTACCTCGAGATCCTGCGGCTGCTCGGCAAGATGCGGAGGTAGCAGGACGGGTCAGCTCATCTCGCTTGGACAGGAGCAGGTAGGCTTGGTTCATCGCGCGGACCCGAGGACGCGGCGGTACATCTCGGCTGGTCGGGTTCATCGCGACGGAGGGTTCATCGCGCGGACCTGCGGAGGCGGAGGTCGCGGAGGGGTAAAGAGAGAGCGCGGAGAACGTCCTTCGGCAGCACGCATCACGATCGTGAGACTGACTGCTTCTCGGAGGAAAGCTTCCTCTCGGTAAGGAACGCGGAGAACGCGGAGGAGCGCGGAGAACGCGGAGAAAAGCCCTACAGCCGAGATCCCGAACCATGGGTCTTAAGGGGAACTGCTCCCGCACCCAGAGTCCTGCCCACCCGGGCAGAACTGGAGGTGAGGGAGCAGTTCCCCTAAGAGCTCCTGCTCGAGATCCCGGCCCTATTGGTTTTCTCCGCGTTCTCCGCGCTCCTCCGCGTTCTCCGCGTTCCTTACCGAGAGGGACCCGGACGCCGAGATGCAGCCGGAGCGGCAAGAGAGGGCCCTACTGTCCGGAGCCTTCTCCGCGCCCTCTCAGTTCCCCTCCGCGACCTCCGCGTCCGCAGGTCCGCGCGATGAACCACGCCCCCGAGACGAGCTCCCACAGCCGCGATGTACCAACGCGTGCGCTGTCTCTATCCATACGACGTGGCCCGTTCAATCCACCATGATCTCCGCATGCCCTTCGGTCTTCGCGCTCTTGAGGAGGAAGACCAGCGGGACGGAGATCGCGAAGAGTAGTGTGACGAGCAGGAAAACGTGGTTGTACGCCAGCGTCGCGGCCTGACGGGTGATCCGCAGGTCGAGAATCGCGAGGGCACGTTGGGTGGCCCCCAGCGCATCGAGACCGCGATGCCGCATCGCCGCCGCCGTCATCTCGATGAACTGGCGTGCCTGCACAAGCTGCGTCGTTCCCATGTGCGTCACCAGCTCGGCGCGGTAGATGGCGGTGTGCGTGGTGAGCTGCGTCGCCGCCACCGCGATCCCCACGCTCCCGAATACCTGGCGCACCACGTTGTAGAGCCCCGTGGCCGCGGTCATCTTCGGCTTGGGGATGGTGGCCAGCGCCGCGGTGCTCAGCGCGACGAAGATGAGACTGAAGCCCACACCCTGCCACATCTGGGGAAAGAAGATGTCCCAGAAGCCCATCTCGGTGGTGAGCTGACCGAGCGCCCAGAACGAGTACGCGCTCACGACGAGCCCCAGTCCCACCAGCACTCTCGGGCCCAGCTTGTTGTAGAACCGCCCGCCGATCGGCATCACCACGGCCATGGCGAGACTGCGTGGCATGAGCGCGAGTCCCGATAGCATGGCGGAGTAGCCGAGCAGATTCTGGAGGAAGAGCGGGAGGAGGAACAGGGATCCGTAGAGGCCCATCCCGAGCACGCCGCCTATGGCAGTCGCGGAGGCGAACGAAGAGTTGCGCAGTATGCGGAGATCGACCGCCGGACGCCGCGCCACGAGCTCGCGCCACACGAAGAGGATGAGCCCCGCGGCCGAGACCACGGCGAGCGTGACGATGAACGACGATGCGAACCAGTCCTCGCGCTCTCCCTGCTCGAGCATCAGCTGCAGCGCACCGAGCCCGATGGTCATGAGCGCCAGCCCGCTCCAGTCGATCTCCCCCTTCTCGCGCACGAGATACGGCGGATCGTGGATGAAGCGGCTCACCAGCAACAGGTTGATGACCCCGATCGGCACGTTGACGTAGAAGATCCACGGCCACGAGTACTGGTCGGTGAGCCAGCCGCCGAGCGTGGGGCCGATGGCGGGGGCCAGCACCACGCCCATCCCGTACACGCCCATCGCCACGCCCTGCTCCTCTACCGGGAACGTTTCGCGCAATATCGCCTGCGAGACGGTGATCAGCACTCCGCCACCCAATCCCTGGATGATGCGGAACACGACTATCAGCGGGAGGTTGCGCGCGGCGCCACACGCCATCGATGCTCCGGTGAAGGCAAGGACGCTGATCATGTACACGCGCTTGCGGCCGAAGCGGGAGGACAGCAGCGCGATGATGGGCATGATGATGACGTTGGCAAGGATGTAGCCGGTGATCACCCAGGTGATCTGCTCGACCGTTGCGCCGAGCGAGCCGCTCATGTCCGGGAGCGCCACGTTGACGATGCTCGAGTCGAGCACGGCCATTATGGTGCCGGTCATCACGGTGCCGGCCACAACCCACTTGTTCGGGGCGCTATTGTTCACTTTATCTCATCGCTCCTTTACCAGAGGAGGCGCCATGCCGGGCGTGACGTCGAAATGAAGTGGTCGTGGAAGCTCGGACGCTTCGCGGGGATTGATGTCCGCGTGCACGCCACTTTCCTGATCCTCCTCGCCTGGGTGGCGTTCGCGAGCTATCAGCTCCGAGGGGCCGTGAGCGACGCGGTGAACGGCGTGGTGTTCATCCTCGCCGTGTTCGCCTCGGTGATATTGCACGAGTACGGCCATGCGCTCACGGCGCGGCACTACGGGATACCGACGAAGGAGATCACCCTCCTTCCGATAGGCGGCGTGGCGCAGCTCGAGCGAATTCCGAAGGAGCCGCAGCGCGAGCTGGCGGTGGCGCTGGCCGGACCAGCGGTGACGATCGCGATAGTGATAGTGCTCTTCGCGGCGCTCATCGCCACCGGTCTTCCCACGGGGCCGGGCGTGCTGCTGCGCGAGGACGCTCCGTTCCTCTCGCGGCTCATGTGGGTCAACGTGTGGCTGGTGGTGTTCAACGCGATCCCCGCTTTCCCCATGGACGGTGGACGCGTACTTCGCGCGGCGCTCGCCACGAGGATGCCTCATCTCCGCGCCACCCGCATCGCCGCCGAGGTGGGCAAGGGCTTTGCGCTCGTCTTCGGGATCGTCGGGCTCTTCGTCCTGCGCGATCCGTGGCTGGTGCTCATCGCGCTCTTCGTCTGGCTCGGTGCAGCCGGCGAGGCGGCAATGGCGCAGCAGAACACGGCCTTCGACGGGATCCGCGTGGAGCGGGTGATGATCCGCGACGTTCGCACCCTCACGCCCGATGACCCGCTCTCGCGCGCGGTGGACGAGGTGCTCTCGGGATTCCAGCAGGATTTTCCGGTGCTCGAGCGTGGCGCGGTGGTGGGCGTGCTCACGCGGAGCGACCTGATGAAAGCTCTCGCTGCGCACGGGCCCACGAGCCGTGTGGGCGACGCGATGGACCGCGCCTTCGCGGTCACCGATCCGAACGACGAGCTGGAGGATGCCCTCGCGCGACTACGCAGCTGCCGCTGTAAGACGTTGCCCGTCGTTCGCGGCCATGAGCTGGTGGGTGTGCTCACGACCGAGAACGTAGGCGAGTTCATGATGGTTCAGTCGGCGATGCGCGCGGGGCAGGTATAGCGGGGTATCGCCGTCATCACGCCGCGCTGATGGACCGCTCGGCTGACCTGGAGTCTGCCTTGCGGGCGAGCAGCGCGTCGAGGCTGAAGCTCCCGGCGCCGAAGGCGGCGAAGAAGAGGAAGATGAAGCAGAGGAGCACCGGCACCTCGCCCCTGTTCTCGATCGGCCAGAAGGCCTGCGGGAAGTGCGCCTGGAAGAACGCCACCGCCATCTCGCCGGAGAGGATGAAGGCGGCCGGGCGCGTGAAGAGGCCCACGAGCACCAGGAGCGCCACGAAGGTCTCGAGTATTCCCGCCAGGCCGAACTGCGACGCGAGCTGCACCGTGCCGCCCTGTCCGTTCACTCCGCCGAGCAGGCCGAAGAGCTTCTGGACGCCGTGCTGCATTATGATGCCGGCGGCGACGATCCTCAGCAGCGCGAGCGCGATACGCTGGTAGAGCGGTGCTTGCATGTTCGGGCTCCATGGGGTGTCTGATCCTGTGGTCAGACCCTCCGCGAATCCCGGGCCGACCGCCTCTTATCCTCTACGCGCGGCCCCGTCCCCATCGCTGAGCGAACGCCCGAGCTTGCGACAGAGGCGCCCCAGCTCCTCCTGCTCGCGCGGCGAGAGCGCACTCATCGCGCGCGCCACGCGCTCCACGTGCGTGGGGATGAGTCGCTGTATCAGCCGGCGGCCGCGAGCGGTGAGACTCACCACGTGAGCGCGCCCATCGTCGGGATCGCGCGTGCGGCGCACCAGCCCATCGCGCTCGAGGTTGGCGATGACGGTGGTGAGGTTGCTGCTGCTCCTGAAGAGCTTCGCCGAGAGCTGACCGGGCGAGAGCGCACCGAGGTGATGGAGAGCATCGAGCACGCCGAACTGGCTCTCGGTGAGACGCTCTTCGATGAACAGAGCCGTG
The DNA here is from genome assembly GCA_036565685.1 of Gemmatimonadaceae bacterium. GTDB lineage: Bacteria > Gemmatimonadota > Gemmatimonadetes > Gemmatimonadales > Gemmatimonadaceae > JADGGM01. Next base: position 5,481 of record DATCXR010000412.1, read on the forward strand.
TAGAGGCCGCCCGACGTGGATGATGAGGCGCGCTTCAGCTTGATGTACGCATCGAGCGCGCGGAGCTGGCGCTGCGTGCCGCGATAGTTGGTACCCACTGTCTTCCGCTGTGAGAGATCCGACGATCGGCTCACGACGGCCGGCCATTCCTGCGCGGCCGTCGGGCCCGTACTGGCGGGCGAATCGCCCATCATAACGACAGATGAGCGCGGATTTCGTTTCAGCGGAGCCAGTCGTGCAGGCGTTCGGCCACTAAATCGTCGTCGTTCATCCACGGATAGGCCGCTCTGACGCGGTCTATCTCCTCGATCTGCCCCGGCGAGAGGCACTCGGCGGGGTCGAGACACCAGGTGCCGGCGAGGAGTCCCTGGCGGCGGAGGATCTCGTGGATCCCGGGGATGCAGCCCGCGAAGCCGTTGCGGGCGTCGAAGATGGCGCCGTTGGCATCGGTGATCTGCGCGGCGCGAGTGAGCCATGCGGCGTCGAGCTCATCGTCCTCGCTCACGGCGGCTATCTCGCCGAGGAGCTGCACGGCGCGGCTGGTCCAGAAGGCCCAGTGGCCGAGGAGTCCGCCCACCATGCGGGACGTGCGGCCGAACGGGCGATCGGGATGGAGAGCGATCACGCCATCGATGTTCTCGTGTACTCTGGCCGCGTGCCCCGCGCCCGGTCGGTTCACGCGGGCAAGCGGGAAGCGAGTGAGGAGGTCCACTACGATGTTGTCATCGTTCCCCGTGTAGAGCGCCACATCGTGGCGCCCGGAGTCCGCGACGGCGCGGACGACGTCGAGCGTGCGATAGCGATCGAATGGCGCGACCTTGATCGCGACGAGCTCGTGGATCTCGGCGAGCTCGCGCCAGAACGAGTAGCCGAGCTCGCGGCCGCCCACCGCGGGCTGCAGGTAGAAGCCGATGATCGGGATCACGCCCGCGATTTCGCGGCAGTGCTCGAGCAGCTCGTCGTCGCTCGCGTCGTTCCAACCCGCGAGACTCAGGAGCGCGGCATCGTAACCGAGATCGCGTGCGAGCGTGGCCTCGCGCATTGCCTGAGCGGTAGGACCGCATACGCCGGCGATGAGTGCGAGCTCGCCTGCGCGATCGTGCGAGCCGGGAATCGTGAGAGCAGTCCTGGCGGCATCGGCGGCGAGCTCGAGGACCGGTGCGAGGAGCCCGTGACGTGGATCGCGGATCTCGAACTGCGTGGTGTGCACGCCCACAGCGACGCCGCCGGCGCCGGATGCCACGTAGTAGTAGGTGAGCGCACTCTGGTGCCGCTCGTCGAGCTTGCGGTTGCGGTCGAGCGCGAGCGGGTGCGCGGGGATGACCTGTCCTTCGAGCAGGTGCGCGCGCAGCCGGCCGGGATCAGAACCGTCCACCACGTTCCTCGAAGTGCGTGGGCTTGTCGAGGAGCGGCCGACCGCGCTGGATCCAGTCGGCGATCCAGACCATCATCTGTCCCACCGAGACCTCCGGCTCACCCATCAACTCCGCCATCCTAGCCGCGTTGCTGAGGAGCGCGTCTTCGTCCTCGACACCCTCGATCACCGCCGGCTTGCCGAGCACGTTCGCGAAGTAGTCAGCGATCGAGCGGGTCGAGAGAGTTTGAGTTCCGGTGACGTTGAGGATGAAGGGGGGCGAGCTCGCGTGCGGCAGGCACTCGATGGCGCGCGCGCACGCGTCCCCCTGCCAGATGACGTTGAAGTAGCCCATGCCCACGTCCACCGGCTCGCCGGCGTGTACCTTGCGCGCTACATCCACGAGCACGCCGTAACGCAGCTCCACCGCATAGTTGAGTCGCACGATGGCCATCGGCGTCTGCGCGCGTTCGGAGTGGTACGTGAGGATTCGCTCGCGCGCGAGGCACGATGCCGCGTACTCGCCGACTGGCCCGACCGGGTCGTCTTCGGTGGATCCGCCGCTCGCCACCGGCACGAACGGGTAGACGTTCCCCGTGGAGAACGCGACGATGCGCGACTTGCCGTAGCGCTCCGCGACGATCGATGGCACCACCGCGTTCATCATCCATGTCGCACCGGGTGCATCGCTCGTCCCGAACTTCTGTCCCGCCATGAAGATCACGTTCGGCGCATCGGGCAGCTCGGCGACCGCCGCGCGGTCGGTGAGGTCGCAAGTGATCGTCTCGACGCTCGACGCGCGCAGCCTGTGCGCCGCTTCCGCGCTCGAGAAGCGCGACACCGCGATGACTCTGTCCTTCGGCCGTACCGCATCGAGCGCCCGCCGCGCCATCCGCGCGAGCGTGGGTCCCATCTTCCCTCCCGCGCCGAGGACGATGATGTCGCCCTCCGTCTTCCGGATCGTCTCGAGCACCCCACCTGTCGGCTCCGAGAGGAGTCTCTCGAGCTCCTCCTCCGAGTTGGGCGGCGGCGCGCCCATGGTCATCCCCATCTGGGATTGGAGTTTCGTTCGGTGGAGCATGGTGAGAAGAAGTAAAGAAGTAAAAAGGAAACAGGGAACAGGAGACAGGAACTGCCTCGGAGGTGAGGGTCTTACTCGCGGGAGCCGGTACCTGTCTCCTGTTCCCTGTTCCCCGTTTCCTGTTTTCCCCCCATCTCCCCCGCCGTCTTCTTCACCCTCTGAACCATCGCATTGAGTCCCGACTCGCGGGAGCCGAGGCCAATGTCGTTCATCATGCGACGGGCCATGTCGCCGGGGAGGGAGAGGGCGACCGACGGGGGCTGGTCGTTGATCGCGGAGAAGAGGATCGAGAGGAAAGCGGCAATCGTCGGTGATTCGCGGATGTTGACGTCGGCGTAGAAGTGGAGCTTGCCGTCGTGGACCTCGGGGATGATGTCCACGCGCGTCTGGCACTCGGGGATCGCGAAGTTCGTGCGGTCGATCGCCGCGTAGCGCGGCGGGAGCGGCTCGAGCTTCTTCGCGTAGGAGACGAGCGACTGCATCTTCTCCTCGCGCCCCATCGCGCGGAAGTGCCGGAGGACGCGCTCGATGCTCGGCGGCAGAGTTTCGGTGGCGGATTCTTCTGGCATAGGCACACGGCTGCGCTCGGGTGAATTCGGTCGCGGTCCGATGAAATATAGCGGAGCGCGAAGCCTGACCTCGCCTACAAGTTGATAAGCCGCACGAACCCGGAGATCTTGCCACGAGGCGGCGCCGCGGGGGCGCGCCGATACACGCGACACGGAGCAAGGAGCGATCGATGCCGACACGGAAGGCGAGCGCCGTCTGGGAGGGCGGTCTGAAGACTGGGAAGGGGACGTTCAATGGGGCGAGCGGGAAGATCGGTGGCTCGTACTCGTTCGGCACGCGCTTCGGTGAAGAAGCGGGGACGAACCCCGAGGAGCTGCTGGCCGCGGCCGAGGCGGCGTGTTACAGCATGGCGCTGAGTCTCGGTCTCGAGCAGAACGGCACGCCGCCCAAGAGCGTGCGCACCACGGCGGAGTGCACGATCCAGCCGGATGGCGGCGGCTTCACCATCACGACGATGAAGCTCACCGTCCGCGCCGACGTGCCGGGCGTGGATGCCGCCACCTTCCAGAAGCTTGCCGAAGCGACCAAGGATGGCTGTCCAGTTTCCAAGGCATTCAAGGGGAATCTGAAGTTCGAGCTGGACGCCAAGCTCGACTGAGCGCACGCCTACGATTATAGTCGTAGCTCATGGTTGCACTTCCGCGGCTTCTGCAGGCCGCGGCTGAGCTTCGTCGTGCCGGTGATCGTGCCGGCACGACGTACTTTCACCCCTCCGAAGGGAGCACCCTCCATGCGCTCGACGTGTACCCTCGGTGCCGCCGCGCTCCTCGTCGTACTCGGTATTCAGCCGGTGGCCGCGCAGAAGGATGGCGCACGCCGCGCCTTCACTCCCGACGACTGGTACCGTGTGACCACCGTGAGCGACGCCGCGCTCTCGCCCGACGGCAAGCTCGTGGCGTTCACGGTCACCACGGTGAACGAGAAGGCGAACAAGCGACACAGCGAAGTATGGGTGGCGCCGACGACCGGCTGTCCCGCTGCCGCTGCCGCTGCCGCCGCGCGGAGCGCTGCCGGGCGTGCGAGCTCCGCCGAAGCGGAGAGCTGCGCTCCGGCGCGCTACACGTCTCCGGGGACCGAGAGCTCGAACCCGCGCTTCTCGCCCGATGGGAAGCTCCTCTACTTCGACTCGCGTCGTCCCGGTGGTGAGAAGGGTCGTGCGGGCCGCACCTGGGCACTGCGCATGGACCGGCCGGGCGGCGAGGCCTTCCAGCCGGTAGACGCGCCTCCGAGCTCCGCGGCGTACACGCGCGATGGACGCATCGCGGTGTGGAGCGACGTCGATGCCGACAGCTCCATCGCCGATTCCACGAAGAAGGATCCGTGGAAGGGGATGGAAGCGATGGCGCGCCCTCCGTACGGCGCGATCACACATCCGGTGGACGCGCGCCGCTTCGACGGGCGGCACGTCGTGGACGAGCGTTACAAGTCGAACAACTCCGGGTTCGTCCCTGGGCCGCGGCAGGCGCGTGTCTGGCGTGCATCGCAGATCTACGTGCGCGCGCGGGGCGACAGCGCCGCGCGGCAGGTGGACACCACGCTGTACTCGCGTCGCGGCGCGACTGTCTCGCCCGACGGGAAGTGGATCGCCTTCGTTGCCGATCCCGAGTTGCGTCCGGATTCCGTGGTGGACGCCGAGCGCGATTCGCTCGAGCGGCTGCCATACGACTCCGCGCGCGACGAAGCGCCGCGGAATCGCTCCGACGTCTTCGTGATTTCCACGAACGGCGGCACGCCGCGGCGCGTGGCGGACTTCATGGGTGACGAGCGGCAGATATCGTGGTCGCCTGACGGTAAGAGCATTGCCTTCGTGGCGTCGCCCGAGCGGACCAGGTCGCGGCGCATCTACGTCGTGAGCGCTAGCGGCGGCGAGCCGGTGAACGTACTTGGCGACTGGCTCTACGAGCCGAACGACTTCGAGTGGCTCCCCACCGGGGAGATCTCCTTCACCGCGGCGATCGGCGGCCGCACCGCGCTCCTCAGGCTCGACCCTAAGTCGAAGAAGGTGCGCGAGGTATTAGGCGGGCGGCGCCAGCTGCGCGACGTCGCGTACGACGCTGCCCGCCGTACCGTGGCATATGCGTCCACCAGCGTGGATCACCCTACCGAGATCTACGTGGCCGACATCGACGGGAAGAACGAGCGGCGAATCTCGAGCTTCAACGATTCGCTCAACGCCGAGATCGCCTGGGCGAGCTCCGAGCGCTTCACCTACAAGTCCGTGGGCGGCCTCGAGATCGAGGGTTGGCTCATGAAGCCGTACGGCTACGAGCCCGGTAAGAAGTATCCGCTCGTGCTGTACGTGCACGGCGGCCCGCACTCCGCGTACGGCGAGGGCTGGTTCGACGAGTTCCAGAACATCGCCGGCGCCGGGATGTGGGTGCTCTACACCAACCCGCGCGGCTCGAGCGGCTACGGTGCGGACTTCACCTACTCCACGCGCGGCCGCTGGGGCGCCGAGGATTTCGAGGACCTCATGAAGGCCGTGGACATCGCGGCGAAGCGTCCCGACGTGGATTCCACGCGCATGGGAGTCACGGGCGGCTCGTACGGCGGCTTCATGACCGCGTGGATCACCACGAAGACCGATCGCTTCGACGCCGCGCAGGCCGACCGGATGATCAGCGACTGGACCTACTGGTACGGCGCGTCCGACGCGCAGGGGCTCACCGAGTTCGAGTTCTACGGGAAGCCGTGGGACAACTTCGCGATGTACGATTCGCTCTCGCCGATCCGGCACGTGGCGAAGGTGAAGACGCCGACGCTCATCGTGCAATCGGAGGAGGATTTCCGCACGCCGATGGGGAACGCGGAGCTCTGGTTCATGGCGTTGAAGAAGCAGGGTGTGCCCGTGGAGCTGGTGCGGTATCCGCGCTCCACGCACGAGCTATCGCGGAGCGGAGAGCCGTGGCTGCTGGTGGATCGCTTGGGGCGGCTGCGCCAGTGGTTCGGATACTGGCTGCAGGGCGGGAACGAGGTGGTGGGGGCGGTGGGGAAGGAGTAGCTGGCGAGGCGCTGCTTTAGAGCGGCGCCTCTCGAGCCGCCGCTCTCGAGGCGCCGTTCTCGACGAGGGTGTACTGCATGTCGCTCTGGCTCCGTAGCCGCATTGTCTACGTCGCACTCGCTGTCGGTACGATCGTCGTGGGACTCGCCGTCCATCTGCACGGCGCGGCGCTTTCCCCCGTCGCCCGCGATGTGCTCGGCGACGCGCTCTGGGCCACGATGATCGCGTGGTGGGTTGGCGCGGCTGCGCCGGCGGTCCGACTCTCGCGTCGCGCCATCGTGGCCCTTGCCATCTGCTTCGCCGTGGAGGTCAGCCAGCTCTATCATGCACCAGGGATCGACGCCCTCCGCGAGACGACTCTCGGACATCTGGTACTGGGGAGTGGCTTCGATCCGCGCGATCTCGCGTCATACGCCGCCGGCGTGCTCGCTGCCGCGTTGCTGGAGCTTGTCATGCTGCGTCGTAGCGCTGGCACTCCGGCAGGCCAGCGGGCAGGCGCTTCCTGAGAGTTACCGGGCGTGCGGACGTCCCTCCGCAGCGGCTCGGGCGTGGAGCGGTGCGCGGATCGGGCGTGGAGCGCTGCGCGGCTCGGGCGTGGAGCGCTGCGGTGCGGACGCTGAGCTCAACGAGCCCGTGGTGGGCTTCGTGTTTGCCACGGACTATGCTCGCCCCGGGGGTGAGCGGGTGGTTGCACCGCGGCTCGGCGCCGGGATGGCATTAGGTCGACCGAGCCGGTCAGCCTAATGCCTGCCGGCAAGCCGGATCGCATGACGAAAGGCATTGATGCCAGCGAGCTTGCCTGACCAGTAGCCGCCAGGTCGATGCGTGTTAGACTGCGATACACCGCAGCCTATCAACCACGGCGATGCAGAACGCCGCTGGCTAATTGTTGTCAGGCAACACCAAGGTACGCGGTAGATCATAATGCAGATGCGCCTCGTTCTTCTCGTCGCCGCTCTCGCAACTCTCGGTTGCCGCCGCGCTCCCTCAGTGGCCGTGGAATGTGCGCCCGGAGGGCGCTGCGCAAGTCCGGCCGCCGGCGTCATCGCCAGCGCGACAGCAGCCTTGGAGCTGCCCGACCTCCGTAGCGCCGGTGTGCGATCCAGCGACCGTCGCGAGCTGCGTATCTGGCGCACCGGCTACCCGCCGGCCGTCGGCGACCTCTGGAGATTCGTCGACGACAGTGCCGGGGTGACTGGCTTCGAGCGAGTGCGGTGGTGGTCGACGCTAGATACCGCGGTACGCAACTACGAACGGCTGGCTGATGGCCCCGAATGTCACCCCCTCATCCAGAAGGGCGGGGTGGATGTCTGCTTGATCCGGCGACTCGGCATGCCGTACGCGTCCAATCGACTGCGGATGCTCGAGCAACGGGGCATCTGGACACTTTCCGGGAGCGCCGTGCCGCCGGACACGAGCTCCCCATGTGTCGACCTCTGCCTGGCGCCGAGTGTCATCGTCGTAGAGGCGCGGGTCGGGCTACGGTATCGAACGTACGGCTACGCGATCTCGCCGTCATCGCCCGATTCGCTGCTCCAGCATGTCGCTCTCCTGCTCCGTGGAATGGACCAGTGAGCGATCGTCGCCGTGTTCCCTGACGAAACGTTGCAGACCGACCAGCGCGAGAACTGCGGAAGCCATCGTGGTCGATCGCCTAGCGAGTCTCTCGGGCCTTGCGCATCTTCTCGCTCGCATATTGGCCGCTGGCGGCTGAACTCTGCGTTACACAATACACAGAACCTTTGGGTGTGCGTGTATTTCACCTCAGCGCTCTGGCGCTCGTCTGTATCAGCGCGGTTGGCTGCACCCCACGTAGTCGGCGAGTGACCCTCCTCTCACTGTGTTGTGCAACGAGGCGTTGAAGCGGATGAGCGCGAGATATGTCGTCAGGGTCGAGAGTCTCGCGAGATCAGGCCGAACCGAACATCTTCGCGCACGGTGAGTCGCGGCTTGCCGGTGCGCTTTGCTCGAGCGCGCCACGTCTTCCCGACGGAGGAGAAAGTGAATCGGCCGATCGGCTACACTATTCTGGCGGTATTGCTGGCGCTCATGAGTCTCGGCGGTCTCGCCGCCGTCGTCTGGTGGCCGACATCGATGCCCTTCGCGATCGAGCTCCCGATCACGGTGCGCGCCCTCGCGGCTCTGCAGGGGATTGCGGGCATCGCTGCTGCCTGGGCGATCTGGAGCTACCACCGTTCGGCGCAGGAGGTGTACGCCGTCCGGGCAGTGCTAGCGCTCGCGAACATCATCTACAACATCGTCGCTGTCATGCCGCGGGTCCTGGGGGCTCTCGCGCACATGGCAGGAGCACCGGACACGATCCCCACTCCTCCCCTCGGGATGCTCCTCGTCCAGGTAGTGATCTAAGGCGGGATACTCGGCTCGGGGTATTGGTACCTCACGGCGCGCCGCAATCCCGGCGAGGCGTAGCCGATCGACTAGCGAGGCGTGGACTCCGACGGGGTGAGCACGGCATGTACAAGAAGCGCTGGATAGTGGCGGCTGGATGCGCGATGCTAGTGGGGCTGGGTGCATGGCGCGCGACGCGTTTCTACCAGGAGGTCGAGGAAGCGGTCTACGAAGACCCGAAGACGCTGGTATTCTCGGACTCGCTTGCCGTCGCTCGCGCCCAGCATAGTCTCGTAAGCACTCCGGTCCTCGTCGACAGCAGCATCGAGTGGCAAGGGCGCCGATATCCGATCGTCGAGGCATGGATCGAGCCGGAGGTCAAACGAGGGCGACCCACAGGGCGCTACTTTCTGCTTCTGCGTTTGAGTGTATACTCGCCCGGCGACTCGCTGTCTCCTCCGAGCCCCTTGGGCACGGGAGCGGAGCTCGAGTATGCTCCGCGGCGATTCATCTCGGCGAGCCTGGGGTCGCTCTGGTTCGGTCGACTGTCTCCGCCCTTCCCGGATACGCTGCGGCTTCGTGCAGTTCCTCGCGATGCGTCAGGTGTCGAGCGTGGATGGCCCTGAACGCAGCCCCGGAATCGGCAACCGCGACTACAGTCCATTCTCGCTCATGCGCTCTACTCACATTCATCGATATATGCGCGCTCCGCGCTCCGCGGTCTATCGACTGCTTCTCGATCCCGCTGCCATCGAGAAGTGGAGAGTGCCGGATGGCATGACGGCTCAGGTTCATTCCTTCGAGGCGCGCGAGGGCGGGAGCTTCCGGATTTCGCTCACGTACGTCGACTCGAGGAATACCGGCAAGACGACGGAGCACACGGACACCTACCACGGCCGCTTTCTGCGTCTGGTACCCGACGAACAGGTCATCGAAGCCGAAGAGTTCGAGACGAGCGATCCTGCAATGAGTGGCGAGATGATCTCCACGATCACGCTCGCCGACGCCGACGATGGCGGCACCGACCTCGTTGCTCTCCATGAGGGTCTGCCTGCGGGCGTCGCTCTTGCCGACAACGAGACCGGGTGGCGGATGGCACTGGCGAAACTCGCGGCGCTCGCCGAGGCCGGCCCGCGGCCGACGCGTTAGGCTGCGACGTTATTCGTCGCTGGGTGTGTTAGACTGATGGATCCCGTCAGCCTAATGCAGGAGTGAGCTCAGCGCGACGACTCAGCTGACCGGTGAATACAAGGCGTGCTACCGGACAGCGATGACCGGATGCCGGCGTGTTAGGCTGACAGCGTCGGTCAGTCTAACGCCGTCCCAGCGCCGAGCGCCGGTGACGGAGCTTCGCGGACCTCGGCGTCCACTACCTGCTATCCCGATACAACGCCGGAAACCGCTCCTTCAATGCCCTCACCTTAGGCACGTCGTTGATCAGGATGTACGGCGAGTGCGGATGGCGTTCGGCATAGTGCTGCTCGGATGGTTCGGCAGCCTCGAACGAGTCGAGCGCCGCGATCTGCGTCACGATGGGACGCTCATAAACGTGCGTTGCACTCAGGGAATCGATGTACGCGCGTACGATGCTGCGTTGCCCGTCGCCGTCGGCGAAGACGATCGAGCGATAGTTCGGACCAACGTCGGGTCCTTGCCGATTCAGTTGCGTCGGATCGTGCGCCACGGAGAAGAAGATGTCGAGGAGCTGCTGGTACGATACCACCGACGTGTCGTACTCGATGCGAACTGCCTCGGCGGGACCCTCGAAGCTGCTCCCTCCCGCTGTGGCCGGAATGGCGAAGCCCGAGGTTACGGACTTCACGCCGCGGACATGGTGGAAGATCCACTCCATCCCCCAGTAGCATCCTCCGGCGAGCACCGCCTCGGAAGTGCTGGAGCTCGATCGCGCGCCGCGTTCGGACTCGCCGTAGTCGGCCGCGAGCGCGGGACGGACACTTGTGGAAGCGCGTCGGAGCGCCGCGGGCGCCGCGTTCCCTTCACTCCGGCGATCTGCCCTTCATATATCGGTCCGCAGCGTCGTAGCCGGATCTACAGCCGCGGCGCGACGCGCCGGAATCCAGCTCGCAGCGAGCGCGACCGCTCCCATCACCGCTACGGCACCCACGAGCGTGGCTGTGTCGTTAGGCGCGACGTCGAAGAGGAGCGTCGTGATCACCCGCATCGACAGCAGCGTCACACCGAGCCCCACCACTATACCGGCCACCGCCACGGCCATCGCCTGGCCCAGCACTCTCCGCCGCAACGCGCCGGGCTGCGCACCCAGCGCCATGCGCACGGCGATCTCGCGCTCGCGTAGGCTCACCATGTACGACACGACTCCATAAAGCCCCACGGCGCCTATCAGCAGCGCGGTGAGCGACGCGACCTCGAGCAGCCCCATGGTGAACGACGTGCGGGCCGTGGAGCGATCCACCACTTCCTCCATCGAGCGAACACCGTATACGGGAACGGCGGGCGCCAGCGTGCGGAGCGCGCGCTCGACGGGCAGCGTCACATCGTGCGAAGCGGCGGAGCTTCGAACCACGAACGCGAGCTCGCGAGGAGCCCATCGCGTGGAGTCGGCGCCGCCATTCGCTGTCGCGGGCCCCGGCGCCACGACCAGCGGGAGATACACCGTCTCGTCGGGCGGCTCGTCGAGCCGGGTCCCGTGCACGTCGCCCGTCACTCCGATCACAGTGAACCACGGTCCCACCGGAGCGAATCGCACCCGCCGGCCGACCGCCGGCTCGTCGCCCCAGTAGCGTCTCGCGAACGCATGCGTCACGATCGCCTGGAGCGGCGCGCGCGATGCATCGGGAAGGTCGAAGGAGCGCCCCTCGATGATCGGGATGCCGAGCGCGCTGAAGCTCCCGGTCGTCGTATATGCCACCTGGTGGATGTCGGGCATCGCCTGGCCCATCGCACCAGGGGGCGCACTGCCCTCGATGAAGACGGCGGTATCCTGCCGCGCATCTTTCTCGAGTGGAACCTTCGAGAGTACGCCGGCAGCCTGTACGCCGGGGAGCGCCGAGATCTCGCCGAGCGCACGCGTCACGAAGCTCACCACGGTTCCGGTGGTCGGGTACCCTGCATCCGGGAGCTGCACACGGAACGTGTACGAGCTTGCGGTCTCGAACCCAGGCCTCACCGAGCGGAGCGCCTGGAAGCTGCGCGCCATCAACCCCGCGCCGGTTACGAGCACCAGCGCGAGCGCCACCTGCACTATCACGAAGACGCGGCGCGCGCGATGGCGGCTGCGCCCAGCCGTCGTGTTGCGCGATGTCTGAACGAGCACGGACGCCGCCCCCGCGCCGTAAGAGCGGAGCGCCGGCACCACACTCATGACGAATGCGGTGAGCAGCGTCACGCCGGCCGCGACGGCGAGCACGGTTCCGTCGATCCCCACGCCTCCCAGTCGCGGGATGGCTATCCCCGATGGCATCGAACGGAGCGCGTGGATCCCCGCCACGGCGAGGGCCACCCCGAGCGCCCCGCCAAGCACCGAAACCAGGAGGCCCTCCGAGAAGAACTCGGCGACGATCACGCCGCGGCCCGCGCCGAGCGCGCGCCGAACCACCAGCTCGTGCTGCCGCTCTTCCGCGCGAACGAGGAAGAGGTTCGCGACGTTCGCGCACGCGATGAGAAGGAGGAAGGTCGCCGCGCCCAGGATCACCCAGAGCGCGTGGCCGACGCCGCCGAGCAGCACGTCACGCAGCGGCCGCACGACCGGCTCCATGTGGGTGAGCGCGATCGCGTTGGCGGTGAGTCGCCCAGGATACGCCTCGGGCATCTTCGGGAGGAGTCGCTCGAGATCCGCCGCGGCCATCTGTGCGGTGATACCGGGGCGTAGCCGCGCCACCGCGCGGTAGTCGAAGGCGGCTGTCTTCGTATTGGCGGGGTCGATCCCGATCGGTACCCAGAGCGCGGTACCCGCGTCGGGGAAGGCGAAGCTCCCAGGCATCACGCCGATCACTTCGCGAACCACACCGTCGATCACGATCTCGCTTCCGATGATGCCAGGATCGGATGCGTACTGCTCCTTCCAGAGCCGCTCTCCGATCATCACCACCGGTGTCGCACCCGGAAGGTCTTCGTCGTCGCGGAAGGCGCGTCCCCTGATCGGCGCCACCCCGAGCACGCCGAAGAGACTCGCGCTCGCGCGCGCCGCCTCCACGCGCCGGGCGCTCGCCGCGTCGCCCGAGCCCACCGCGCTCAGATTCACATCGGCCGCCCGATACGCGCCCACGTCGGTGAAAACGTGGTTCGCGCGACGATAGTAGAGGTACGTACCGTCCGACTGATCCACGTGGCTGATCCCCTGCAGCACGATGGAGTGCGAGATGTCCACCAGCCGGTCCGGGTGCGCGAAGGGGAGGGGACGGAGCAGCACGCCGTTCACGAGACTGAACACGGCGGTGGTCGCACCGATGCCGAGCGCGATCGTGAGCGTCGCGGTGATCGAGAACACCGGCGCTCTCACCAGGCGACGCGCGCCCCTCCGCAGCTGCTGGGGGATCGCCTCCAGCCATCCGATGGTTCGACGTCGATGGAAGTCCTCCTGCACCAGCCCGACGTTCCCGAAGCGTCGGTGTGCCTCGTGTACGGCTTCCTCGCGAGACCGTCCCTCTGCCACCAGACGGTCGGCCTCGAGCTCCAGATGGGCGGCGATCTCCTCGGCGAAGTCGGCGTCAGGCCGACGCCGGCGGCCGAGGAGGAGTAGAGGATTCCACATGGATCACCCCGCGGATGATTGTGGCTCGAGCACGAGCGCCATCGCCTTGGCGAAGGACCACCATTCGTCCGTGGCGCGCACGAGCTGGCGACGCCCCGCGGCGGTGAGCTCGTAGAAGCGCGCGCGACGGTTGTTCTCCGACGTCCCCCATTCGGCGCGGATCCACCCGCGGTCCTCCAGGCGCTGGAGGGCAGGGTAGAGCGAGCCGTGGTCGACGAGGATGCTGTCGCGCGAAGCGGACTGGATGGCGCGTGCGACACCCTGGCCGTGCGCGCGTCCGGAGGCGAGCGTACGGAGGATCAGCAGGTCGAGCGTACCCTGCAGGAGCTGGAGTCGGTCTCTGGTAGACATTCTACCCCAGGATATGGACACTCGGGTAGAATGTCAACAGGAGCCGGCCTTCTGTAAGCGCTTGCAGTCCGCGCGCCGAGGGGATACTGTATCCCGGGTAACCCCCGCCGTTCGCCCTCCGCCCTATTCCGGGAAATGCCATGAGCCACCGCGAGCCGCCGCCCACCATCAGCCGACGCCACATGCTCGGCACCCTGGGGAAAGCCGCCATCGGCGCCGCCGTCATCTCGCCCGTCCTCCAGACGGCGATCCTCGGAGACGCTCGCGCCCAGTCGCTCCCGCGGCGCCGCGGCAACGCTGGCAACGCTGGCAACGCTGGCAACGCCGGCGACCCGGTGAACGGCATGGCCGGCGTCGACCGCGTGGTCGTTCTCCCGGGTAGGACCTACCTCCGCGGCTGGGCGGGATACGGCGAGCT
>DATCXR010000437.1:0-4638 GCA_036565685.1 Gemmatimonadaceae bacterium
CCCCCAGCCGATCGGCTCGCTCTCGCAGCTGGCCACCATCCGCCTCGGGAAGCGCACCGACAACCGCTCGCCGCTGATCAAGGACTTCGTCCCACTCGCCTCGCTCGACGACCTCGTCTTCGGCGCGTGGGACCCGATCCCCGACGACGCGCTCACCGCGGTCCGCAAGGCGGGCGTGCTCGAGGAGCGCCATGTCGAGCCGATCGCTGACTTCCTCAAGGGCATCGTGCCGATGCCCGCGGTCTTCGACAACCACTACGTCACGCGCATCCACGGCACCAACGTCAAGCAGGGGAAGACGAAGCGCGATCTGGCCGAGCAGCTGCGCGACGACATCCGCAATTTCAAGGCGGACAACAAGCTCGATCGCGTGGTCGCCGTCTGGTGCGGCTCCACGGAGATCTTCATCAGGCCCGGCCCGCAGCATGCCACGGTAGAGCAGTTCGAGAAGGCGATGGAGCGCAACGACGAGGCGATCTCGCCTGCCATGCTCTACGCCTACGCGGCGATCATGGAAGGCGTACCGTACGCCAACGGCGCTCCCAATCTGGCGGTAGATACGCCGGCGCTCATCCAGCTCGCCAACGATCGGGGCGTTCCCACGTCGGGCAAGGATTTCAAGACCGGCCAGACCTGGATGAAGACCGTGATCGCACCGGGCCTCAAGGCGCGCATGCTGGGACTCGAGGGGTGGTACTCCACCAACATCCTCGGCAATCGCGATGGCGAGGTGCTCGACGATCCCGCGTCGTTCAAGACGAAGGAAGAGTCGAAGCTCAGCGTGCTGCACACCATCCTGCAGCCCGAGAAGTACCCCATGCTTTACAAGGACTTCTCGCACGTCGTGCGGATCAACTACTACCCCCCGCGCGGCGACAACAAAGAGGGCTGGGACAACATCGACATCAGGGGGTGGATGGGCTACCCGATGCAGATCAAGGTCAACTTCCTCTGCCGGGACTCGATCCTCGCCGCGCCGCTGGTGCTCGACCTCGCGTTATTCATGGACTTCGCCCAGCGCGCCGGGCTCAAGGGGATCCAGGAGTGGCTCTCGTTCTTCTTCAAGAGTCCCATGGCGGCCCCGGGTTTGCAGCCCGAACATGATCTCTTCATCCAGCAGACCAAGTTCAAGAACACGCTGCGCCACCTGATGGGTGAGGAACAGATCACCCACCTCGGCATGGAGTATTATCAGTCGTGATCGGGAATCCGCGCATGGTTCGCCTGTCTCTCGTCGTAGCTGCCGTCGCCGCAATGGCGGCGTGCAGCCGTGGGCGGGAGCCAGGCACCATGCCGGCGTACACCGACCACTATTCCATGCGAGTCTCGAGCGAGCCGGCGCCGCCGCACGCGCGAGAGGCCGCGCGCTACAAGCTGGTAGTGCGCGACAAGGACTCCGGCCAGCCGATCGAGGGCGGCCAGGGGATCCTCTACGCCAACACGCGAGACGGCGCCAGCACGTGGGACACCTTCGTGCCCGGTGAGGAGCTCGGCACTTACTACGCTACGCTCAACTTCGTCGTCGCTGGAAACTGGGCCATGGGCCTTCGCTTCCGGCGCGATTCTACCCAGCAGCTCGAGCAGGTGGACTGGATGCAGGAGGTCCTCGGCGAGCGGCAGGCATCTCCGTGACAATCTCATGCGACACTTTCATCGCACTCACCTGCGCCCCGAAGACGCGCTGGCGATCGCGGACGAATTCTTTCCGACCATAGGGCTCAGTGGCGGCTCCGCGCGGGCGAGCGATGCCCGCACCTTCTCGGGCGAGCTGGGCACCGTGACGCTTCGTGCCCGCCCGGAGGGCGGGCATTACACGTTCATAGACGCGGTCACCGATCAGGTGGGCGAGAGCCGACTCGACCGGAACGTGAAGCGCTACTTCGTCAAGGTTCACCGCGTCGCCGATCCACGACACGAGCTGAAGGCGGCGTACTGATGGCGTCTCGCACCTCCACACGCGCGCGGCCCACCGCGCGCGATCGCGCGCGCGAACCGGAACCACCTCCGTCGCGACTGCTCACGCGCGAGCAGAAGCTCGAGCTCTATTACTACATGCGGCTCACCCGCTCCCTCGAGGAGCGGCTGGTCAACCTGTACAGGCAGACCAAAGTGGTGGGCGGCCTCTTCCGCTCACTCGGCCAGGAGGCCGACGCCGTGGGAAGCGCTTACGCGCTCGATCGGTCGAAGGGCGACTTCCTCTCTCCGCTCATCCGCAACCTCGGCGCGATGCTCGTGCAGGGCGCCGAGCCGCTGGAGATCATCCGGCAGTACATGGCCAAGGGTGATTCGCCCACCCGCGGCCGCGAGCTCAACATCCACTTCGGCGATCTGGAGCGCGGCTTCATCGGTCAGATCTCGCACCTGGGCGACATGGTCCCGGTGATGGCGGGCGTCACGCTGAGCTTCAAGCTGCGCGGCGAGAAGCGCGTGGGGCTCGTTTACGTGGGCGACGGTGCCACTTCCACGGGCGCTTTCCACGAGGGGATCAATCTGGCCGCGGTGCAGCGCTGCCCGCTTGTCGTGATAGTGGAGAACAACGGCTACGCCTACTCCACACCGACCGATCGCCAGAGCGCGGTGAAGGAGTTCAAGGACAAGGCGCTGGCGTACGGCATCCCGGGCGTGCGCGCCGACGGCAACGATGTTCTGGCAACCTACGACGTCACCAGGCGCGCCGTGGATCGCGCGCGCCGCGGCGAGGGTGTGACGCTCATCGAGCTCGTTACCTACCGCCGGAAGGGGCACGCGGAGCACGACAACCAGTCTTACGTCCCCGCGGGCGAGATCGAGTGGTGGGAGAAGAACAACGATCCACTCGATCGCTACATGGCGGTGCTGCTGAATGATGAAGGGGTGAAGCGCAAGGAGCTCGAGGCGATAGACCAGAGAGTTCATAAGGAGATCGACGAGGCCACCGACCTCGCCGACCAGTCGCCGATGCCCGAGCCGACCGACGCGCTGAAGGGCGTGTACGCGGATCCGGCCGAGGTCGAGCCGCTCTGGTATCGCCGCGGATTGGACAGAGCGGTCGACAAGAACGAACGCCCGTCTGGCTGGGGAACCTACGATGGCTGAGATAACCTACCTCGAGGCGATCAAGCAGGCGCTCGACGAGGAGATGACGCGCGACGAGAACGTCTTCGTCATGGGCGAGGATATCGGCGCGTACGGCGGGGCCTTCAAGGTCACCGACGGACTCCTCGCGAAGTTCGGGGAAGGGCGCGTCATAGACACGCCGATCTCAGAAGCGGCCATCGTCGGCGCGGCCGCCGGCGCCGCACACATGGGGATGCGCCCGGTGTGCGAGATGCAGTTCATCGACTTCATCTCCTGCGCCTACGACATCCTCACGAACTACGTGGCCACCTCGCGCTACCGCGCCTTCCTCCCGTGCCCGCTGGTGGTGCGCGGACCTAGCGGCGGGTACGTGCGCGGAGGTCCCTTCCACTCGCAGAACCCCGAGGCGGCGTTTCTCCATACGCCGGGGCTCAAGATCGTCTACCCGGCCACGGCCAGCGATGCCAAGGGGCTGCTCAAGGCGGCGATCCGGGACGACGATCCGGTGCTGTACTTCGAGCACAAGTATCTCTATCGTCGCATCAAGGAGGACATCGCCGAAGGGGACGATCACCTCGTGGAGATCGGGAAGGCACGCACGGCGCGCGAGGGGAAGGATCTCTCGATCATCACCTACGCTGCCACCGTTTGGAAATCGCTGGAGGCGGCCGAGCAGCTCGAGAAGGAAGACGGGCTCTCGGTCGAGGTGATAGATCTTCGCTCGCTCTCGCCGCTCGACGACGATGCGATCATCGCCACGGTCAAGAAGACGAATCGCGTAATGATCGTTCACGAAGACACCCGCACCGGAGGTGTGGCCGGCGAGGTGGCGGCGCGGATCAACGAGCATGCCTTCGAGTGGCTCGATGCGCCGATCCTGCGCGTGACCGCGGCGGACGTCCCGCTCCCTTACTCGCCTCCGCTCGAAGACTACGTGCTGCCGCAGACCACGGACATCGTGAACGTGGCGCGCCGGTTGGCGGCGTACTGAAGAGTGGCGGAAACGGAGCGTTCCGACGTCGGCGTGGAGCGTGCTCGCGCCGTCGGTATAGGTTGTCTGATGGCGGTGCCCGGCTTCTTCGGCGGGGGGATGATAGCCGTGGCGGTAGGCCGTCTGGTCGAGTCCGTAACCGGGTGTACGCCGCCCGATGGACTCCCGGCCTGCCACACCGGTCTTTATCTGTTGGTGGGCGGATTGACGGGACTCGTGCTCCTGCCGACTGTGGTACTCTGGCGGTTGCGCAGGGGCTCGCCGAGGACGCGAAACTCAGAGAGGAGCTGATCCAGTGGCACGGATAGACGTGATCATGCCGCAGATGGGTGAGTCCATCGCCGAGGGGACGCTCTCGCGCTGGCTCAAGAAGGTTGGCGACGAAGTGAAACGCGACGAGCCGATCTTCGAGATCTCGACCGACAAGGTGGACGCCGAGATACCAGCGTCTTCGGCCGGGGTGCTGGCCGAGATCCTCGTCCAGGAGGGCGAGACGGTCCCGGTTCAGACGGTGGTGGCGAGACTCGAAACCGAGAAGGGTGCCGCGGTGCAAGCCGCCGCCCCGGTAGCGGCTCCAGCGGCGGCGAGCG
>DATCXR010000447.1:0-8457 GCA_036565685.1 Gemmatimonadaceae bacterium
GGCTCGCCGATGATGGCGAGCCAGCCGGCGAGGTCGGGTCCACCCCCTGGTCGCACGCCAAAGCAGAGCGCTCTGTAGCGCCCGACCCACTCCGGAGCGCCGGGCGGCACGGGCCAGAGCGCGAGCAGCCACCAGGCAATCGTGATGGTCACGATGACGCCAAGCGCCCACACCGCCGCACTACCGTGCCGCTTCGCGTGCATCAGCCGATCTTCCAGACCAGCGAGAGCAGCTTCCAGTTCACGAAGTAGTACGCAACGAACGCCAGCAGGAAGACGAGCACCAGAACCACCGTCCCGGGCGTGGGACCCAGGAGTCCGTGCGCGGCGGAGTGCAGGCGCTCGTTCTCTTCGTCAACTTGCGGGGAGTGGCGGGGTGGGTTCGCTATACCCGACGGGATTCCGTACATGGACATGGCTCGCTTCTCCTGCCTCGAGGGGTTTGCCGAAGAACACCGACCATACCGTAACCAGGATATAGATCCCGCCGCCCACCGCAGCCGTGAGGCCGCCGAGCGCCATCACTCCGAGGAGCAGATCCACCGCCGGGTTGAACTGAACATCGAAGGGCGCCGCCGAGAAGCTTATGTCCCAGTGGCGGCGCGGCACGCCGAAGGTGCCCGCGAAGGTCATCGCGAGCGAGAACACGAGCATCCCTCCCGCGAAGAGGTAGGGCTGGATGCGCGCGAGCGGCCAGAAGGCGATCTGCTTCCGGAAGATCAGCGGAATCACGTAGTAGGTGACTCCCATGAACGCCATCGCCGTTCCGCTCACCACCGTCGCGTGAAAGTGTCCGGGGACGCGCAGAGTGTTGTGTGCGATGATGCTGATCTGCTCCGTGCCGAAGGTGACACCGGTGATCCCGCCAACGAAGCCGAACACGATGATCGAGAAGATCAGCGAACTGAAGCCGGGGTCGCCCCAAGGCGCGCGCCTGAGCCAATCGAACATGCCGTGCGTGTATCCGCGGAGCCGCTGCCCCAGCTCGATCCCCGCCGGCACGGTGAAGCCGTGGATCATGCTCGCGAGCACGGCGAGGTACATGAAGTAGCTCGTATTGACGATCTTCCACGCCGGGCTGAGTCCCGGGTCCACGAGAAGGTGGTGCGCGGCGGCGATGGAAATGAAGAGCGTGTAGAGCACGAACGCCGACCTGCTGATCTTCTCGTTGAGGACGACGGCACCCACGGTGAGTGCTCCGAGCAGGTACCAGATCGAGACCATCACCGCCACGTTGATCTGCTGCGATGAATGACCGAGCCCCCACCAGAGCAGGCGGTAGATCTCGGGATCGACCTTCATCATCCCGAGCGACCAGAAAAACGTCGGGATGTAGATCGCGGCGCCCTGGCCAAGCGTGATCACCGCGATGATGGCTGCGGTCACCGCGCCGTAGGTGACCAGAGGTAGCGATCCTTCATAGGTGTGCTCGCGCTTCGCCACAACGAGAGTCGCGAAGAAGACGGCGACCACGATGAGCGCGCCGACCGCGAAGAGTATCACTCCGAGGTAGAACGCGGGGTGCGCGCGGAGCGGGACGTACGACGAGAGCAGCACGTCGGCGCGTCCGGTCCACATGGTCCATTCCGTCACCAGCGCTCCGACCACCATCAACCAGAAGGCCGCCCACCCGACTCTCGGCGTCGCCACCCGGCTGTTCAGCATCACCGCCCCGGCGAAGTAGAGCACGCCCATCTCGAAGAAGAGGATGAAGAAGATGAGCATCGTCATCCCGTGGACGGTAAGGATTCGGTAGAACCACTCGGCCGGGAGGAGGTGCACGGCCTGCCAGCGAGTGAGCAGCACCATTATCGCCGCGATGCCGCCCGTGAGGAGCGCGACCGTGGCGGCCACGGCATTCGCCTTGATGAGCGCTTCCGCGTCGGCGCTCACTCTGAGCCCCGTGATGGGGCACGTCCGAAACGCCACGCTCTTCATCGGGTCACCTCCGCCACATCGGTGGAATCATCCTCGCCGGTCACGATCACGCGGCCCACCATGGTGTGGTGGCCGATGCCGCAGAACTCGTTGCAGGTGATGCGGTAGTCGCCCGCTTCCGTGGGCGTGATGCGCAGGCCGTAGTCGTAGCCGGGCACCACCTGAAAGTTCGCGTTCACCGGGTAGAGGGAGAACCCGTGATTCACGTCGAGCGACGAGAGGTGCAGCGTGTACTCCACTCCCTCGCGCAGGCGGAGCACCGGCATCCACCGCCAGCTCATCGCCACGAGGTAGACGTCACTCCCGGGCGGCGGCGCTACTACCGGAATCCCGTGGTCCTCGCCGACCTTGTACGTGTTGATGAACTCCTGCGCTCGCGCGAAGTACGCCTGCGGATTGGTGCGGTGGCGTATTCCGGAAGGGTTCTGCCCGCCTTTGAGGTGCCAGATCGGCATCATCGCGAAGAGCACCATGCACCAGCCGAACGCGATGGCTACCCACATCTTCTCGGTCTTGTGCGCGGGCTTCCACCAGATCCCGCGCGGCGACTCCATCCCCGTGTGCGTGTTCATGCTCGCCTCAGGGCAGTGGTGCGGAGGGTAGAGTGAGGATCTCCCAGATCCCCCACCCCACGTATACCACGCCGGTGACGAGCACGCCTAGCAGGAGAAGGAGGAAGATGTTGTCGTAGAACTTCTGTCCTGCCGGTACCTCTTCCGCTCGTTCGTTCTGCTGCGCAGCCATGTTGGGGATCTCCCTCGGGAACTGCCCCGCGTGCACAGTGTCTTGTCCGGTCTTTGTGGGGGGGTGGCCGGACGGGGATTCGGTCAGGCGGATGTGGTCGCGCGCCGGCGCCTGCCGGCGCGCTTCGCCTCCGTGGAAGCACCGTGCGCCAGGAGATCGGCGACGGTCGTGCGGTTGAAGAACTCCTCTGCCTGCTGGGCGACGAGCTTCCACCTCGAGTGCGCCGCACAGGGGCGGTCGTCGCCGCATGCGGGTTGTCCGAGGAGGCACGTCCTCTCGCCCATCGGAGCAAAGGGTGCTGCCACCTGCGCGAGCGTGATCTCTTCGGGGGGGCGTGCCAGCTTGAAACCGCCTGTGGGGCCGCGCGCGGACTCGAGGATGCGCGCGCGGGCGAGGCGGTGGAGGATCTTGGAGAGATAGTTGCGCGGCACGTCGATGGCATCGGCGATGTCGCCTACCCGGACGGAGCTTCCATCCGGGTCGCGCGCGATCTGGAGCACGGCGCGTAGCGCGTATTCGACGGTTTGGGAGACGAGCACGTTAGATGGGCGTGAGGGCGTGCCGGCATTCTTGCGTTGATCATGATTATATGATAAACTGTGCCTGTCAAGTAGTAGCCGTGCTGCCACCCCAGCGAGGCACCATGCGCCGTACGCTGCGCTCTCCCGGCCGCCTTCTCCGCCGCGCGATCGCCACTGCCGACCGCGGCTTCGACGCCCTCTACCACTGGTCGGGGAATCCGATCTACCAGAGCGGCGCGCTCACGGTCGCCTTCCTCGTGCTGCTCCTCGTCACCGGCACCTACCTGCTCTTCGTCTACCGGATCGGATCGCCATACGAATCGGTGGCACGCGTGACGGCCGATCCCTGGCTGGGGAGGTGGATGCGTTCCCTGCACCGCTTCACCGCCGACGCAGCCGTGATCGCGGCGAGTGTGCACGCGCTCCGAATGTTCGCGCAGCGCCGCAGCTGGGGCGCGCGCACGCTGCCGTGGACCACGGGCCTGCTCCTCCTCGGCCTCATCCTCGTCTGCGGCTGGACCGGCTTCGTGATGGTGTGGGACGTATTCGGCCAGGTGCTCGCGGTCGAGGGCGCGCGCTTCCTCGATGTTCTTCCGATCTTCTCGGAGCCGATCGGCCGGATGTTCGTGGGCGAGCGGCCGATCCCCGGTGCCTTCTTCTTCCTCAATCTCTTCCTCCACATAGCGCTCCCCATCGGGCTGGGGATAATGCTCTGGCTGCACGTCTCGCGGATGGCGCGGGCGAAGCTCCTCCCGCCCCGCCCGCTGATGTGGGGGTCCATCGCGGTGCTGACGGTTATCTCGCTCACCTGGCCGATCGGTATGGCGCCGGCCGCGTCGGCGTTCCACTTCCCTTCGAGCGTGCCGCTCGACGTACTCTACGCCGGCTGGCTCCCCGTCTCGGTAAGATTCGATGCGGGAGTGGTCTGGCTCGCCGGCATGGCGATCGCCGCGCTGCTCGTTCTGGTACCGCTCTGGTCCCGACCGCCGCGCGAAGAGCGGCGAGCGCCGTCAGTGGTGGACCCGCGACTCTGCACGGGGTGCACTCAGTGCATGCTCGACTGCCCCTGGCAGGCGATCGAGATGGTGCCCCGCACCGACGGACGAGCCACGCTCGTGGCGCAGGTTAATCCGGATCGCTGCGTGAGCTGCGGCATCTGCGCCGGATCATGCGCGCCGATGGGGATCGGCCCACCGGATCGAACGGGACGCGACCAACTGGCGCGGGCCCGTGAATTCATCGCCACCCACCGTCCCGGCCCGCGCGATGTGGTGGTCATCGCCTGCTCGCGCGGTGCCGGAGGCCTGGCCGGGTCGCACGATCCTTCGCTGCTCGTCATCCCGACTGAGTGCGCCGGCAATCTGCACTCCTCGGTCGTGGAGTACCTCGTGCGCTCTGGGGCGGGGGGCGTGATGGTAGTCTCCTGCTCGCCGCGCGACTGCTGGAATCGCGAGGGAGCAACGTGGCTGGAGGCACGGCTCTTCCACGATCGCGAAGCCGAGCTCCAGGCCCGCGTGGACCGGCGCCGAGTGCGGCTGCTGTACGCGGGAGCGCTCGAGCGGGGGCCGGTGCTCGATGCGCTCGCCGAATTCCGCGGCGAGGTGGAGCGCCTGCACCTCGCCTCCGCAGAGAGTGACGTAGACATCACGGCCCTCTGCGACCGTGACGAGGTGGATGGAGCGGTGAACGCGTGACGATCACGCCAAGAACGCTCGTGGCGACCGCGGTGGCCGTCGCTCTCGCGGCCGGGACGGCGGCGCTCTCGCGCGTTCCCTTCGCCCCCGATCGCGACGCCCGCGCCGCGCTCCGCATCTCCTGGCGCGCCCGAGGCGAGCGCATGGAACGCTGCCGGCACCTGACCGAGCGCGAGCTCGAGGCGCTCCCCGCGCACATGCGGCAACCAACCATCTGCGATGGTGGGGGCGCTACCTACCGCCTCCGCGTGGAGGTGGACGACACGCTGCGTATCGACGCGCTCGTGCACGGCTCGGGCGCGCGCGGTGACCGGCCGATGTACGTCTTCCACGAGCTCCCCCTCTCCCCTGGGCACCACGAGCTCCGCGTGAAGTTCGCGCTGAACGACCCGGCGAGCGAGCACGCGGAGGACGACCGTGACGATGACGACGAGGAAACCGTGCCCCGCAAGCTGGAGCTCGAGGAGCGAGTGCACCTCGGCCCGCGCGACGTGGCCCTGGTGACCTACCTGCCGGAACGTCGCCGCCTCGCGTTGCTGACGCAGCAGATGGACGCCGAGCATCACAGACCAAAGTAGGTTGGCGCGGCGGTTCGCGTGACACGCTGGTGACACGCTACAGAAACATGAGGAGGAAAGCGCATACTGCCACGCGCGCGGCGGGTGACACGCGCTCTTCCGGAGGACGGGACGGCTTGCGCGCATAGCACTCGAGCATGTTCCCCCAGAACGCGAAATCGCATCGCACTCCAAGGAGGCGGCGGACGAAAGACGATGCGTCACGAACCGGACGCGCGTATGGGGTACCCCAATAGGGGAACTCGAATCGCAGTACGTCCATGCCGAGGTTCTCGAGGATGCCCCGCAGGATCCGATCGGACACCTGCATGAAGTTGCGTGGCGGGTCTATCGCGGGGAGCTCCTGGAAGAGGCGATAGCACAGGCTGCCGATGTTCGGCGTTGCGAGGAACACCATGTACCCCCCGGCGTGCAGCCACCGGATACAGCGCTTGATCGTGACGATCGGCTCGTCCAGGTGCTGGATGGTCCCCCGGAAGATCACCAGGTCGAACGACTCGTCGGGTTTGCCGGTCAGGTCCGTCTGGACACCGCGGGTCTCGAGCACTTCGAGGGCGACTGGCGCCACTTCGATTCCGAAGCGCTCCCACCGCGTCGGTGTGAAGAGCTCGAGGAAATCACCGCATCCACAACCGACGTCGAGGACACTACCCGACTGCACGTAGCGCATTATCCGCTGGTACTCCTGCCGGTACATCGCCTGACGCCGCCAGTACGCAGCGCTTCCGGAATCCGGAAGGTATTCGCGGAAGTAGCACGCGTCGTACAGCCGGCCGTAGTCGATGGTGCCAGGTGACCCGTGCCACTTTGACTGATCCTGCGACCGATTGGCTGGCGCCACGCAACGACTCCGCGCCACGATACGGCTTCCTGGGCAATCCCTTCCGACCACGCCCTCTGCCTGGGCCGGATTCATACGACTTGCCAATCGTGTCTTGCACGAGCTCCCCGATCGGAGAGCGAGCATGCAGCGCTCGTACGGTCAATCAGCGCAAGAATGACGCCCCGGAAGTAGCTGGGGTGCACGGGTGGGCGACCCGGGGCGCATCCAAACCGCATGCCGCAGCGATACGCTATGACGTGCCCGCCTCACTTACATTTCTAATCACGACATACTTCCGTTACTCGGTGTGGTACCACTGGGCACTGCCGCGCCATCGTCACCACACAGACTCTCGTGGCCCGACTCTACACACGCCCCATGCGCTCTCATCGCAAGCTCGTAATCGGAATAGCCGTAGCAATCGGCGTCGTCATCATCCTCCTCGCGGTACTCCCGTACCTCTTCCGCGACCGCATCGCTGCGCGCGTCCGCGCGGAGATCGCGAAGTCCGTGAACGCCGACGTACGCTGGAGCGGCGTGGGAATCGGCCTCCTCCGCAACTTCCCCAACGTCACCTTCCGGATGAACGACCTGGCGGTGATCAACCAGAAGCCGTTCGAGGGTGACACGCTCGTCGCGATGAAGCAATTCCGCGTGGTGCTCGACCTCGCGAGCGTCCTTCGCAACATCACGAGTGGCAAGTCCATCGTGGTGCGCGAAGTGAGCATGCGGGAGCCGGTGGCGCGCCTGCGTGTCCTGAGGGACGGCACCGCGAACTGGGACATCATGAAGGCGCACCCCGCCGAACAGGCCGACACCGCCAACGCGCTCGCGGTCTCGCTCCGCCACCTCGCCGTGGATGGTGCGGACGTCACCTTCGACAATCGCCAGTCCGACCTCGCGGCTTCGCTCGCGGGGCTGAACGTGGATCTGGATGGCGACTTCACGCAGGACCGCTTCGACCTCGGAACGCGCGTGAAGGCGGACGACGTGACGGTTCGCTTCGCGGGGATGACCTACCTGGATGACGTCGCGATCGGTCTCGATACCGACGTGGGTGCCGACATGCGCGCCAAGCGCTTCACCTTCGACGACGACCGGCTGACCCTCAACGATCTCGTGCTCGCCTTCGACGGCTCGGTGGGACTGGGCGAGGAGAACACCGCGGTCGACCTCACTTTCTCCACTCCGAGCACCGACTTCGGCGAGATCCTCTCGCTCGTCCCCGCCGTGTACGCGAAGGACTTCGATAAGGTGCAGACCGCCGGGAAGATGTCCGTGCAGGGGAAGGTGCAGGGCGAGTACGGACCGAAGGCCTTCCCCGCCCTGGCAATTCGCGCGCAGGTCGAGAATGGCAGCTTCCGCTACCCCGACCTTCCGCTCCCAGCGCGCGACATCGCGCTCGACCTCGCGGTCGACAACCCGGGCGGGAGCGTGGACAGGACGGTCGTGAACGTAGGGCGATTTCACGTCGTGATAGGGAAGCGCCCCGTCGACGCACGGCTCGTGCTCCGCACGCCGGTGAGCGACCCCGAGGTAGATCTGGCAGCGAAGGGCGCGCTGGACCTCGGCGACGTTCGCCGCACTGTGAAGCTCGAGAATGTGAAGGAGCTCTCCGGGCTCGTCAGCGCCGACTTTTCGGTGCACACGAAGAAGTCGTGGGTGGACGCCGGGCAGTACGACCGGGTTTCCGCTTCCGGCATCCTCGGGGCTTCCGACGTCGCGGCGAGCGGCGACGCTCTGCCGCACCCCGTTTCCGTGGACACCGCGCAGCTCCGCTTTACACCGCGACGCGTGGAGCTCCCCACTTTCGTGGCGAAGATCGGGAACAGCGACGTGCGCGCCAACGGCTCGCTCGAGAACCTCATTGCCTTCGCGCTGCACAACGACGTGCTGCGCGGCCAGGCGACGGTCGCGAGCAACAAGTTCGACCTCGACGAGTGGCGCTCCGAGGAGGAGTCAGAGATCATCCCGGTCCCGGCCAACGTGGACTTCACGCTCGGCGTCACGGCAAAACAGCTCCTCTACGGGAAGCTCGATATCGCCAACGCGCGCGGCCGGGTGCTGGTGAAGGATCAGCGCATCACGCTCGATGGCTTCCGGATGAACATGCTCGGCGGCGGCGTACTGGCGAACGGCTACTACGAGACGACGACACCC
>DATCXR010000449.1:0-3772 GCA_036565685.1 Gemmatimonadaceae bacterium
GCACAGGGAGCCAAGCTACCAGCCGCAAGGAGCAGAAAAGAAAAAGGGGAACTGCTCCCTCACCTCCGGTTCTGCCCGGGTGGGCAGGACTCTGGGTGCGGGAGCAGTTCCCCCAAAAGCTCCTGCTCGAGATCTCTGCCCTACGGCATTTCTCCGCGCCCTCCGCGCTCCTCCGCGTTCTCCGCGCTCCTAACCGAGGGGAGCTTTCCTCCGAAAAGCAGCCAGTCTCACGATCGTGATGCCTGCTGCCGAAGGACGTTCTCCGCGTCCGCAGGTCCGCGCGATGAACCAGCCCCCGCGATACTACCGAACAGGCGCGACGTACCCGAGCGTGCGCAGTTCTGCGCGATGAACCGGGAGTGGAGGCCGGACCCTGCCGTCTCCGCGAATGACGGTTACCGATCGGTGCGCACCGAGTCCCACCAGGCGCGCCGCGCCCAGAGGCCGAGGAGCGCTCTTCTGGCGCTGGCGCTGTCGGGACGATCGAGCCGTACCCACTCGGCCGACCGATCGATCGCGGATGCAACCGAGTAGTCGAGTGGAACAATCGCGACGTCCGCCGAGCGCCAGGGCCCGAAGGCGGTGTCGGCGAGGTCCTTGACGATGTACGCCTCCGGGAGCGCCACGGAGTCGGGGAAGATCGTGCGCGAGTCGATGGACGCCGAATAACCAGGGAGTCGCCAGGTGAGGTAGCTCCCGAAGTTGAAGGTCGTGAAGAGGCGCGCGCGGCTCCGCGGCGTCGCGTGCGACTGCAGCCAGGCTGCGAGCGGCTCCGCTTCCACGGCCCAGCGTCCGGGGAGCGTGCGGCTCTCCACGGTTCCCTCGCGAGAGCGGATCGAGCCACCCATGATCGCATGCTCGGCGCAGAGCAGAAGGCCGATCACCGCGAGCGCGGCGATCCGCGCGCGCGCACGGAGGAGCGAGCGCGGATCGGGGATGCGCGAGAGCGTGGCGCCCGCGAGAGGGAGCGATACCAGCCACCAGATCGTGATCGCCTTCTCCACCCGTGAGAAGGCGACGAGACCCACGAGCCAGATCGCCGCCATCGCGAACCAGCGTCGCGTGGCGGGCGATGCCAGGGAGCCCCCGGTGCGGAAGAGCGGCGAGCCGGCGGCGAACCACGGAACCAGCGCTAGGAATGCGCCGATGAGCGGCGACGCGTTGAAACCCGGCTGGTATTCCGAGATCGGCGACGGATAACGGAAGAGCGGGTTGGGCGCGAAGTTGAGCCGGAATACTTCCGGCCACGACAGACCGTAGGGCGAGAGGAGCCACCCCGCCCCGACGGCCAACACCGCATAGAGCGCCGTCTTCCACCGCGCGGGCGGATCCAGCACCAGGACGAACACCGGCGCGCCCGTTAGGGCGAAGAGGATGTGCGAGTTCGCCGCCAGCACGCTCGCCACGAAGAGCGCCGCGAGCCCCCAGCGCGTGCTTCGCTCATCTCCCCTGCGCAGAGTGGACGCCGCGGCCCACGCGAGCGGCACCAGAGCGTACAGCACTACCTGCGGCCTGAGCGACGGCGTCACACGCGTGAGCACCACGAAGTGGATGGCGGCCAGAATGAGCGTGGGCCACGGCCGCCAACCTTGCGCCTTCCCCATTGCCGCAATCGCGAGCACCGAAGCGGCAGCGATCGCACCATACAGGAGGTGGAGGCCCAGTGGCCCGAGCAACGAGAGCAAACCGTACGATCCCAGCTGCATGAGCCAGGAGTAGGCGAAGTACGGAGCGCCCATTCGCGTCCAGGCGAACGGCTCGGTGAAGGGTACCGCGTGGTGCCGGGCTATCCATTCGCCGATGGCCAGATGCATCGGGAGATCGATGTCGTCGAGCGGCATCAGCGCCGCGAGTACGAAGACGATCCCCAGGTACAGGGCGAGGATGCCGCGCCAGTGCGCTCCCAGCGCGTCGTGCCACTCCGCGCGCCTCAGCGCGCGCACGTCCCCTTCATCGCCAGGCGCGTGCGCGGCGATCGGCTCCTCCCGCAGCGTCTCCTCCACCGTTCCTCCATGGTTGATGCCCGGCGAACGATGCAGTATTGCTTGACACCCATCCAGCCCCCGGATTAACTTCGCCCGCCATTGACCCTCTCGAGTGGAGAAGCGCGTGTCCGATATTCCGAGCGAGCTGCTTTATACCGAGGAGCACGAGTACGTGAAGCGCACCGATGAGTCCGACATCGTTCTCGTCGGCATCACCGACTACGCGCAGGGCGAGCTCGGCGACATCGTATACGTCGAGCTGCCGAAGGTGGGGGACGTCTTCGGCCGTTCAGATGTATTCGGAACGCTGGAGGCCGTGAAGGCCGTCTCGGAGCTCTTTTCCCCCCTTGCTGGCGAGGTGGAAGCGGTCAACACCCGCCTCGACAAGGAGCCCGGCCTGGTGAACTCCGACCCCTACGGCGACGGCTGGATGATCCGCCTCCGCCTCAAGAACACGGCCGAGATGGATGAGTTGCTGGGCCCCGACGAATACAGGACGCACGTGGGGGAGTGAGAACTGCAGGATTCAGGAGGCAGGGTTCAGGGTTCAGGTACTACCTCGGGGAATAAATCTCTACTCCGAGGTAGTACCTGAACCCTGAACCCTTTAGTCGCTGAACCCTAGCCGTAGGCCTCCACCGGCGGACACGCGCACACCAGGTTTCTGTCGCCGTAGGCGCTCTCGATGCGGGCTACGGAGGGCCAGAACTTCCAGTCGAGAGTCCAGCGGGCCGGGAAGGCGGCGCGCTCGCGCGAGTAGGGGTGGCTCCACGAATCGGTGATAGTGCCGCGCTGCGTGTGGGGCGCGTTATGCAGCGGGTTGTCCTTCCGGTCGAGAGTGCCATCCTCGATCTCGCGAATCTCCTCGCGGATCTGGATGAGGGCATCGCAGAAGCGGTCTAATTCCGCCTTCGGCTCGCTCTCGGTGGGCTCTATCATCAGCGTGCCGGCCACGGGGAACGATACCGTGGGGGCGTGGAAGCCGTAGTCCATGAGCCGCTTGGCGATGTCCTCCACCTCCACGTCCGCGCTGCGCTTGAAGGGCCGCGCGTCCACGATGAACTCGTGGGCGACCCGGCCGCCTCGCCCCGTGTAGAGCACCTCGTAGTGTCCCTCGAGGCGCTTCGCCATGTAGTTCGCGTTCAGGATCGCGACCTCGGTCGCTCGCGTCAGTCCCTCGGCGCCCATGAGCGCGATGTACACCCAGGAAATCGTGAGGATGCTCGGGCTGCCGTACGGCGCGGCGGACACCGTTCCCAGCGATTTCTCGCCGCCGAGCCCGGTGACGGGATGGCCGGGCAGGAAGGGGGCGAGGTGCCGCGCGACGCCGATGGGGCCCATGCCGGGACCGCCGCCTCCGTGGGGGATGCAGAAGGTCTTGTGCAGGTTCAGATGGCACACGTCGGCCCCCATGTCACCCGGCCGGGTGAGGCCGACCTGGGCGTTCATGTTGGCGCCGTCCATGTAGACCTGGCCCCCGTGCTCGTGGACGATCGCGCAGACCTCGCGGATCGACTCCTCGAAGACACCGTGCGTGGACGGATACGTGACCATGAAGGCGCCCAGGTCGCGGGCGTGCTGGGCCGCCTTGGCCCTCAGGTCCTCCACGACGATGTTGCCCCGCGCATCGCAGGCCACCGCCACGACCGTGAAGCCGGCCACCGCCGCGCTGGCCGGGTTGGTGCCGTGGGCGGAGACGGGGATGAGGCACACGTTCCGGTGGCCCTCGCCCCGGCTCTCGTGGTACGCGCGGATGGCGAGCAGCCCCGCGTACTCGCCCTGCGAGC
>DATCXR010000119.1:0-33922 GCA_036565685.1 Gemmatimonadaceae bacterium
GGCCAGCGTCGCGCGCGACCTACCGGTGGTCCTCGCGGTCGCATCGGCGGAGCTGGTGCTCGCGCGCGAGGCAGTGGAGGAGTGGCTTGGCGAGGACGAGACGATCGCGCCGGTGGGCGTCACTACCATGCCGCGCACCGAGCTCGGCGCAGAGATTGTGGATGGTCAGCGCTCCGATGGCGATGAGATCATGATCGCCGTTCGTGACACAGAGGGCGCCATGGTGGGCGCGCTACGAGTGGGCAGGCGCCTGGATGGCCGCGACTTCGACACTACGGCGGACGGCCTCTACCGCATCGTGAGCCAGGGCGTGGCGAGCGCGCTCGCCAGCGCCCGCTCGTATCTCATTCTGCGTCGCGCGCGCGAGGAGCTGGCGGAGTCGGAACGGATTGCATCGCTCGGCATCCTGGCCGGCGGGCTGGCGCACGAGATCAAGAACCCGCTCGCGAGCCTGCAGATGGGGTTGTACCTCCTCGAGCGCCAGGGAGCCGATGTGAGCAAGCTGGCGCGCATACGTCGCGACGTGCGACGGATAGACGACATAGTCTGCGGGCTCCTGCGATACACCGACCACGAGCCGGTGGAGCGCCCTGGCCTGGTAGACGTTCGACCAATCGTCGGCAACTGCGTCGCCGAGCTCCGGCCGCTCGCCGAGGATCGCGGCGCCACGCTTACCGAGAGCTATGCGCACGGCTCGGCATCGGTGCTGGGGCTGCCGGGTCAGATCCGGCTCGTGGTGTCCAACATCCTCACCAACGCGATAGACAGCATCCCCGAGGGCGGCTCGATCCGCGTGGAGCTCGAGCTCACCACTTCACACGTCGAGATCAGCGTGGCAGACACCGGCCCGGGAATCCCGGCGGAGCTGCGCGACCGGATCTTCCAGTTGAACTTCTCCACCAAGCCCGGCGGCACCGGTATTGGCCTCGCGCTGGCCAGACGCGAGACCGAGCGCCTGGGCGGACACATCGACGTCGAGAGCGGTGCTTCCACCGGTACATCACTGCGAATCGTGCTTCCGCGCGCCTACATCGACACGAAGACAGTTGCCTGAGACTGCGGTGCACACACGGCAGTCTCCCTCGGCACTCACACCTGACGCTTCCGACGAGAGGCCAGAGTCATGCGACGACCACGCTTCCTGATCATAGACGACGAGCGCAACTTCCGCGAGTTCCTTGCCGAGGCACTGGAGGTCGAGGGGTACGGCGTAACGCAGGCGGCCACCGCGCGCGCGGGGCTCGCGCTGGCGCGGCAGGAGCTTCCGCAGATCGTCCTCCTCGATCAGAACCTCCCCGACGGATCGGGGCTCGACCTGATCCACGACCTGCGCGCGCTGCCCAGCAATCCGGTGATCATCATGATCACTGCCTTCGCCGGCTATGACAACGCGGTGCGGGCGGTGAAGGCGGGAGCGTTCCACTATCTGAACAAGCCCTTCGGCTTCCCCGATCTGCTCGACGTGGTTGCCGAGGCATGCGTGGCCTTCCCGGCGCTGGGCGAGCTGGGCGAGCTGGAGATGCTCGGCGCGCTCGTAGGTGCGCATCCGCGCATGGAGCAGGTGAAGCAGCGCATCGCGCGCATCGCGCGTACGCCCGTGTCGACGGTTCTCATTCGCGGCGAGTCGGGGACCGGGAAGGAGGTGGCGGCGCAGGCGATGCACCGCTCGAGCGAGCGGGCCTCCAACCGGATGGTGTGCGTCAACTGCGCCGCGCTCACCGAGTCGCTGCTCATGGATGAGCTCTTCGGGCACGAAAAGGGGGCGTTCACCGACGCGCGGAGCTCGCGCGAAGGGGTCTTCGAGCACGCGCACGGAGGCACGCTCTTCCTCGACGAGATAAGCGAGATGGGTGCGCGCGCTCAGGCGGCGCTCCTCCGCGTGCTGGAGCAGCGCTGTGTGAGGCGGATCGGCGGGGCGACCGAGATACCCGTGGACGTTCGCGTGCTCGCCGCCACCAACACCGCTCTCGAGGAGCAGGTGGCGAGCGGCCACTTCCGCGGCGACCTGTACTACCGTCTCAACGTGGTGCAGGTGGAGCTTCCGCCGCTACGCGAACGGCGCAGCGACGTGGCCATTCTCGCGAGCCACTTCTCGCGCGTGCTGGCGGCACGCTACCACGAACCGGTGCGCGGCATCACCCCCCAGGCGATGGCGCTGCTCGAAGCGCACGACTGGCCAGGAAACGTGCGCGAGCTGCGCAACGCGATCGAGCGTGCCTACATCGTGGGAAGCGGCCCCGACATCACGCCGGATATGTTCGCGGACGAGCTCCACGCCGTTCGACGCTGTTCCGGCACCCGCCCGCTGACCGACGCCTCCCGCCCCTTCCAGGAGCTCAAGCGCGAGGTGCTGGACGACTTCGAGCGCGCCTACCTCGAATCCGCCCTCGCGCGCGCCGGCGGCAACATCACCCAGGCCGCCGAGGAAGCCGGCATGCTCCGCCAGGTCTTCCAGCGCATGCTGGCGAGGCATGGGATGAGTGGGGAGATGTATAAGAGATAGAAGGGAACAGGAAACAGGAAACAGAAACTGCTCCACTGCAGAAAGCTCTTCCCGCGGGAGCCAGTACCTGTTCCCTGTTTCCTGTTTCCTGTTTCCTGTTCCCTGTTTCCTCCTCACTCCTGTTTACTGCTCTCTGCTGTCTGCTTTCTCTTCACCTCCCCCCATCGCTGCAGCAGCCCCGCCAGGCTTCGCTCGGCGGAAGCAACGGCGCACACAGTCTGGCGCGTAGGCAGCGCGTCGGCACCGTCGACGGTACGGAGAAGGGAGTTGAGCTCGCCGTTGAGACTCGCGAATGACGGTCCGGAGCCGCCGCCCGAGCGGCCGGCACGGCCCTCGAAGGAGGCGGCGAGGCGGTCGAGCGAGTCGAGCGAGGGCGATGCCGAGCCGCGCGACCGCAGCGAATCGAGGTTGGCGCGGAAGGCGCGAACTTCCTGGAGCGCGTCGAAGTCCTTGCGCATCGCATCCGTGATGCGGGTGGCGAGGGCGAACTGCTCGGCGAGCGCGGCGCGCGGGGTCTTCACGTTCGGATCCATCTTCAGCGTGAGCGCTCGAGTGTAGCTCTTACCGTTCACCGTCAGCTTCACGGTGTATGTGCCCGGGAGCGCCCACGCGCCCATCGGGATGCGCGGAGTGTTCTTGTAGATCGCGGAGATGGGGTAGGAGAAGGAGAGCGCAGCGGGTGGCGGGTAGTGGACGTCCCACACGAAGCGGTGCATCCCGGCAGCCGTGGAGAGTGTGGCGGGCGGGCGGATCCAGTAATCCGGGACGTTGTCTTCGAGGGGCGGGGGCGGCTCATCGGCGCTAGAGTAGCGGCGCACGAGCTTCCCGCTGCGGTCGAGTATCTCCAGGGTGACAGGACCGCTGACATCCGAGCGCAGGTAGTAGTCTATGATGGCGCCATCGGGCGGGTTCTCACCCGCGGGCTCTTCCTGCGGCACCGGCGTGTCGGTGTAGTTGTTCCAGCGGACGCGGAACGCCGTGGCGGGCTGATAGAGATAGGCTTCCGAAGCTGCGACCTGCGCGCTCGACTGCCTGAGCGACGAGACATCGTCGAGGATCCAGAAGGAGCGTCCGTGCGTGCCGACCACGAGGTCGTTGTCGTGCACTACCAGATCGCGGATAGATGTGGCGGGCATGTTGAGGCGGAGCGACTGCCAATGGTCGCCGTCGTCGAAGGAGACCCACACCTGGGTCTCGGAGCCGGCGTAGAGAACGCCTTTCTTCTTCGGGTCCTCGCGGACCACGTTGATGATGGCGCCCTCCGGGAGCCCGTTGGTGATCAGCTTCCACGTCCGGCCGCCATCGTGGGTGCGGTAGATGTAGGGCTTCAGATCGTCCAGCCGGAAGGTGTTCACCGCCGCGTACGCCGTGCGCGTATCGAAGTGCGAAGCATCCATGATCGACACCTTGCTCCACGGCCGGTTGGCGAGTGAAGGCGGCGTGACGTCGCTCCAGGACTTCCCGCCGTCGCGCGTCAGGTGGATCAGGCCGTCGTCGGTCCCCACCCATATGACGTTGGCGTCGACGTAGGATGGCGCAATCGTGTAGATGACGCCCCTGTGCTTCCCGTCTTCCGGGTCGAGCGGAGCGAAGACACCGAGGTTGGCGGGTACGTCGGCTGACTTGCGCGTGAGATCCGGACTTATCCTGGTCCAGCTCGTGCCGCCGTTGGTGGTCTTCCAGAGCACGTTCGACGCGAAGTAGAGCGTGTGCGGGTTCACCGGCGAGAAGATGACCGGCTGCGTGCGCACCACGCGAAAGTCGTCCCCGCCGCGTGTCGGTGATGGCGACACGTTCTGCGTCTGCCGCGTACGGCGGTCGAAGCGCGTCACCTTCCCGCCGTATACGATGTCAGGGTCGAGCGGATCGGGCGCTACGTAGCCGTACTCCTCCACGCCCACCGGATACCACTGCCGGTAGGTGATCTGGCCGTACGGCCCACGGCTCTTGATGCACACCGAGCCGCTCTCCTGCTGCCCGCCGCACACCCAGTAGGGGAAGCTGTTGTCCGTTGATACGTGGTAGAGCTGCGCCGTGGGCTGGTTGTACCAGGAGCTCCATGTCTCCCCGCCGTTGACCGTGATGATTGCGCCCTGGTCGGCGGCGAGGATGATGATCTTCGGGTCCTTCGGGTTGATCCACACTCTGTGGTAATCGTCGCCGCCCGGCGCACCGCGAAAAGCCGTGAAGCTCTTCCCGGCGTCGGTGGATTTCCACGTCATGATATTGGCCACGTAGAGCACGTTCGGATCGGTGGGATCCACGCGCACTTCGTTGAAGTCGCCGTCGCGTCCCCAGAGCCGCGTGTCGGCATTCACGAGCGTCCAGCTCTCGCCGTAATCCGTGGACCGGTAGACGCCGGCTCCCTTTCGCGCGCCCACTACCGCAAAAAGGGTGTTCGGGCTGCTGGCCGAGATGGTGATACCGATGCGGCCCAGCTCATCTTCCGCTCCCGGGAGTCCTCTGATGATCTTCTTCCACGTGGTGCCGCCATCGGTCGACTTGTACAGGCCGTTCTTGTCCGAAAGCGTCCACGAGCTCCCTACTTCCCACGGCGCCTGCCGCGCGGCCCACATCACCGCGTACACTGTCTGCGGGTTCGAGGGGTCGATCGCCACATCTATCCCGCCGGAGTTCTCGTCGGTGTAGAGCACCTTCTCGAAGCTCCGGCCCCCATCCGTGGAGCGGTAAATTCCGCGCTCCTCATTGGGACCGTACGGGTGGCCGAGCACCGCGACGAACAGGCGATCGGGGTTGCGCGGATCGACATCTATGGCGGGGATCTGCTGGCCATCGCGAAGTCCGAGATGCGTCCACGTCTCGCCGCCGTCGCTCGACCTGTACATCCCATCGCCTGTCGAAAGGTCGGGACGCTGCAGCCCTTCCCCGCTCCCCACGTACAGGACCTTCGGGTTCGAGGGAGCGATCGCGATCGCACCTATGGAGCCCGTCGGCTGATCGTCGAAGATCGGCGTCCACACGCGCCCGTAGTCGGTGGTCTTCCACACGCCGCCGTTGTTGACGCCTATGTAGAAGACGTTCGGCTGATCCGGGATCCCCACCGCTGCCACAGTGCGTCCGCCGCGATGCGGCCCGATCATCCGCCAGCGCAGCTCGGCGAAGAGCGTGGAATCGAACTGCTGTGCGTGGAGGCCCGCGGCCGGCACCACGGCCATGGACGTCAGCAGCGCTGCTGCGAGCGCGTACTTCCTGATCACGGTGGCTCCTCGGAAAGCGAAGGGATCGTACTGCCCACTCTACGTTTGTAACTTCCCCGTACTTGGTCATCCCCGCGAAGGCGGGGACCCATGTTACCCAGCCAAACATGGGTCCCCGCTTTC
Organism: Gemmatimonadaceae bacterium; assembly: GCA_036565685.1. GTDB lineage: Bacteria > Gemmatimonadota > Gemmatimonadetes > Gemmatimonadales > Gemmatimonadaceae > JADGGM01. The sequence goes on from DATCXR010000119.1 coordinate 5,845, forward strand.
GCGGGGATGATTGTCGGTTAGTACTTCCAGCTCGTCACATCCGCTCCCTTTGGCGCGCTCTTCGTCCAATGCTCCGCCATGAGTGGGATGAAGCGGCTGTGATAGGTGAGGCGTGAGAAGGCATTCGCGTTCTCGTGATCGCCGCTCCAACAATGCTCATCGCGTGCGCCGTAGTCCACGGTCGCATCGGCGGGCGGATTCTTCGCCGACTTCAGAAAGTCTTCCGCGAGATAGACGGCGTTGTTCAGAAAGAAATTATCGGAGAGGCCGACGTTGAGATGGACCTTCCCACGAAGCTTTGGACCGAGCGTGCCCCAGTCGCGCTGCATGATGTGCACGAGATCATAGTTGTCGCGCCAGTACTCGGCCACCTTGGGATCTATGACACCGGTCTCCTTGTTCCAGATGCGCTTCGGGTAGCCGTCGTCTCCGACTGGCGAGAATACCGCTTCCCAGATGTCCCACTGCCCGCCCGAGCGCGACTTGGTTCCGAGCGCCAGCTCCTTGTGGTTCGACTGCTCGACGGTGGAACGGGTCTGTCCCAGGTAATCGCGCTCGCCGGGGCGGCGCGTCTCGCGCCACGACCCGTTCGTGTAGTAGGCGTTGCTGTCCGAGTAGATGTTTATGGTGGTGAACATCCTGAAGTCGATCGGATCGGGGCAGTTGGCGTACGCGCCGTTGTACTCGTCGGGATACTTCACCTGGACTCCGAGCGCTTCCCACCCGCCGGTCGATCCTCCATAGGTGGCGCGCGCCCACCCCTGGCCAATCCCGTGGAACTGCTTCTCGATATAGGGAATCAGCTCGTACATGATCGCGTCGCCGTACGGGCCCAGGTTCTCGGAGTTCACGGCGTACGAGTCGTCGTAGTACGGATTCGCGTGCTGGATGGTCACCATGATCACGCGCGGGAAACCGGGGCCAGTCCACTTCTTGTAGAAGTCGTAGCCGTACTGCTGCAGTATCCGCGGGTAGCCGTACTTGACGCACAGGTCGCCTTCGTGCCCGTTCGGGCAGTAACGGGAGATGCTGTCGGGTTGCGCTGGCGGCAGGTCGGCATCGGGCGGTGTCTCCCTCCACCCCGATACTTCGCGCTCGAAATGTCCCTGATATACCACGAGCGGATAGCGCGCTTCGGGATGCTCCGCCCATCCCTCCGGGAGGAGGACGATCGCGCCCAGGTGCATCGGTCTCCCCCAGAACTTCGTGAGGCGCTCGCTCTGGATCCGCACGTGCTTCACGTACTTCGTGTCGTGCGCTTCCGGCAGCGGAGGAATGACCTTGTCGAGCGCGATCCGGATCTCGCCTCCCCTCTGCGGATCCAGATGCACCTTCTGCGGAGTGCTGTAGAGATTTCCGGGAGCGCGGTTCCACTGCTGCCCTTCTCCGCGGTCCATCGGGAGCTTCACCTCGTGGCCGTCGCTCCGGTGGAACGTCTCGTACTCGTGCAGCAGCGCCTGCACCCAGTAGTCGCCAGCCGGCAGCAGCGCGAGGCGGCGCACTGGATAACCAGTTGCTGCGCCATCGATCACTGCAGTTTCCCCGGGGCGCAGCCCATCCACGTCTATGCCGAACACCTGCTGCGTGGCGTCGCCGTCGGAGATCTGGAAGCGCGGCTCGCGCGAGCTGTCTGTCGAGATGAGCACCAGCATACGCCCATCCAGCGCCTCGCCCGCGCTATCGGGCGTGCTCACCACGAAGCGAAGCTTCGAGCGCTCGGTGCCGCCTGCCTCCCTGCACGCCTCGAGTGTGAGAACGAACATGACGAGCGCAAGCAGCCGGAAGCTCACGCTACCCAACCGGCCGGAGTGTACGGGCATTTACCGCGACCTCGCTATGGTATGAAGTGGAGGGGGGATCATGCTTGCCGACTCAGGCTCTGGTGTTCCGCGCCGCGGCGGCCAGGCTGTCGCACTCGCTCCAGACGCGGAGCAGGTTACCGCCCCAGAGTTTTCCGATCTGCTCGGTCGTGTAGCCGCGCTTCACCAGCTCCGCGGTCACGTTCCGGGTCTCGCTCGCGTCGTTCCACCCCGTCACCCCGCCACCGCCATCGAAGTCCGAGCTGATGCCGACGTGGTCGATACCGATCAGCTTCACCGCGTGGTCGATGTGGTTCACGAACTCCTGGAGGGTGGCGCCGGGCCACTGCTTCTCGATGGTCGCCATCTCGCTGTCGTATATCGTGCGCTTGTCGGCTGGCATGTTGCGGAAGGCGCCGCGCTCGGTGAGTCCGAGCTTCTTGCGGAGCGAGTCGATGGCCGCGAGCTTCTCGGGCGCGGGCGCCTTCACGTAGCTGTCGAACGCCACGATCTGGACTACCCCGCCGTTCTTCTTCACCGCCTGAAGCTGCTCGTCGTCCATGTTCCGCGGTACGTTCGCCAGCGCGCTCGTGCTCGAGTGCGAGGCGATCACGGGCGCCTTCGAGAGCGCCGTCGCCTGCATCATGCACTCCTTCGAGACGTGCGACACGTCCACCATCATCCCCACCCGATTCATCTCGGCCACCACCTTCTTCCCGAACTCGCTCAGGCCGTGGTGCTCGGGGCCTTCCGGATCGGTGGATGAGTCGCAGATGTCGTTGTTGCGCGTGTGCGCGAGCGTCATGTAGCGCGCACCCAGGTCGTAATACTTCCGGATCAGACCGAGATCCTTCCCGACCACGTAGCCGTTCTCGATCCCGATTGCGGCCACCAGCTTTCCGCTATCGTGAATGCGCCTCACATCGGCCGGCGAGTACGCAAGCCCGATCATACCCGGATACATGCTATCCGCCATCCGGTGGATGGCCTCGAACTTCTGCATCGCGGAGGCCTTCGCCTTCGCGTAGTTCTCGGGCGTGCGGGGCGTCTGTCCCACGAACACGGCGAAGAACGCGACATCCAGACCGCCGTCCTTCATCTTCGTGAGGTTGACCTGACGCTGCGCGTCCAGTGGATCGACTTCCGCGGTGGCGAAGTTTCCCGGGATGTCGTCGTGGGTGTCGATCGTAATGACGCTGTCCTGGATCGCGCGCGCCCGCTCCGCGAGATCCTGTTCGGCCTCTGGCTGGGAGTTCGCCATGCAGGCCGCAAGCACCGCGGCCGGAATGATGGCGACTAGCCGACTCGCTTTCACGGTTTCACCCCTTCGTGGTTCGTGTAGATGAAGTATGTGGACGTCGTGCTGCTCAGCTGCTCATGCCACCGAACGGTTCCTCCAGCGATGGACTCTGCGGGGTCAGGAGCTCCGCGCCGCTCGGCGTGATGTGCATGTCGTCTTCGAGACGGACGCCGAACTCGCCAGGGATGTAGATCCCGGGTTCATCGCTGAAGGTCATCCCGCGCTCCATCGCGAGCGTGTTCCCGCGCACGAGGTACGGCCACTCGTGGCCATCCATCCCGATCCCATGGCCGAGCCGGTGCGAGAAGTACGTGTAGTCGGGCCCGTAGCCGGCATCCACGATCACCTTCCGCCCCGCCGCGTCCACAGACTGGCATTCGGCGCCCGGTTTGGCCGCGGCCAGCGCCGCCGTCTGCGCGCGGTGCACGATGTCGAAGACCTGCTTCATCTTCTCGGCCGGCTTGCCTAGCACGAAGGTGCGAGTGATGTCGGACTGGTAACCGTCCACATTGCACCCGCCGTCCACCATGATGATCGTGCCCTCGCGGATCGTCTGGGGCGTGCGCGAGCCGTGGGGAAGCGCCGAGTACTCGCCTACCTGTACGCTCGCTCCTCCTTCGAAGCCGAGCCGGCTGTGCGCCGTGGAGATCAGGTCGCGCACGGTGCCCTGGGTCATCCCTTCAGCGAGCGATTCATACACCGCCCTGTAAGCGCGGAGCGTGGCGGCGCAGGCGAGGCGCATCAGCGCTATCTCGTGGTGGTCCTTCACCATGCGACAGCCGGCGGTGATTGGCGTGGCGCTCACGACCTTCAAGGCGGGCGCCGCGTGCGCGATCCCATCGGCGAACATGAAGCGCAGCGTCTCTTCAGCTCCCAGCGAGCCTGAGGCGATGCCGCGATCCTTGAGCCCCTTCGCCACGAGAGCGTACGGGCTTTCGTGCTCCTGCCAGGTAAGGATGTCGGCACCGGTGCCGATCGGTCCGTCCTTCAACTGCTCCATTGCGCGCGCCTCCTCGAAGTGCGGCGTGACCATGAAGGGTTTTCCCTTCGCCGGGAGCACCAGCGCCAGGAGTCGCTCGCTTATCCCCCACCGCAGCCCCGTGAAGTAGCGGAGCGATGTACCACCAGGTAGAACCACCGCGTCGATCTTGTTCCGCTGCATGAGCTCACGCGCCCTATCCAGGCGCGCGCGGCGTTCGTCGGTGGAGATTGGAGTTGCCTGGTCGGCCATCGATGCGAGCGATGCGATCGGCTTCGGTAGATCGCCTTCCGCAGGTGCGGTCCGCTCCGATTGGCCACCTGTCACGCCGCACGCGGTAGCCGCGACCGCGAGCGTAGACGTGCCGAGGAAGCTCCGGCGGGAGAAAGTTGGAGTTGTCATGTCGCTCCGCCTTGGCAGTGGGCATGCCACCGCCTAGTTCGAGTTGGTGAGGTGGGCGAGTGTGGCGCGCAATGCATTGCGATCACGCCCGTTAGGGGGACACGAACATTCCGGGTCGGCTGGCGCCGGCCCCGTTGATAGTACGCGGAACGCATCCGTGATGATGTGCGGTTCGCATCCGGGAGGATGCGGGGGGGAGGGGGGAGGAAGCAGAAAGCAGAAAGCAGTGAAAACCCAGGGTTCAGGGGGCAGGGTTCAGGGTGCACGTACTGCCCGGCGATCGGGATCTCGAAGCCAAGGCACTTCCTGAACCCTGCCCCCTGAACCCTGAACCCTCTAGCCGTTCCTGCTTTCCGCTTTCTGCTTTCTCCCCTCCCCTCCCCTCACTCCGCCCTGAGCGCGACGTTCGGGTCGACCCGGGCGGCGCGGCGAGCGGGGATGAAGCTGGCCGCGGCGGCCACGGCCAGCATGAGGAGCATCACGCCGACGTAAACCAGCGGGTCGCGTGCCGACTCCTGGAAGAGGAGCGGCTCCACGCGGCTCGCCGCCGCGAAGGTGGCGATCCCTCCGATCAGGATCCCCATCGTTGCGAGCAGGAGTCCCTGCCGCACCACCAGCCACACCACGTCGCCCTGCTGCGCGCCGAGTGCTATCCGCACGCCCATCTCGTGCGAGCGCTGCACCACGTTGTACGCGATCACGCCGTACAGGCCGATCGTCGCCAGCACCAGCGCCAGCGTTCCGAATACCATGAACATGGTCGCGCCGAGCGACCACGATTCCATCTTGCGGCCCACGATCTCCGAAAAGGGGGTGACGGTGATGTACGAGGCACCCGGCATCAGCTTCTGCAGCTCGCGCCTCACGGTCTCGACGTGACTCGCGGGGTCACCGTGTATGCGCAGCAGGAGACCGGTACGCTCCGGGTGGTACTGGTCGGCCGACAAATAATAGAAGAGCCCCGGGTCGTCGCTCAGCTGCTCGTTCTTGATGTCCTCCGCGATACCGACGACGTAGTTGCACGGCGCGGTGTCCGGACCAACCTTGATGCACTTGCCCATCGCATCCTCCGTGGGCCAGAGCTTCTTCGCCATCGATTCGCTCACCACCACCGCACCCGGCGCTCCGGCCACATCCCCCGCCTCGATCCCCCGCCCTCGCACGATTCGCGTCCCCATCGTGGCGAAGTAGTCCGGTGTTACAGAGTTGAGGTTGAACTGTCCGAGCCGGCTCACCGAGTCGATGCCGGGGACGTTCAGACCCATGCTCCATGTACTCCAGAACGGGAGCGTGACGTTGAGGGCAGCGTGTTCCACAACCGGGATCGCCTGCGCCCGCTCGAGCAGTCGCCGCCGGAGTGTCAGCGCCTGCACGCTGTCCAACGCCACGCCGCGCATGGAGAGATCCACCACGAGCACCGAGTCCGGCTCGTAGCCGAGCCGGAGATTCTTCACGTTGTTCAGGCTGCGCACGAAGAGACCGGCGCCTACGAGCAGCACTACGGAGAGCGCGCCCTGCAGCAGGAGCAGCGCGACGCGCGTGCGCGATCTGTGGATGACTCCCTCGCGCTGGCCGGCCTTGAGGTCCACGGTGAGATCCGTCTTTCCCGCCTGGAACGCCGGCGCCAGGCCGGTGACGATCCCGGCCAGCACGACCGCGACGCCCGCAAAGATGAGCGTGCGGGTGTCGGTCATCACCGGCGACTCCGCGCCGGGCGGAAGGAACGCCGCACGGAGCGCCGCTCCGCCCCACTGAGCGAGGACCAGCCCCACGACTCCACCGAGCAGCGCGAGCAGCACACTCTCGGTGAGGAGCTGCGAGAGGAGCCGCTTCCGGCTGACGCCGAGCGCCACGCGCACGGCGATCTCCCGCTTGCGTCGCATCGCGCGCGCGAAGAGGAGGTTTGCGACGTTGGCGCAGGCGATCAGCAGGACCACGAGCGCCATCCCGCCCACCAGAGCGGCGACCTTGGCAGTGCTGCTCTGGTTGGGGCCGCGCTCGCTCAGGATGGAAGCGATCAGGGCGTGGTCGTGCGCCCTCTCGTCGCGGTTCGTCCTGCTTTCCCCATACTTCTCATCCGCCGCGGCGTAGCTGCGCTTCAGTGCCGAGGTGAGGTCGGCATTCGCCGCCGCAATGCTAACATCCGGCTTGCGCTGGGCGATCATGCTCGCCCAGGTCCAGTGGTAGGTGTCCCACCATGTCTCGCCCTTCAGACGGAGCTCGACCCCCGCCGCGTACGACGCGATCGGGACATAGGCGACCGGCGGCTGCTCGGGCCAGAGTCCGACGAACCCTCTGGGCGCCACTCCGATCACGGTGTACACGGTGGGTCCGATCTGCAGCGTGGAGCCGAGCGCGTCGGAGCGGCCGCCGTACCGAGTCTGCCACATCGCGTAGCTCAGCACTGCCACCGGCGTTCCGTCCGGCGGCGTGTCTTCCTGGGCGCTGAAGTAGCGGCCGAGCGCTGGCGGAGCGTCAAAGAAACCGAAGAAGCTCGCGCTCACGGCGCCCACCTGCATCTCACGCGCTTCCGCACCCACTCCGACAGCGAGCTTGCGATTCGTGAACTCGGCCGTCCGCGAGAACGACCTGGTCCACTTCGTGAGGTCCACGTAGCGCGCGTACTGCACGCTGCTGTTGGTGAACTCTTCACCGCGATACGTAGACGAGATGTAGACACGGTGCGTGCGCGCCGGCTCCGCGAGCATCGGCGGCGGTCGGAACAGGAGGCGATCCACCACCGAGAAGATCGCTGCGTTCGCGCCTATCCCGAGCGCGAGCGTGAGAACCACCGCCGCCGCGAATCCGGGTCTCGCACGCAGGCCGCGGAGGGCATAGCGAAGATCGCGCGAGAGGACGTCCCACCACTCCGTGTGCGCCACAGTCAGTCTCCTGTTTGTCCGGTACCCGCCACCGCCTTACAAGAAAGACAGTTCCCGCGGCAGGACGGTTGCCGGCGGCATCGGTGCTCTGCCTCTCCGACATGGGACCGCCGCTCTATTCGCTCGCTCCGGGATCGCGCGCTCCGGGCGACAACGCCGTCTGCTGCTCTAGCGTGCGCTCGATGCGACGGTCGGGAACCAGCCACACGAGCGCCACGAACACGTACAGCGCGCCAGCGATCCACGGCCGGATGAACGACGCGCCGATCGCGAGGATGTAGACGAGTGGCGAGAGCTTCCCCTTGAGATCGCGCCCGACGGCCCGCGCCAGCAACGAATCCGCCCCCTGCCTCGCAACGATCGCCCGCTGCAGCACCTCGTACGCGATGGCAGCCATCAGCAGCACGGCGCCATACAGCGCCATGGGCACGGAGGCGAAGTGATTCTCCCCCATCCACGCGGTTACGAAGGGTACGAGCGATAGCCAGAAGAGGAGATACAGGTTCGCCCAGAGGATGCCGCCGTCGACTCTCTCCGTGACGTGCAGCATGTGATGATGATTGCTCCAGTAGATCCCCAGATACACGAAGCTCAACACGTAGCTGAGGAAGACCGGCAGCAGTGGCCGCAGGGCATGGAGATCGACCTCGTGAGGCACGCGGAGCTCCAGCACCATGATGGTGATGATGATGGCGATCACGCCATCGCTGAAAGCTTCGAGTCGCTGCGTGCCCATGTTCGCCTATCGGATGAACTCGGCCAGCGCCGCGTTCACCTCGTCGGGCGCTTCCTCGGGGCTCGCGTGCCCCGCTCCGTCGATGAATACGGCGCGACCACGCGGCGCTTCGCGCACGAGCCGCTCCACATCTCGCGGCGAAACCAGCCGGTCCTTGCGCCCGAAGATCACCAGGAGCGGCATCGTCAAACGGCGCAGCTCGTCCGTGGTGAGCAGCCGCCAATCGACTTCGTGCAGCAGTGCCCAGAGCGTTTGTACGAACGCCGGATCGCGCGCCGGAGCGAAGTACTCGTCGACATCACGTGCTGTTGGCCTGCCGAGTGAGCCGTACGCGCCGCGCAGCGCGATCCCGAACGCCCACCGCCCCGCTACCTTTGGCAGCAGCGATCCCATCGCCGCGGGGAAGAACCGAGCCAACCCCACCAGTCGCACCCGCCCGAACCCCACCGAATCGAGGAGCGCGAGCCGCTTCACGCGATCAGGCGCCTCCATCGCCACACGGGCTGCAACGAGTCCGCCAAGCGACAGTCCCACCAGACTCGCCCCCTCGATCTCCAACGCGTCCAACACCTCCACGGTGTGCCGCGTGAGCGATTCCACGGTGTACTCCCCCGCCCCCAGCGGCTTGTCACTCCCCCCCTGCCCCTTCAACTCGACCGCGATCACCCTCACACCGCGCTCCGCCAGCGCTCCGATGTTCTTCCTGAACGCATACGCCGAGCACCCCCAACCCGGAAGCATGACCACGGCCTCCCCCTCCTCCGGCCCGCTCTCCACCACCCTAACCCTGATCCCGGAAGGAAGACAGACGAACCTCGCCTTCACCCCCGCGATCCCGGCGGGATAGATATCGGATTCGGGGAGGAAGAGGGGGGACATGAGGGAACTGCAGGGTTCAGGAGGCAGGGTTCAGGATTCAGGGGTTGAAGGTATAAGGAAACAGCCACCGGCCCCCGCGAGTAGAGTCCTCTAAGTGGGGGCAGTTCCTGTTTCCTGTTTCCTGTTTCCTGTTTCCTGCAGCTCCTGAACCCTGAACCCTGCCTCCTGAACCCTCGTCTTTCGCCCTCACTCCACTTCCACCACCCACCCCCCATACCTCCCGATCACCCCCAGACGGAAGGTGACGTCGGCGCGAATCGACTCGGTGGATGTGTCGGGGCTCAGGGGGAAGGTCGGCCAGGAGTAGGGGGTGGAAGCGCTCAACGTCGGCGTTCGACGACCCGTGCCGGGCTGCTTCCACACACCCTCCGCGTCGCGGTCGCCGAGGAAGCGCTCGAAGAGCTTGGACCAGTTCTCGTTCCGCTGCAGCAGTCCGAGCCGGGCCACGAGCTCCAGCCACTGGAGTGCTGCGGGGATGTCGGCGTCCAGGGCGTTCCGGTGCGGGAGCTGGTCGCCCAGCACGAGATGCGGTTCGGCCACTATCCGCTCGCCCACGAGGCTGGCAGCAGTCTGCCGCGGAATTGGCTGGGAGATAGCGGTGTAGAGCCGCTCCATGAAGTCGTAGTGCTCGTTACGGAAGTGCGGCATGTACGCCAGCATCTCGAGCAGGTAGATCGACGGCGGCGCTGCCCCCTGCGCGAGCACGTGCTGATTCCCCGAGCGCACGAACGGCTTCTCGGCATTCGGCGAGCGGAGGAAGGCGTCCACCCGCTCCATGATGCGCCGCGCGGCGCCGCGCAGCCGCGGATCGTGGCCGTAGCCTGCCTGCGCCAGAGCTGCCGCCGCGGCCTCCCGGAGGATCGCCCGCCCGTGCCGCACCAGGTCAGGGTCGGCCCGACCGCGCGGCGAGAGCTCGAAGAGGTAGGATGGGTCATCGTCCTCGGCCAGCAGGCGGAAGAGTACCCGCCTGGCCTGGAGGAGCGGCGGTGAATCGCGCTCCCAGCCGTATTCCAGGAGCCGCTGCACCGCGCTTATCGTCCCCACATCCTGGAAGCTCTCTGCCGACGAAGGGACGGCTAGCATCCCGCCAGGCCAGGTCCCGTCCGTGTGCTGAAGCAGTGCGAGCAGCAATGCTGGCTCGTAAGTGTACGGAAGCGACGCCAGCGCATCCGCTCCTTCCGTGGGGATCCTCGCTACCTCCGTGGCGGCGCGGAACTTGATCGGAGCAGACGCGTGCTCGAGAAGCCACGAGAGCGGGAAGCGAATCGAATCCTGGGCGCTCGGTGCGGGGGCGGGAATGTAGAAGTCCGGCGTGATCGGAACGGTCACGGCACCCTCGCTAGATTCGTAGTAAGTCGTTGCCAACAACGCAGATGGCGTGGTGCTACGTTCGCCGGGATTGCGGCCTAACGATACTACATTGTTGAACGGCTCGCCAGAAGTCCGCCGCACACGACGCAGCCGGTGTCGCGCCCAGCGCCCCAGCTCGGTGCTTGTGAAGGTGTTGGCCGACGATCATCTTGCCCCAGAGCACTTTACGGCGTGAACATGATCCAGAGTCTGCTGTCTCGACCTGTCCAGAAGGTTCCGGACCGCGTCCGCTTCGATGGACGCGTGCTCTTCCTAGCCGAAGACCCGGAAATCGTGCGCCGACAGCTCGGTGGGGAAGACATCCCCTTCGATCCGGAGGCGCCCGTTGGCTCCGCCGCGCACCCCGCCCTGCGCGACAACATCTCCACCGACGAGATCACGCCGGCCTACATCTGCTACTACTTCGACGAGACGCTGGGCGACTTCCCGTATCTCGGTCTCAAGTGCGGCGAGGAGTTCCCCATCGTCCGAGGCGCCGTACGGAACGGGAACTTCGTGGCGAGCGTGTCGGGAAAGCGACGCGGAAAGGGGTCTTCGCGCGAGCAGTCGCCCTACGCCGAGATGATGGCGGGGATCCGGCTCGTGATTGCAGAGAACATCGAGCGGATCTACCGCGAGAACTGCCAGAACCTCGGACTCTTCACCTCCACCGACTTCGGTCTCATCGACCGGGTGCGGCGCGGCGAGGAGATTCCGCTCTCCGAGTTCACTGCCAACGAAGGCGGCATCTCGCGCGGGATCATAGAGTACGGCGGTCTGTTCAACTACAACGTCGCGCGGCTGCAGGGAAAGGTCGAGGTGCCCACGGTGGACACTCCGCCCCGCCCCATGACCATCGCCGAGAAGATCTTCGCGCGGCACTGGGTGATGGATGCGGCCTCCGGCGCAGTAGGCGTCCCCGCGGTGAAGCCGGGCGATCAGGGCTTCGTGATCACCGATATCCGCTTCAGCCACGAGTACGTGACGCCGATGTCTGCGATCTTCTTCGAGCAGCTCGTCGGCCCCGACGAACCGGTGAACGACCCGTCGTCGGTCTTTTTCTTCCGCGACCACCTCACCTTCCTGGACCAGGTGATGCGCCCCGAGCACCGCGAGATGGGTCTGCTCGACGTGGCCAACCAGCTCGAGGCCAAGCAGCGCACCTTCGCCGCGGCGAAGGGGATTCGGCTATACGGCCAGCTCGACAAGCGCCTCAACCTGCACGGCGCGCTCACCGCTGCCGGCTCCGAGGCGATCTGCCACTCCAAGATCCTCGAAGCACACGCGCTCCCCGGTCAGATCATCATCGGTAGCGACTCGCACACGCCACACGCCGGCGCGGTGGGGTGCGTAGCCTTCGGCGTGGGCACCACGGCGATCTTCAACTCGTGGATCACGAAGGACGTGCGAGTGGAAGTCCCGAAGTCGTTCAGGGTGGTGGTGCACGGCGAGAAGCCCTCGAACATCACCGCCAAGGACTTCATGCTCGAGATCCTCCGCCACCCCTACATCAAGAGCGGCGAGGCGATCGGCCAGATAATAGAATACGCCGGCGAGGCGGTGTCGGCGCTCTCCGTGGACGAGCGCGCGACGATGACCAACATGGCGGCCGAGGTGGGCGCCTTCACCGGAATCATCGCGCCCGATGAGAAGACGGTGAAGTATCTCATGGAGCAGCGCGGGATGTCGGAAAGCGAAGCTCGCGAGCTCTGCGCCGGTCTCTACTCCGACGAGGACGCCGAGTACGTGAAGGTGATCGATATCGACGCGTCGTTGCTGCGCCCCATGATCGCGCTTCCCGGCGACCCGGGGAACGGGATGTACGTGGATGAGCTCCCGGGCGCGGTGGCGATCGACATCGCGTACGCCGGCTCCTGCACCGCGGGGAAGAAGGAAGACATGGACATGTACGCCCGCGTCTTCAGCGAGGCGCTGGAGCGCGGAGAGAAGGTGGCCGACGGCGTGCGCTGCTTCATCCAGTGTGGCTCGCGCGAGGTATTCGAGTACTGTCAGGAGCGCGGCTACGACCGCGTCTTCACCGATGTGGGGGCGACATTCATCGAGCCGTCGTGCGGTGCGTGCATCAACGCCGGCCCCGGAGTCTCACGAACGAAGGACGACGTGACCATCTCTGCGATCAACCGAAACTTCCCGGGCCGCTCGGGGCCCGGTCAGCTCTACCTCGCCTCGCCGTACACGGTGGCCGCGTCCGCGATCGCGGGCAGGATAGTGGAGTGGCACGCGGAAGGAGAGGCGCGCGATTCGGCACCAGAACTCGCTCATGTCTGATCGCGGCCGCACGACCGCATGGCCAACGCACGTCCAATTCCATGCGCGGTGAGTTCGTCGATGTAGGCGGAACGCGGCTGTACTATTATGCCGCGGGTTCTCGCGGTGCGGGCGAGCCGATCGTGCTCATCCACGGATTCCCCACATCGTCGCACCTCTGGCGCGATGTGGTCCCGCTCCTCCCCACAGGGCGCCGCGTGGTCGTCCTCGATCTCCTCGGCTACGGTCGCAGCGACCGGCCCACGGAGCGCGACCTCAGCATCAGGGGACACGCCGAGCGTGTCATCGCGCTCCTCGACGCACTGCGGATCCAGTACGCCGCCATAGTGGGACACGATCTGGGCGGCGGCATCGCGCAGTATCTCGCCGTGCGCCACCCGACGCGGGTGGAGCGGCTCTGCCTCATAGACTCGGTGGCCTTCGACGAGTGGCCCACGCGCCAGATCAAGATGGCCAAGGCCACGCTTCCGCTCACACGGCATCTTCCCACCACGTGGATTCTCTCCGCGCTCCGGTCGGAGATGGAGCGCGGCTACGCTCAGGAAGTGCGCGGAGCTCGCTCGATAGACATCTACATTCGCCCCTTCTGCTCGCCGGAGGGGCGTGATGTTCTGGTGGAGCACCTGGAGGCGCTCGACCCGGAGGAGACGGTGGCGCTGGGCCCGAGGCTCGGCGAGATCATGGCGCCCACGGCCGTGATCACCGGCGCGCACGATCCTTTTCTCGCCTCCCACGTGGCTCGCCAGCTCCACGAGGCGATCCCTCATTCCACCCTGGACGTCATCCCCGACGTCCGCCATTTCACGCCCGAAGAGTCGCCCGACGCCATCAGCACCATAATGGAGCAGTGGCTGACGCGCGATCGGTAGGGACTTCACAGCAAGGAGCTCGATGACAATCGATCGTGTGACTCTCGCGGCCAGTGTGGCTCTCTTTGCCGCCACGCTGGCCGCCGGTGGCGCGCGGGCCTCGCACGCCCTGGGTGCTACCGCCGCGGACTCGTCGCGCTACGACGCGCATGCCCTCTTCGACCAGAGCTATCCTGTGGAACCGGGCACCGTCACGCGCTCGGCGGATGGCGCACCGGGCGCGCGCTACTGGCAGAACCGCGCGAGCTACCGGATAGCCGCGCGGCTCGACGACGCGAAGCACGAGCTCACGGGGGAGGTGACGATCGCCTACGTCAACAACAGCCCGGACACTCTTCACTACCTCTGGCTGCAGCTCGACCAGAACCGCCACCGCGCCGATTCGCGTAGCGCTCTCGCGGCGCCGCCGGACCAGGCGGAGCCCCACACCGATGGATTCAGCATCGCGAGCGCGAGCACCACGCAACATGGAAAGTCGACACGCGCGAAGTATTCGGTGAGTGACACGCGCATGCGCATCGAGCTCCCTCGCCCGCTCGCTCCCCGCGGTGACAGCGTGCTGGTGACGATGGAGTACTCGTTCGAGGTGGGCACCGACAACGGACGCGCGGGCCGCATGGACAGCCGGAACGGAACCGTCTACGACATCGCGCAGTGGTACCCGCGCATGGCCGTGTACGACGATGTGCGCGGGTGGAACACGCTCCCCTTCATGGGGAACGGCGAGTTCTACCTGGACTACGGCGACTACGACTACACGGTGGAGGTACCCGCGTCGTTCATCGTCGTGGGCTCGGGCGTGCTGCAGAATCCGGGTGAGGTGTTGACGTCCACTGAGCGGCAGCGCCTCGCCGCGGCGAGGAAGAGCGACAGCACGATCTACGTTCGCTCGCCCGATGAGGTGACCGATCCGTCCACGCGACCCGCCGGGAAGGCGCGGCTCACCTGGCACTTCACCATGAAGAACAGCCGCGATGTGGCGTGGGCCGCGTCGAAGGCTTTCGTGTGGGATGCCGCCGCGGCGCACACGCCGAGCGGCCGCACGGTGCTGGCGATGTCGGCCTACCCGGTGGAGAGTGCAGGGCCCGACGCCTACACGCGCTCCACCGAGTACACGAAGGCCACCATCGAGTACTTCTCGCGCAAGCTCTTCGAGTACCCGTACGACGTGGCGGTGAACGTAGGCGGCCCGGTGGGCGGGATGGAGTATCCAGGCATCGACTTCTGCAGCTGGCGCGCGAAGGGAAAGAGTCTCTGGTCGGTCACGAACCACGAGGTGGGTCACAACTGGTTCCCCATGATCGTGGGAAGCAACGAGCGCCGCTACGCTTTCATGGATGAGGGCTTCAACACTTTCGTCGACATCTACTCCACCGATGACTTCAACCACGGCGAGTTCGCTCCCAAGCGCGACGGCGAGTACGCACCGAAGGGCGGGAATCCCGCGCGCGAGATCGTCCCATACCTCCTGAGCCCCGCCTCGCAGCCGATCCTCACCCGCGCCGACGCGATCCCCGCCGAATACCTGCACCCGCTCGAGTACTACAAGGCATCGCTCGGACTCGTACTGCTCCGCGAACAGGTACTCGGCCCCGAGCGCTTCGACAGCGCCTTCCGCGAGTACGTGCACCGCTGGGCCTACAAGCACCCCACGCCGCAGGATTTCTTCCGCACGATGAACGATGCCACGGGCGAGGACCTCGGCTGGTTCTGGAAGGGTTGGTTCGCGGAGAAGTGGACGCTGGATCAGGGAGTGGCGAAGGTGGCGTACGTGGATGACGACCCATCGAAGGGATCGCTCATCACGCTCGTGAATCTCGATCGCATGGCGATGCCTACGACGGTGCGGGTGAAAGAGTCCAACGGCCACACGAGCACCGTGAAGCTCCCGGTCGAGATCTGGGAACAGGGTGGCACGTTCGTTCTGTCGTATCACTCGACATCGCGCCTCGATTCCGTGACCGTAGATCCCGGTGAACGTCTCCCGGACGTGAATCCCGGGAACAATCAGTGGGCAGCCGGGAAGGCCGAGTAGGGGGCAGCTGGAGGAAGCGCTCTCTCGCCTAATCCGGAAGTCTGTTGCATCTTAGCCCAATGACAAGCTTCTTCGTCGTCTGCACCGTGCTCGGCGGCGGGGTCTTGATCCTGCAGCTGCTGCTCGGCCTGTTCGGTGTCGATGGCGCGCACGGGCTCGATCACCTGGATGCGGCGCATGACCTCGGGCACGGCGGCACGCACGATGGGGGAGCCGGGAACGGGCTGAACCTCTTCAGCGTCCGCGCGCTCTCTGCCGGCCTCGCCTTCTTCGGGCTGTCGGGGCTGGCCGCTACGAGCGCGGGTTGGCCGCTCATCCTCGTGCTCCCGGCGGCGGTCGTCCCCGGGTTCCTCGCGATGCTCCTCGTCGCATTCAGTATGCGCTGGATCCTTCGCCTCGAGAGCGATCACTCCATCCGTGTGAGCGACGCCATCGGCGAGGGCGGCACGGTTTACATCCCCATCCCGGGTTCCGACTCCGGCCCCGGGAAAGTGACCCTCACCCTCAACGGCCGCACCGTCGAATACGACGCTGTCACCCGCGGCGAAGCGCTCTCCACCGGCACGAAGGTCACCGTCGTCGACGTCCGAGAGCCCGATATCGTGGAAGTCGTTGCCACACCCACCCTCGACGAGGTTCTCTGAGCATGCATACGCCACTTCCCTACGCCCTGCTCCAATCCGGCTCTCCGCTGGATAGCATCGGCGGTTTCGCGACCGGCGGCGGTCTCCTTCTCCTGGCGCTCGTCGTCGGGTTGCTACTCCTCTTCGTCTCCCGCTACCGGCGCTGCCCGGCCAACAAGGTTCTCGTGATCTCCGGCAAGGTTGCGGGCGAGAACGCGGCGCGCGTGATCTCGGGCGGCGGCGCGTTCATCTGGCCGGTGATCCAGGAGTACGCCTACCTCGATCTCACCCCGCTGCAGATCGACATCCCGCTCAAGGATGCGCTCTCGGCCGAGAACATCCGCGTCGCGGTGCCGAGCGTCTTCACCGTCGCCATCGGCACGGACTCGGAGACACAGCAGAACGCCGCCGCGCGACTTCTCTCCATCGCCAACGACGCCGCTCTGGTGAAGCGCCAGGCGCAGGACATCATCTTCGGTCAGCTCCGTCAGATCATCGCCTCGATGCGCATCGAGGAGATCAACCGCGACCGCGACGCGCTGCTCACGCGCATCCAGACGCACCTCTCGCCGGAGCTCAAGAAGATCGGTCTCGTTCTCATAAACGTGAACATCACCGATCTCATGGACTCTAGCGGCTACATCGAGGCGATCGGCAAGAAGGCCGCTTCGCAAGCCGTGCAGCAGGCGCGCGGCGACGTGGCCGATCAGGAGAAGCTCGGCGAGATCCGGGTAGCCGAAGCGAATCGCGAGAAGATGGTGCAGGTGGCCAACGCCGAGAAGGATCGCGAGATCGGTCTCGCCGACGCCGCCAGAGAGAAGGCGGTCAAGATCGCCGAGCTCGAGAAGATGCAGCAGGTGGGCGAACAGACCGCCGCCTTCGAGCGCGAGGCAGCCGTGAAAAATGCCGAGCAGGAGAAGCGCATCGCCGTGGCGCAGGCGGATGCTCGCGCCATCGCTGGTGAAGCGGAAGCGCAGGAGCAGATCGCAGCCACCGACTCGCACCTCAAGGTGAAGCAGGCCGAGGCCTTCCAGATCGCGGAGACGCGGCGCCGCGAGGCGGAGGCCGCCGTACAGGAAGCGCAGAACCGTGCGCAGGCGCGCGCGGCGATCGCGCAGGCCGAGCGCGTGGAGGCGGAGCAGCGCGCCGCGCTCGAGGCGCCGGCGAAGGCGGAGAAGGCGCGCAGGATCGTAGAGGCCGAAGCGCAGGCCGAGCAGGTGAAGCTCGCTGCCGAGGCCGAAGCACAGTCGGTTCGCCTGCGACTGCAGGCGCAGGCCGACGGTGAATACCAGATCATGGCGAAGCGCGCCGAGGCGCTCGGAATGCTCGTGGATCGGGCGGGCGGCTCGAAGGAAGCGTTCCAGCTGCTCCTGGTGGACAAGATCGACACGCTCGCCGAGACCGCAGCCAAGGCGATATCGAACATCAAGTTCGACAAGGTCGTGGTCTGGGAGGGCGGCAATGGAGTGGGGAACGGCGTCGGCAACGGAGTTGGCGGCGCGGCTGGATTCCTTCAGAACATGGCCAGGACGCTCCCACCGATGATGCACGTGCTGCGCGACATCGCTGGTGTGGAGCTGCCGAACTACCTCGGCGAGATGACTCCAGACGATGCCGCGCCGAAGGCAGCAGTCCCTGCCGACGTCGCCACGCCCGCCAGCGCCGTGGCAGAGGCCAACACGAACGGAAATACGAAGGGCGAGAAGAAGTAAAAGACTGAGCGACTGAGTGGCGGGGTCAGGTTTGGCCTCGTACACAAACCGTCATCCCCGCGAAAACGCCGAGCGTCATCCCCGCGAAAGCGGGGATCCATGTCAGGCAGACAGAACATGGATCCCCGCTTTCGCGGGGATGACGGCGTTAGCCGTGCGGCCAATCGGCCAACTCATGCGCGATGTGAGAGCTGATTCTGTCGCTGGACGCGTCCGCTCCGTCGCCCTCGCGACTTTGACGTCCCTGGCGTCGATTGGCCTGAGATTTCCCACGCCCCAGCGCATCAGGCAGCCAAGGGGTGTGAGGTATGCTGGCACGATGCTCTGTAAGGCCAGCGTGGCGCACGATTGCGCACGCGTCATTCGCGACCGCGCTGATCATCGGAGTGGTCACGGCGTGTTCCGATGACGACAATCCAGTCGGGCCAGGTGGCTCGATAGCCGTTTCCGATCTTCAACTGAAACCAGGAACCGAGGCTGGTCCGCTCGCTGTCGCGACGTTCACGGCGCAGGACGCGGATTCGGCGCGCGTGTGGTACACGGCCGCAGGCGGCGAGCCGCAGGCTACGCCGTTCGTCGCCGTCGCCGACGGCGCGGCGCAGATAGTGGTTCCGGGGCTGGAGCCAGGAACGCAGTACGACATGCATGTGGAAGCCCGCGCTGGCGCCGATTCGGGTGCATCTCAGTCGTCGAGCTTCACGACCCAGGAGCTGCCGTCGGCGCTGGAGAATGTCTCGTTCCAGATGTCCACGGGGACCTACACGAGCGGCTACATCCTCACCGAGATCGTGGCGGGCGACAGCACGCTCTACGCGGTGGCGTTCGACAGCGCGGGCGAGCTGGCCTGGTACCGCCACTTCCCCGACTTCAGGCAGATCCTGGATCTGCAGCAGCAACCCAACGGTCACTTCACGATCTATCTCGGCGGCTCCACGGGATGGCAACCGGTACAAGGCGAGTACGCCGAGTTCACGGTGGCGGGCGACATCACACACGAGTGGAAGCTCCCCGACCAGTACTTCGTGGACGGCCACGATATCCGCTTCGCGATGCAGGACACGACGGTGGTGGACGCGTATCTCTTCGGCTACGACCAGCAATCCATGGACATGACGGGGCACGGCGGGAGTGCGGACTCTCTGGTTGCCGTGCACAAGATCATCCGGCTCTCGCCCGGCGGGGAGGCGACGGTGCTCTTCGACGCGATCGATCGCTGGACACTCGATGACTGGGTTTCCAAGCCGCTCACCGGACTGGGCGACCTGGGCCACGCCAACTCGCTGGACTTCGACAGCGACGGAAACATCATCGTGAGCTGGCGCAATCTGGGCGCGATCACCAAGCACGACGTCAATACCGGAGAGGTGATCTGGCAGCTGGGTGGCACAAAATCCGACGTCACCATCGAAGGCGATCCGCTGAATGGCTTCAGCGGCCAGCACTTCGCGCGCGCGCTCCCCGACAACCAGCTCATGGTGTACGATAACGGGACCAATCACGACCCGACCCAGTCGCGCGCCGTGGAATACACGATCGACGCGGCCAGCAAGACGGCGACGTTCGTGAGGG
Organism: Gemmatimonadaceae bacterium; assembly: GCA_036565685.1. Classification (GTDB taxonomy): domain Bacteria; phylum Gemmatimonadota; class Gemmatimonadetes; order Gemmatimonadales; family Gemmatimonadaceae; genus JADGGM01. Next base: position 25,269 of record DATCXR010000119.1, read on the forward strand.
ACTTCAAGCGCCCGACTGCGACATTCACCACCTTCCTGGGATCCGCTCAGCGTCTGCCCAACGGCCACACGCTCGTCGGATTCGGCAACGTATCCGTCCTCACCGAATTCGATGCCAACGGTAACGTCGTCGCGGACGGCACGAAGATGGTCGGTGGCAACGGCTCGATCTTCTACCGAGCGGTATGGATACCGGCGCTGGGTAATCGCTGAGAAGGGGGAAAGCAGGAAGCAGAAAGCAGGAACGGCAAGGGAACAGGGAACAGGGAACAGGGAACAGGAAACAGGTAACTGCCTCGGCGTAGAGGGCTCCGCCGCCAGGAGCTCTTACTTGTATCCTGTTTCCTGTTCCCTGTTTCCTTTCCCCTCTCTCCCCACACCTATTGACGCCACTCTCCCCCAGTGGCCCAGGTCTTCCCCACGCTTTTCGGGAACAGACAACTCTCGGGGTGTTGGGCATGAAGACAGAGATCGATGTCAACCCAGCACGGCGCACCGCTGCGCGCGCCGTGCTCGCGACCGTGCTGACTCTGTGGGTGGCCGCGGCCTGCTCCGACGACAAGAATCCCACCGGTCCGGCCGCCACGATCGCAGTCACGGATCTCCAATTGAAACCGGGAACCGAAGCGGGTCCGCTGGCCGTCGCGACGTTCACCGCGCAGGATGCCGACTCCGCGCGCGCCTGGTTCGCTGTCCCCGGCAGCGATGCTCGCGCGACTCCGTTCTTCCCCGTCGCCGATGGCGATGGTCGCGTGGTGGTGACCGGCCTCGATCCGTCCACGGACTACGAGATCTACATCGAGGCGCGAGCAGGCGTGGACTCCGGCATCTCGGAGAAGGCGAGCTACTCCACCGATGCGCTTCCCGAAGCGCTGAAGAGCATCAGGATCGACATGTCCACGGGCACGTTCCCGAGCGGCTACATCCTCACGGAAGCCGAAGCGAGTGACAGCACCCTCTACGCGCTGGCGTTCGACAGCACCGGGAAGTTGGTCTGGTACCGCCACTTCCCGGACTATCACCAGATCCTCGACTTCCAGCAGCAGCCCAACGGCCACTACACGATCTACCTGGGCACATCTACTGGCAAGGAGCCGGTCGACGGCGAGTACGCCGAGTTCACCACCGCGGGGGACATCACTCACACGTGGAAGATCCCGGGCGCCTATTACACGGACCCCCACGAGATCCGGTTCCTGATGCAGGACACCACCGTGGTCGCGGCTTACCTCTTCGGCTACGACCAGCACGAGCTGGACATGACGGGGCACGGTGGCACTGCCCACGACATGGTGTCGGTGCATCAGATCTTCCGGCTCTCACCCGGCGGCGACGCCGACCTGCTCTTCGATGCGATGGACCGCTGGACGCCCGCCGACTTCACATCGCCACCGCTCACCGACAAGCTCGACATGGACCACCCCAACTCGCTGGACTTCGACAGCGACGGGAATCTCATAGTGAGCTGGCGCAGCCTGGGCGCGATCACGAAGCACGACTCCAATACCGGCGATGTGATCTGGCAGCTCGGCGGCACGAAGAGCGACTTCACCATCGAGGGCGACCCGCTGAATGGCTTCAGCGGTCAGCACTTCGCGCGCATGCTCCCGGACAACCACATACTCCTCTACGACAACGGCACCGGCCACGACCCTAACGTCACGCGCCCCGTGGAGTACGCTCTCGACACCGACAACATGACCGCCACGATGGTGTGGAACTACCTGAGCGCGGACAAGACCTACACCACCTACATGGGCTCCGCGCAGCGTCTCCCGAACGGCAACACCCTCGTAGGCTACAGCACCGCCGCCATCATCGCCCTCGTCGGTCCGAACGGCACCGTCCTCGCCCAGGGCTCGAAGATGGATGGCGGGAATTCGTCGATCTTCTACCGGGCGATCTGGGTACCGCGGTTGTAGTGGAAGAAAGCAGAGAGCAGGAACCGGAAGGGAAAAGGAAACAGGGGACAGGAGACAGGAAACAGGTACCGGCTCGTGAACACAGAGCCCTCTACCCCGAGGCAGTTACCTGTTTCCTGTCTCCCGTCCCCTGTTTCCTTCTCCCTCTCCTACATCCTCCGCACCTCATCCGCCGCGGCCAGGACATGATCTATATCGCGCGAGAGGGCGCGGGCCTCCACGGTGGCGCTGGTGACTTCGGCCAGGGCGGCCTGGACGCCGGAGGAGCTGAGCTTCAGGAGGTCGAGCTTAAGATTCTGCATCGCCATCCCGACGCTCTCGAGCTGACCGTAGAGGCGCGCGCGGCGTGAGGTGAGCTCGGCGAGCGATGTGTGCTGGCGCTCGAGGAGGGAAAGGCGGCGAGAGTGGTCGGCCGAGTCCTCGGGCTCGGCGCGAACCTGGGCGATCCGCGCCTCCAGATGCTGCATGGCGTCTGGAGCCAGATCGGTGTCCAGGTGGTGCAGCATGAACGCGATCGAGGAGCCGCGAGCGGCCAGCGCGTCCACCGTGGGCACCACATCGGGGATCAGCTCGCGGTCGGTCTTCGAGAGCGAGCGCATTATCGAGAATATCGTCTCGCGGTCGGCCGCCACGCGCCGCACCGCCGTGCCGTGCGGACCGGCGAGCACCTCGGGCGAGGCGAGCTTTGCGGCGCCCTGCTCGGCCGCCGTCGCTGACGGCGCGACCACCCTTGCGGAACCCTGTGGCGCCGGCAGCGACGGCGACGCCGGCTGAGGCGCCGCGTCGCGCTGGAAGATCCGCTTCCACGTCACTCCGTCCGCCCAGAGGCTGCTCCACTGACGAGCGATGTTGGCTCCCATCCCCATCGCGGCGAAGAGAAACCAGGGGAAGTGCGGCGAGGTGAGAAGGTTGATCCCCGCCAGCGTCGCCACCGTTGCACCTGTGCCGGCGAGATTGCGTCGGAACATGATGATGCGCTGCTCGAGCGGCCGCGCCGCGAAGCTCTCCATGCTGTCTTGCTTGCGCTCGCGACGGCTGCGCCGTCCTCCCCGCCGGAGCGATTGCAGATACGGGAGCTGCGCCGGAGGTGCGTGATGCTGCGGAGCGGGGACCGATTCCGGACGAGCCGGCGAGGGTTGCCGCGACTGATTCTCCGGCGGTGGCACCGCGACTCCGCCTGCGTGCGCCCGCTCGCTCGCCGGAGGAGGCGCGCCCGCGCGCGATGACGTGCCCCGCGCGCTACCCGGGGACCAGGCAGATGGCATCGCCGTAGGCTGCAGGAGCCAGGCCGCCGCTTCGTCGCTGTTCAGCGCCGCACGGAACGCGGCAGCGTCCTGCCAGCGATCCTCCGGCCGCTTAGCGAGTGCGCGCTCCACCGCGGCGGCGAGAGCGGGCGGGAGATCGGGCCTCGACTGCATCAGCGGACGCGGCATCTCGCTCACGTGCTTCATCATCATCGCCGGCGTGTTCACGGCCGTGAACGGAAGGGCACCGGCGAGCATCTGGTAGGCCACGACGCCGAGCGAATAGATGTCGCTCCTTCCGTCTACCTCGCGCTCGCCGAGCGCCTGTTCCGGCGACATGTAAGCCGGCGTGCCCACCGCCACGCCCGTCGCGGTGAGATGCGAATCTGCCTCCGCCGCTCTCGCGATACCGAAGTCGGTGACGAGCGCGCGCTCGTCCTCGCGCCTGATGATGATGTTGTCCGGCTTGATGTCGCGATGGATCACGCCGCGCGAGTGCGCGTACGCGAGCGCCTCAGCCACATCGCTCAGGATGCGTCTCGTCTCGCCCAAACCCGCTCGGCCGCGCGCGAGGCGGGCGGAGAGGTTCTCGCCATCCACGAGAGCCATCACGAAGTAGACGATTCCGCCGCGCTCGTCCACCGAGTAGATGGGGACGATGTTTGGATGATTGAGTTGCGCGGCGGTTTCCGCCTCGCGGAGAAATCTGCGCCTGACGTCAGTGCGGAAGGCCAGCTCGGGAGGGAGGACCTTGATGGCCACATCGCGCCGCAGGCGCAGGTCGGTCGCCCGATAGACGATCGCCATCCCCCCACGTCCGAGCTCCGAGCCAAGCTCGTACACATCGCCGATCACGGCGACCACGCGGTCGCGCATCGGATCGGTCACACGCGACCGCCCTCCGCCGAACCGCGTGCCTCGGTGCCAACCTGTACCACGGCGTCGACCTCATCGGCGAGCGAGCGAGCTCGCTCGGTGAGGAGCGTGATATGCTGGCTAACCCCCGCCACGCCTTCGGCGCGGAGACGGAGCACGTCGATCCGCATGTTCTGGAGCGCCAGGAGGCAGCTTTCCAGCTTTGCCGCCGTCTCATCGTGTCGCCGCACCGTGTCGGCCACGGCGCGCCGCTCCCGCTTGAGACGCGCGAGCCGGCGCACGCGCTCTTCGCTCCGCGGCACGTCGAGCGGGTTGGCCTGCGCCTCCAGCGAGGCGATCTCCTCCTCGATCCGGTCCGCGGCACCCGGCGCCGGCTCGCTGGTGTTCAGCGCGGCGGCCAGGCCCTGGGTGCGCCGGAACAGCCCCTCGGCGGCGGGGACCACCCCCTCGACCAGCGACTGATCGGAGCGCGGGAGCGCGGTCACGATGCGAGCTATCTCCTCGAGGTCACGCGCGGCCCGGCGTACCTGATCCGAGTAGCGGCCGTAGTCGGCGGGGCGTGTGGGAGTGGAGCTGCCGGGCGCGAGCTCCGGGCGTGGCGGCGGCGCCGCCAGCCGACGCCGGCGACGACGCTCGCGTACCTTCCCACGCTTCTTCTTGTCGAACCTGTTGAAGAAGTCCTCGATGTGCTCCCCCGCTTCCTGGAGTACGTCGGTGAAAGGGCGTTCGCGCGGCTCCCGGAAGACGTCGTGCCAGTCGTAGCCGGCCGACCAGAGCTTGGAGTACTTCAGCGCCATGAAGATGCCCCAGATCACCGTGATGCTGATGAAGTCGCTGCTCGTGAAGATCGCGGCGATGACGATGACCGCATTCACGAAGGCAAAGCGCGCGAACGAGGAGCGGAACTGCTGCACCTCGGGGGCCGACCAGCGAGCTATCTCTTCGGCAGTGGGTGCGTAGTACTCATCGCTCGATTCCTCCAGGGGCCCGGTCCTCGCGCCGTCGGCCGTGCGCCCCGCAAGCGGGTACTGCGATGTGGGCGCCGACTGTGCCCATCGATCGCGCGGCGCGCGATCCTCTCGCGTGCGCTCGCGCGGAGGTGAGGCAAGGAGCGCCGCGCGCGCCGCCGGGTCGCCGGAGAGCACACCAGAAAGTTCCGACGCGCTCGCGAAGCGATTCTCCGGCTCCTTCTCGAGAAGCTTCATCACCGCCACCGCGAGATCCGGCGGAACGTCGGGGCGGAAATCGGTGACGAGTGGAGGCTGCTCCATGATGTGCTTCATGAGCATCGAGGGCGTGCTCATCGCCTCGAAGGGGAGCCGCCCGGCGAGCATCTGATAGCCCACGATGCCGAGCGAATACAGGTCGCTCCTCCCGTCGATCTCCCGATCGCCCGCCGCCTGCTCGGGTGACATGTACGCCGGCGTGCCGATCGCAACGCCGGTGGCGGTGAGCCGCGAATCGGCACCGCCCTGCACCGCCCGGGCAATGCCGAAGTCCGTCACCATCGCCCTGCCGCTCTCGCGATCGATGAGGATGTTGTCGGGCTTGATGTCGCGGTGCACCACGCCGCGCGCGTGAGCGTAGGCGAGCGCGTCGGCCACCTCGTGTAAGAGGCGGCGCGTCATCTCCACCGGAAGCTGCCCCTCGTCGTGCTCGCGAAGAGCGAGCGTTGGGCCGTCCACGCACGCCATGACGAAGTACACCAGCCCCTCGCGCTCATCCACCGAATAGATGGGCACGATGTTCGGGTGGCTCAGCTGCGCCGCGGTCTGCGCCTCACGCAGAAAGCGCGAGCGTATGTCGCCGCGAAAGCCGAGCTCCGGAGGGAGGAGCTTGATCGCCACCACTCGCTTGAGCCGGCGGTCGGTGGCGCGGTAGACGATCCCCATGCCGCCACGCCCGAGCTCCCGATCGAGCTCGTAGTGTGTCGTGAGCGCGCGCTCGGCAAGAGCACGGAACTCGGAATCAGACGACAAGGCGGTGGGATCGGGCACGTCGTAATCCTGGCGGGAATACAAGATGCTTAGTCTACAACTCGCCGGAGCGCCTGAAAAGACGACCCGGCCGTGCTGGCAGTTCCACTACGTCAATCCGACGGGCAGAAGTTGCAATTCCTGCCGCGCTGGCGTAAGTAATGTCCTCGAGCGACTCGCGGAACGGCCCGGTCTCGTCGGCTCTTGATTGATACGATCGAAGTATACCCGATTGATCGGCCGGGGGTATCATTTCTGCCGGTCGATCACGGCGAGCCGGAATGGAGCGTGCGGAGTCCATTTACCTCCGACGCCTCGTTCCGCGGCTCGACACTCAACATAGAGTTCTGAATCATGGCACAACGTCTGACCTTGCCCGTACTACCGCTCCGCGGAACCGTGATCTTCCCCGGACTCACGGCGCCCATCGCCGCGGGCCGGCCCGGCACCCTGAGAGCGATCGAAGCCGCGCTCAAGGCCGATAGGCTGGTCTTCGCCGTCGCCCAGCGTGACAACGCGGACGAGCCCACGCCCGACATCCTCTACTCGATGGGCGTCATCGCCCGCATCGGGCAGGTACAGCGCGGGCTCGGTGGCGTACAGCTGCTCCTGCAGGGAGAGCAGCGCGCCGCGGCGTTGCAGTACACGATGACCGACAACTACCTCAGCGCCACGGTCGTCCCCTCCGAGGAGATGAGCGCCGTGGACGAGCACGATCCCGCTTTCGAGGCGCTGCACCGCGAGACGCGCGAGCGCGCCGCGGAGCTTGGCGAGAAGCGCGGGCTCCCGGAAGAGGTGGTGCACCAGGTGCTCGACTCCGTGACCGATCCCGGACGCTTCGCCGACCTCGTCGCGGGCTACATCGAGCTCAGCGTCCCCGAGAAGCAGGGGCTGCTCGAGACGCACAGCGTCGAGGAGCGGCTCCGCAGGGTGCTCGTGCACGTCCAGCGCCAGATCGGGCTGCTGGAGGCGCAGGAGGACATCAAATCGCAGGTGCAGGAGGAGCTCGGCCAGCGCCAGCGCGAGATGTATCTCCGCGAGCAGATGCGCGCCATCCAGAAGGAGCTCGGCGACGACGACCAGAGCCGGGAGATGGAAGAGCTGCGCGAAAAGCTCTCCAAGCTCGAGCTCCCCAAGACCGCGCGTCAGGAAGTCGAGCGCGAGCTGGGGCGTCTCGAGCGAACCGGTCGCGAGTCCATGGAAGCGCAGGTGATCCGCACCTATCTCGAATGGATCGCCGAGCTCCCCTGGAACACGCGCTCGGACGACAACCTCGAGCTCAAGCACGCCGCCGAGGTGCTCGACGAAGACCACTACGGCCTCCCCGACGTGAAAGACCGGATCCTCGAGTTCCTGGCCGTGCGTCAGCTCAAGGCCGAGGAGCTGGCCAACGAGGTGGAGAAGAGCGGCGAGTTCCCGGTACTCAAGCTCAAGCCCGACATAGACGACGCGAACCCCACGCTCGGCTCCAGTGAGAATGACGACCGTCAGATCACCGACAAGCGCGAGGCGAAGGCCCGGGCGATGGCCAAGGGTCCGATCCTCCTCTTCGTCGGGCCTCCGGGCGTCGGCAAGACGAGCATCGCGAAGTCCATCGCGCGCGCGCTCGGACGCGAGTACGTCCGCGCTGCGCTGGGCGGTGCGCGCGACGAGGCCGACATCCGCGGTCACCGGCGTACGTACGTGGGTGCGATGCCCGGCCGCATCATTCAGGGGATGAAGCAGGCCGGAACCAAGAATCCCGTCTTCCTCCTCGACGAGGTGGACAAGCTGGGCGTGTCGTTCCAGGGCGATCCGGCGAGCGCGCTACTCGAGGTGCTCGACCCGGCCCAGAACGACAACTTCACCGATCACTACCTGAACGTCCCGTTCGACCTGAGCGAAGTGCTCTTCATCGCGACGGCAAACTTCATCCAGAACATCCCCGCTCCGCTGCTCGACCGCATGGAAGTGGTGGAGTTCTCGGGCTACACCGAGAGGGAGAAGGCGGAGATCGCGAAGAAGTATCTGATTCCGCGCCAGCTCGACGATGCGGGACTCGCCGGCAAGGGCGTGACCTTCAGCGACGACGCGGTGATGGCGGTCGTGAGCCAGTACACCCGCGAGAGCGGCGTACGTCAGCTCGAGCGTCAGATCGGCGCGGTGGCACGGAAGGTCGCGCGCAAGCTGGCCTCGGGTGAGACGACGGAGCTCATGCTCGAGCCGCAGGACATCCGCGAGCTGCTCGGCAGACCGCGAGTACACCCCGAGCGCGCCGCCGAGGAGAACGAGGTTGGCGTGGCTACAGGGATGTACTACACGCCGGCCGGCGGCGACATCATGTTCGTGGAAGCGGCGATCCGACGGCTCCAGGGACCGCCGCCGCAGGAGAGCGTGACGCAGGTGAGCGGGCTCGGTACCGTGTCGCTCATTCTCACCGGCCAGCTCGGCGACGTGATGAAGGAGTCGGCGCGCGCGGCGCTCACGTACGCGGCGACGCACGCCAGTACTTTAAAGATCCCTGAAGACCGCCTCGGCTCGATCGAGGTGCACATTCACGTGCCGCAGGGCGCGATCCCGAAGGACGGTCCGTCGGCAGGCGTGACCATGGTTACTGCGCTCGCGTCAGCGCTTTCGGGCCGATCGGTCAAGCCGAGT
>DATCXR010000455.1:0-2731 GCA_036565685.1 Gemmatimonadaceae bacterium
CCTCGCAGCAGCCGAGTCGAGCGCGTCAGCAGGTAGTCATGGACTCCGCCCGCGCGAGGGAGCTCTACGTCAGCAAGAATCCCGCGGATCTCCCCACCTGTCGCTGCGAGCGCGACATCGCGCGGAAGCGGGCCACCGACAGCACCTTCGCCGCACGCAGCAAGGGCGTGATGGAGTTCCGTAGGGTGACCTACAAGAGCAGGGTCGACGGGCTCGAGATCCCGGCCTATCTCTTCGCGCCGATCGAGAAGCGTGGGCCCAAGGGGCACGCGGCCATGGTCTGGGTGCACGGCGGTGTCCATAGCGACATGACCACGGACTACTTCCCCTTCATCCGCGAGGCCGTCGAGCGCGGCTACGTGATCATCACGCCCGACTACCGGGGCAGCACTGGCTACGGGGAGGAGTTCTACAAGGCGATCGACTACGGCGGGAAGGAGATCGACGACGTCATCTCGGCGGTGGACTTCCTCGCCACGCTCCCCTACGTCGATACCACGAGGCTCGGGATCATGGGCTGGAGCCACGGGGGCTTCATCACGGCGCACACGCTCTTCCGCGGTGACGACCAGCCATTCAAGAGCGGAGCGGCCATAGTACCGGTGACCAACCTCGTCTTCCGTCTATCGTACAAGGGCCCGGGTTACCAGCGGAGCTACGCCGCCGAGGAGGGGATCCAGGGTCTGCCCTTCGAGAACCGGGAGGAGTACATCCGTCGCTCGCCCGTCTTCCACGCGTCCAACCTCGAGGTGCCGATCCTGGTGCACGTCGCCACGAACGACACCGATGTGGACTTCGTGGAGGATCAGCAGATGGTCTACACGCTGCGTGCTCTGAAGCCCGAGCTGGCGGAGACGAAGATCTACGTGGATCCCGCGCCGGGCCCGCATGGCGGCGGGCACTCGTTCAGCCGGAGGGTGAATCCGGTGACGCTGGAGCGCGAGGATTCGCCCGCGCAGATCGACTCGTGGAACAGGACGTGGGCGTTCTTCGAGCGCACGCTGCACCCGGAGCAGGGTGCGGCGAGCACGGCTACGAAAAGGCAGTAGCTCTCCGGGCTCGCGCAGGTCGTGATCGCGCTCCGCGCCACCTGGCGCGGAGCGCGGCGGAGATTGCCGCTACTGCTCCCCGCGCTGCGCCGTGGGGGGAAGAAGTCCGTTGAGCCGAAGCTCCGTGGCAGCCAGGCTGTAGTGATCACCCCAGTCCTCGGAGAGCCCGAGAATCGCCGCCGCGCGTGAGATGTTCCGGCCGCCGAAGAAGGGGACTTCCTCGCCGAGGTTGCTGTCAGTGAGCTTTGCCAGAGCCGTGCTGCAGTACTGGAACGACTGCTCGAGCGCGGTTACCAGCTTGTCCTTCGAGTCTCCCGGCTCGAGCTTGGAGCGCTCCGGCGCCTTGGCCCCCGAGATCTTCGAGCACATGAAGTCATTGGAGCCGGCCACGTGCAGCACGAGCTTGCCGAAGCTCATCTGCGCTGGCGTCGGCGCGAAGCTGTACTTGTCGGCGGGCATCGCCTTGGCTGCCGCGACCAGGTTCGTCTCGGCTCGCTCCAGTGAAGCGCGCAGCGCGTCGGCAATGGGATTGCCCGACTGTTGCGCGGCGGTGGTGTCCGGGAGGGTGAAGCCGAAGAGAAGGGCGAGAGTGCAAGCGGAGAGGCCAACGAGTTTCGCGCGCATGGAAGCTGCCCCCGATCGAGGGTTGAATGGTTGACGTCGTCAGATCTCGGAGACCTCGTTCAGCACCCGCTCCAACCGCGTCCTGACCTCCTCCGCCAACAGCCCCAGCTCCTCGCTCTCCGAGAGTGCGAGCGCTTCGACGGGATCGAGCGCGGCCACCACCGTGCTCCCCCGCGAGTCGTCGGCGTACACCACCACATTGCACGGCAGAAGCAGCCCCGCCTCGCGCTCGATGCTGAGCGCCCTGTGCGCGAGCTGCGGGCTGCACGCCCCGAGTATGACGTACGGACGGAACATGACGTCGAGCTTCTGCTTCAGCGTCGCCGCCATGTCTATCTCGGAGACGATCCCGAAGCCCTCGCGCGCGAGCGCCTTGCGCGTGCGATCGAGGGCCAGCTCGAAGGGGAGCTCCACGGTCGTGCGCATACCATATCGGGTACCCTGTTCGAGCATCGGCTCCTCCTCGGTCAGCATTGAGGTGCAGCGGTGCGACCGCTGCTCTGGTGGCCTGCACGTTCCTTGCCGGACGATGTCGCCCCTCTGGCGCGACCGTGGGTAGTGGCGAAACACGGTCGATCCTGCTAGACATGGAGTTCAACATCGGACGATGAGAGGGCGACATGACAACCGATATGCACAGACCGCTGCGGCGGTCGCGTTCGAAGCGGATGGTTGGCGGGGTGATAGCGGGCCTGGCGGACTACGCTGGAATCGATGTGACGCTCGCCCGGGTCATCTACGTGGTTGGATCGGCGCTCTCGGCGGCTTTCCCTGGCGCACTCGTGTATGTGTTGCTGTGGATGCTGATCCCGGAGGGGGAGTGAGCCGCCCATGACCGGCACGGGCTACCTGGTGATGAAGAGCATCCACCTCCTCGCGGTGGTGCTCTTCCTCGGTAACATCATCATCGGCGTCTACTGGAAGCTCTACGGCGACCGCTCCGGCGATCCGCGAGTCATCGCGCACACCATGGCGGGGATCATCCGCGCTGATCGCTGGTTCACGATGCCCGGCGCGCTGCTCCTCGTGATCTTCGGCTTCGGCGCGGCGGGCGTGGG
>DATCXR010000485.1:0-1284 GCA_036565685.1 Gemmatimonadaceae bacterium
ACGCTGGCCAAGGCGCCGGTGCTCAAGGTCGTGCCGATGATCGGGAGCCTCGGCTGCCCCTACACCTGCCCCTTCTGCATCGATTCCACGGTGGAGTACCAGCCGCTCGGCTTCGATCAGATGCGCGAGGACCTGAAGTTCGTGCTCGGCAAGATGGAGCGGCCGCGCGTGGGGTGGCACGATCCCAACTTCGGTGTGCGCTTCGATGACTACATGGGCGCGATCGAGGACGTCGTGCCGCCCGACCGGATCGACTTCCTCGCGGAGAGCAGCCTCTCGCTCCTCTCGGAGCCACGTCTCCAACGCCTGAAGAAGAACGGCTTCAAGGCCATCCTGCCGGGGATCGAGTCGTGGTACTCGCTGGGCAACAAGTCGAGGACGGGTCGCGAGACGGGGCTCGGGAAGGTGCAGCACGTGGCGGAGCACGTGAACATGATCATGCGCTACATCCCGTACGTGCAGACGAACTTCGTGCTCGGCCTGGACACCGACAGCGGGCCGGAGCCGTTCGAGCTCACGAAGCGCTTCCTCGACCTCGCGCCCGGAGCGTTCCCGGCGTTCTCACTGCTCTCGGCGTTCGGCCGCGCGGCCCCGCTCAACCTCGAGCTGCAGCGCGCGGGGCGCGTGCTCCCCTTCCCGTTCCATTTCCTGGACGCCAGCCACGCCATGAACGTGCGGCCGCTGCACTACGAGTGGCGCGAGTTCTACGACAACCTGCTTGGCCTCGAGCGCTACGCGTTCTCGATGCCGAGGGTGGCTCGGCGCTTCGCCGCGAACACCAATTCCATCGTGCGATGGATGAACGTAGCACGGGCGCTCTCCTCGGAGCGGTTCGGGCGCGTACAGTACCACGCGAAGATCCGCGGCCTCCTCGACACCGATGCGAGCGTCCGTAGCTTTTTCGATGGGGAGACGAAGGTGGTCCCCGACTTCTACGTGGACCGCATCCGTCGCGACCTCGGTCCGCTCTGGCCTTCCCTCCCGGCCGGCGGTCTGACGCACGATCCCGAAGCCTACATCAAGAGCGCCGATGCGCCGGTGCCGATAACGCTCTCGGCGTAGAGTGACCTGGGCATAGAGAAGCGCTTGGACGAAAGATCAGGCCCGGGAACGCGATCGCGTTCCCGGGCCTGATCGTGCTACACTGGGGCGGCAGGGGTCGAACCTGCGATCTCCGGATTAACAGTCCGGCGCTTTGCCAGCTCAGCTACGCCCCATAGAGACACGAATCCCGGTCGCTCACCCGCGGCCGGGATTCGCCTTCGCCGGGGAAATCTAGACGAC
>DATCXR010000506.1:0-6048 GCA_036565685.1 Gemmatimonadaceae bacterium
AGCTCGATGCTCGCGGGGCTAAGCCATGGAGACGTGGCCGCTGCCGCCGCTGCGGCGAAGCGGCGCGGACTCGACGACGCGTGGGTGATCGTGCTGCAGAACACGACGCAGCAGCCGGCGCAGGCGTCGCTCGAGAATCGCGAGTTGCGCAAGCGCCTCTTCGAAGCGGCCACGGAGCGCGCCGAGCAGAGCGACTCGAACGACACCCGCGAGTTGATCCGCCAGCTCGCTCATATCCGCTCGGAGCAGGCGAAGCTCCTCGGCTTCCCGACCTACGCGGCATACAGCCTGGATGACAAGATGGCGAAGACGCCGGAAGCGGCGATCGAGCTGATGACGAACATCGCGCCAGCCGCTACCGCCAAGGCGCGGAGCGAGGCGGCGAAGATGCAGGCGCTCATCGACCGTGAAGGGGGCAACTTCCAGCTCGAGCCGTGGGACTGGCAGTACTACGCGGAGAAGGTGCGCAAGGCGGAATACGACCTCGACGAGTCGCAGATCAAGCCGTACTTCGAGCTCGACCGCGTTCTGGAGGACGGCGTCTTCTACGCCGCCAACAAGATGTACGGGATCACCTTCAAGGAGCGGAAGGACATTCCGGTCTACCATCCGGACGTGCGCGTCTTCGAGGTGCTCGATGCCGACGGGTCGCCGCTCGCGCTCTTCTACTGCGACTACTTCAAGCGCGACAACAAGAGCGGCGGCGCGTGGATGAGCGAGTTCGTGGGTCAGTCGAAGCTGCTGGGAACGAAGCCGGTGGTGTACAACGTGGCCAACTTCACGAAGCCGGCGCCGGGCCAGCCCGCACTGCTGACCTTCGACGATGTCACCACGATGTTCCACGAATTCGGCCACGCGCTGCACGGGATGTTCTCCGATGTTCGCTACCCCACGCAATCGGGGACGGACGTGCCGCGCGACTTCGTGGAGTTCCCCTCGCAGTTCAACGAGCACTGGGCGCTCGAGCCGGAAGTGTTCGCGCACTACGCGCGCCACTACGAGACCGGCGCGCCGATGCCCGAGGAGCTGGTTGCGAAGATCCGGAAGTCACGCACCTTCAACCAGGGCTTCGCGCTCACGGAGTATCTCGAGGCTGCGCTGCTCGACATGGCGTGGCACGATCTCCCCGCGAGCGCGCCCGAGCAGCCGGTCGACTCGTTCGAGGTCGCCGCTCTCGAGCGCTTCAAGGTGCACCTCCGCGACGTCCCGCCGCGCTACCGCACTTCCTACTTCGCCCACATCTGGGGAAGCGGCTACGCCGCCGGCTACTACTCCTACCTGTGGAGCGAAGTCCTGGATGACGACGCCTACTACTGGTTCAGGGAGAACGGTGGTATGACCCGCGCCAACGGCCAGCGCTTCCGCGACATGATCCTCTCCCAGGGCGGCACCGACGACGCTGCCGCCATGTACCGCGCCTTCCGCGGCCGCGACCCGAGCGTGGAGCCGTTGTTGAAGGAGAGGGGGTTGAAAGAGGAGTAAGGGAACAGGAAACAGGAAACAGGAACTGCCTCGGGGGTGAGGGCTTTACCGCCGAGAGCCGGTACCTGTTTCCCGTTTCCTGTTCCCTGTTTCCTTTCACCTCTCTCCGCCCCCCAATCACTCTCCCTCGACCCTGAACACCGGCAGGCTCAGTCCCCACGCGATCGAGGCGAAGCGGAGGGCGACGACGGTGAACATGCCGAGGACGGTGGAGGCGGGGTGGGAGAGGCCGAGTGATTCGAGGAGGAGGTAGACCGCGATGCCGGCGATTGCGGTGCTGGCGTAGAGGTTACCCTTGCGGAGTACGAGCGGAATCTGCGCGGTGAGAACGTCGCGGATCATGCCGCCGGCGACGCCGGTGATGGTGCCCATCATCACGATCACTACCGCGGGCTGGGCGGCGTTCTCGGCGATCTGCGCGCCGCTGATCGCGAACAGGGCGAGGCCGAGGGCGTCGGCTACGAGGAGCGCGGCGAACGGGGGCTGGCGGATGCGCGTCCAGACGATCGTCAGCGCCGTTGCGGCGAGTATGACGATCAGGTAGGAGTGGTTGCTGATCCAGAAGATGGGATGGCGATCGAGCAGAAGATCGCGGATCGTGCCGCCGCCGACGGCGGTGACGAGAGCGATGACGACCACGCCGAAGAGGTCGAGGCGGTTGCGGCCTGCCGCGAGCGCGCCGCTCACCGCGAAGACCCCGACGCCGATGAGGTCGAGGAGTTGGAGGATGCTCAATTGAACGATGGAGTCAGGGGCTGAGAGACGGGGTCAGGCCTGGAATCGTGAGTCGATACGAGCGGCGAAGCCTCGTATCGACTCACGATTCCAGACCTGACCCCGCTCTACCTTAAAGACCTGACCCCGCTAGAGCCAGACGTCGATCCAGGACGGCGGGTCGCTCGCGGGGAAGCTGTCGTCGGACGCTTCGTGAACTACGTCCTCCTGTGCCGCTGGCAGCGCCCGTTCGATCTCCTCTCGATGTTCCACCGCGCCGTCCTCACGCGCGGGCCCCGGAGAAGTGCGCTCGGCGTCGTGCTGCTGCGCCGCAGCCCCGTGCTGGCGCTGGTCCGGCTGGTCGGTGCTGCTGGTTGCGTCGCGCATCTGTGCCATCTTCCGCTCCCGAATTCAGGAATCGGCTCCTCACTTACCGATGGGAGCCGGCTACCTCGCGGCCACGCGATCGCGCCGGCCGTGTACGCGCGGTGTCGCGCGTGGTCTGCGCCGCGGGGCGTGCGTCGCTCCCCGAGCGGCTCTCCGACTCCCAACCGTCGAGGATGAGCTGCATCTCGTCGCGGTGACGAGTCTCATCCTCGATTATATCATCGAGCGTCACGGCGATGCCATGCTCACCGACCTCCTCGGCCTGCGAGCGACGCTCGACGTAGCGCGCGATGGCCTGCACTTCCGCGTCGTAGGCGGTGCGCAGCATCTCGAGCGGCGAGTCGGCGGTGGGAACTTCCGCCGGGCTCGTGGTGGGCGATCCGCCGAGCGCGGCGATGTAATCCGCCAGGATTCCGGCGTGTCCCAGTTCATCGGAGATCTCGCTCTCGAAGAGGGAGCGCAGGGTGAGGCGGTGTGGTCCACGGAGCGTGCTCGCGAAGGTGCGATACTGGATCACCGACGCGTACTCGTTGGCGAGATCCTCGTTGAGGCCGTCAATGAGATCACTTGCGTCGGAACGTCTCGTAGCCATGACTCTACTCCCCGTGTGGGTGATTGGTCCGCGACCGATGCGTGCAGGGTGTGCGCATCTCGTACGCAACACGAGTGCCCATCGGTCGCGGCTCGATATGTTGGACGCGTGCGAGCGACCTGCCGTTC
Source organism: Gemmatimonadaceae bacterium (assembly GCA_036565685.1). GTDB lineage: Bacteria > Gemmatimonadota > Gemmatimonadetes > Gemmatimonadales > Gemmatimonadaceae > JADGGM01. The sequence goes on from DATCXR010000506.1 coordinate 3,304, forward strand.
CTTCAGCTCGTCACTTCGCTCATACGCGCGTCTTCTGGCGATGCGCTCGCGGCCGCGCGCTCGTTGATCGGGAAGCGCAGTCGGGCGGCGACTCCTTCCGAGCGCTCATCGAGCTCGGTGGCGGCGCTCCCCGAGAGCACTTCTATGTCCGCGCCACGCGCCAGCGCGGCACGCACCAGCTCCTCCACATCGATGTCCGCGCGATTGAGGAAGTGGGGCGATACCACGAGCAGGTCCACCGCTCCAGCCTGCAGCGCGCGCTGCACCGTGGGCACGCCGCTCGCGCCGCGGCCGCCGTCGCACGAACGTTCCAGGATTCGCTCGACGAGGTCGTGCCCCTGCGCGGAGCGTAGCTCGCTCGCCGCGTGCTTCGCCGCCTCGGCAATCTCCTTCTCGTGTGCGTTGTGGTCGAGCGTGGACGAGACCATCGCCCGTCCGGCGTGCGTGGAGGGAATCGCGTCGCCGGCGTGACGCGCCCACTCACGCGTTCCACCGATGAGGATCCAGCCGTCATCACCGGCGAGATCCACAAGGCGCGACGTCAGGGATGTCGCCAGGCGATTGAAGTTCTTCTCCTTGCGCCGCTGCAGCGATTCGGTGTCGAGCGACCCCCGCGGACCGGGATGCGACGGCCCGCCCTTCGGCTGGGGTCGTTCGGGAGCGCCCGGCTCCGCGGCTTCGGGAACCGAGAGCGCCATGTCGGGGAGCTCCTGAAGCTCGCCGAGCGCGTAGCGGTATATGCGCGCGGAGCGCGAGTCCACCAGCGCGATGATGACCGGCCGGTGCTGCTTGAATGCACGCAGATACGGCGTGATGACCGGCGCGTAGCGCCAGGCAGCCAGAGTGGGCGGCTGCACCGGAAGCGAGCCGGCGTAGCGCGCGCCATCGGGGGTGAGAAACGCCGCCCACCCCTTCATTCCCCACACGCCTTCGATGGGTGGCCATGGATCGTCCAGGTACGCCGCGGCGCGGTCGAACTCCGCGCGCTCGTCTTCATCGGTGATCCCGTTTCGAACGGGCTGGAGCGCCGCGCCGAGGGCGGCGCGCCAGGAATGTCGCATCGCGGGATCGGTGACCCGCGCACCGTGGTACACTGTCAGAACCCTGGTATTACCCAGCTCGCGTACGAGCTCGTTCAGCTGTGTGGGTGTCAGCACGTGTCCTCCCTGTTCGATGAGTGTCGCCGCGATGTGCGGCGTGCGCAGATTGCACACGCCGCACGCTGCGGGCCGCCGTGCTACCGCGCGGTCACCACCGTGCTCCGCAGGAGACGCAGTGTGCGGTCTCAGGCATTGCGATCAGACGGCCGTATGGGATTGGCCGCTCACAGCTCACGCAGGTGCCGTAGCTGCCTTTCGCGATGCGCTTGAGTGCGTCGGTCACCGCGGCCTTCCGCGCGGCGGTGCGCGAAGGCGGCACCGTGGCGAGGCCAAGGTGCTCGGTAGTGTTGTTGCCGACGGCTGTGTCATCGGCAGCCCAGCTGTCCGGCCCACCGTCAGCGGCATCCGCCCGGGCCGTACGCTCGATCCGGGCGAGCTCGGCGCGGAGCTCGGCCTCGAGCTCGTCGATCTGGGCTCTCGTCAATCCGGGTGCGTCCGGTCTCTTCGTCATCTCTTCCTCCTTTCGTGGAACCGAAGCGGTTCCGGGTTCTTCCTCTCGCATCGCGTGATGCTCGTTTCTCGATTCGAGCCCACCGGATGCAGCACGCCCCACCCGGCACTGCTGCGCGGGTGGGGCGTGAGGCTTCGTGAGCCAATCGCCAGAAGATCAGGCGATCCGATTCAGCGGATCACCCGGTCTCCATCTCCCGCGCGCCGTCGTTGCGCTCGGCGCGGTCGCGAAGGCTGCCCCACTCATTGGGGACCATGCGAGACCGGCCGGCGCGCCAGTGCGTATTTGGGCGATGCGCGTACGGCGCGCCCCCCATTTTGGCGCAAAGCCTCTGTCCATACGCTCCGATGCACGTGCGCCTTCCGGTCGACAGAGCATCGACCGGCCGTTACCGGTGTTAGTTGGGCGCTTCGATCGGGACGTGGAAATGACGGTCAAGACGATCTCCGAATGGTGCGGTACCAATAGCAAAAAAAATCGCGCTTCCGAGATCACGGCGCGGTGCAGAGCAGCATCGCGCGCATCCAGCTTTGCGAGGACCGACCTGGCTGGGCGGGCCTGCTGGCTACGTGAGTATCGGGGCGCGACTCCCTGTCTGAAAGCTAACTGGGCACACACGTCGGTTCAACGGCTACGCTGGCAATCGTGTTGGTCGCGAACCAACGCATCGTGCGCAGAGCCAGAGAGCCAGCGTAAGGTCACCTCGCAAAGTGCGCGCCGGTTGTCTGTCTGATACCCCGGAGCCGTGCGAAAGGAGCCCCACCTACCCGGCGCACCCGTAGAGATCATCTCGGCTGGTCGGGATCGGAGTACTCCGGGAGCTCATCGCGCGGACCTGCGGGGGCGGAGGACGCGGAGATTAACTGAGAGGACGCGGAGAACGTCCTCCGGCAGCAGGCATCGCGATCGTGAGACTGGCTGTGTCGCGAAAGAAAGCTCCTCTCGGTTAGGGGCGCGGAGAACGCGGAGGAGCGCGGAGAACGCGGAGAAATGCCGTAGGGCAGAGATCCCGAACAGGAGCTTTTGGGGAACTGCTCTCGCTCCTGGAGCCGTGCCCGCCCGGGCAGAACCGGAGGTGAGGGAGCAGTTCCCCTTTTTTCTTTCTGCCGCTTGCGGCTGGTAGCTTGCTCCCTG
>DATCXR010000011.1:0-3142 GCA_036565685.1 Gemmatimonadaceae bacterium
CATGAGCCGGTCGCGGTCGTCGTAGCTCATCCCGGCGGTGGGTATCGGGTCGAGGAAGGTGAGCTCGCACACTCCCGAGTGGATCGCGATCTCGCCCTTCCCCTGGATCTCGCGACTCCCCCAGCTCACCACCGGCACCACAGGCACCTGCGCAGCAATCGCCAGCACGAAGGGACCCTTCTTGAAGGAACGGAGCTCGTACGACCTGCCTCGCGTCCCCTCGGGGAAAACGGCCACCGAGACGCCGGTCTTTATCTGCTCGGCTGCCTCGGCGTACGACTGAAAGGCGGCCTTGCGATTGCCACGATCGATGAAGATACCGGCAACTTCCTTCACCGCCCTGCCGAACACCGGAATGGACGAGAGCTCCTTCTTGGCCACGAAGCGGTAGTGCGGGAGCACGGTGGCAAGCGCAAAGATCTCGAACCAGCTCACATGGTTCGATACGTACACCCGCGCTTCGTGACCGGAGCCTATGAAGCGCCCGTCGTGCAGCACCACCTTCACCCCCGCGGCGCGGAGCGCTGCCCTCGACCAGATGCGTGGGGCGTTGCCTAGAGCGCTGTCGGGGTCGATCCTCACACCGAGCAGGGAGAGCACGACGATCGGCACTCCCAGTACGAGAGTCATGAGGACCATTGTGGGATATACGATCAGCGCGCGCATCGTCAGGAAAAGTGGTCGAACCCGCCGGGGAGCGCAACGCGCTCCCCCGCGAGCCAGGCGTGCACGCCCGGTTCGCCGCGCTCCACCTTCCCTATGGCGGTGAGTGGGACGCCCAGCTCCCGCTCGAAGGCCGCGGTGTCGATCGTCGGTGCAGCCACGAGCACTTCGTACTCCTCGCCGCTGGCGAGGGCATCGAGCGGCGACACGCCCTCCACCAGAGGGAGCGCGTCGAGCCGCAGCGCGATACTCACGCCGCTAGCTGCCGCGAGGTGCCCGACATCGCCGGCTAGTCCGTCGGAGACGTCTATGGCGGCGTGAGCGCCGCGCGCGGCCAGCCAGCGCGCCTCGGCAATGCGTGGTACGGGCCGCTCGAAGCGCTCCCGAAGAGCGGGGGGGAGTGTCTCGCCGCGGAGGAGCGCCTCTATCGCCGCGCGCGGCCCGCCGAGCGATCCAGTGACGTAGAGCGTGTCGCCCGCGCGCGCGCCGGCGCGGGTGAGCGGAGCGACAGCGTGGCCGAGCACCGTGATGGCGATCGTCAGCTCGTGCGCGGCGGTGAGGTCGCCGCCCACAATCGTGGTACCCGCGGCCTGTACCGCTTCGCCGATACCGCGTGCGAGCTCATCGACATCGGTGCGCCACGGCTCCGGAAGCGAGAGCGAAACGAGAATGCCCATCGGCGTCGCGGCCATCGCCGCGAGATCGCTCAGCGCCGACGCCGTCGCGCGCCAGCCTACCGCTCGAGCGCTGAGCCACTCGCGCCGGAAGTGAACGTTCTCCACCGTGCTGTCCGCGCTCACCACGAGTCGCTCACCAGGGGGCACGTCGAGCACCGCCGCGTCGTCGCCCACGCCGCTGGCGGCATCGTCCCAGAGCGCGAGGAGGCGGCGGACGACGTCGAACTCGCGTCCCGGGCCGAGCGAGGTGTTCGAGCTCATCGCACTCCGCCATCGCTGGCGCGGCGCAGGCGAACTACACCTTCGGGGGTGGCGATCCACGCGAAGTCGGGATCGAGCACCACGTCCATCGCCTCCGCCGGGATCGGGCCCGGTGCCGGGAGGAGGCGCGACGCTCCACTCGAGCGCGCAACCACCAGCACTCCGCCGGGCCCCGTGAGCCAGATGGTGTTGGCATCCATGGACATCGCGCTCACCGGCGAGATAGGCGCGATGTTCACCGCGTCGAAGCGCGAGACGAGCGACGCGGTTGCGGGATCGATGACCAGCAGATCGCGATCCGTTACTACCGCCACGAGCGAGTCGCTCCCTGCGAGCGCCAATACGGGTCGTATGAGGCGCGCATCCTGGATGTTCACCCTGCGCGGGAGAGAGTCGGGAGAGGCGCCGCGGACGAGAAACAATCCGGAGCTGCTCGCCACCCAGAGCGTGTCGCCCCGCAGCAGAAGCGAGTACACTCCCATGTCTGGCGAATGCATCGCGTGCACGTCGGACGAGCGCGCGGCGCGCTCCGACCCCCCGCTCCTCACCCAGGCGAGGCCGCGCTCCGTGCCTGCCCACGCACCCGAGTCCGACGCGGCGACGGCAAATACGCGATCGCTCTGGAGGCCGCTGGTCGCCGACCAACTGAGCGCGCGATCCTGGTCGCCGGCATCGAGTGCGACGAGCCCGCGGTCCGTTCCCAACCATAAGCGCTCGCCGCGAATGCTCATCGCGAACGCTCTCGCACCGTTCAACGCGCGCGACACCGCCGGCGAGGCGAGCCAGCGCCACTGCTGAAGGTCCTTGCTCGCGTGCGTGAGCCCGGCACGCACGCTCCCCCCGCTAGCGATGCTGGCCATCCACACTCCGTCCGAGTCGCGCGCCAGCGCACCGGTGGCCGTCTGCAGGAGTCCGAAGGGAAGCTGCTCGCCTTTCATGAAAAGCGGATCGACGCGATACAATCCGCCCCCGGCGGTACCGAGCCAGACTTCGGCGCGATCGGGAGATGCGGTGCCCGATATGACCGGCCAGCTCCGCAGGTCGGCGTCGCGGGTGATCAGAGGCGCCGCGCCGCGCAGCGATGGATACGCCGCGTACACCGTGCGAAGCGTGGGTGCGCCCGTCAGCGCGGTGTTAGGGGGCACGCGGGCAGGATCCACTGGCGACACCATTCCCGTTCTGTCGGCGAGCAACCAACCGGCCGAGCCGCGCAGGTACGCACCCGCGCTCGGATCGCGCTCGTCGAAGAAGACATCGTACACCGTGCCGGGCACCACACCGCGCACGATGTCGCCGGTGGAGGGACGGTAGTAGAGTACGGTCCCGCCCGAGGCGATCCATACTCCCTCGTCGACGGGATCGGCGGCCATCGTCGTGCTCTGAAAGACGCCGAAGCCCCGCTCGAAAGCGAGCGGTGGAAGCCAGCGCCCGAAGTCGCGATCGAGCGCCGCGACGCCACGCGTGCTCGCGACGAACACCGTGTGCCTCGAAGCGGCCACCGCATCGACGACATCGAACGCGGTGAGCACCACGCGATCCTC
>DATCXR010000014.1:0-2358 GCA_036565685.1 Gemmatimonadaceae bacterium
GGTGTTCGGGTCGGACGGGTCGATGCGGACGTCGTTACCGCTCGTGTACTCGTCCTTGAACAGCACCTTCGTGAACGTCTGCCCGCCGTCGGTGGACCGGAAGATCCCGCGCTCCGCGTTAGGCCCGTACGGGTGGCCGAGGACGGCGACGAACAGCCGGTTGGGATCGCGGGGGTCGATGATGATCTGCGGAATCTGCTGCCCGTCACGGAGGCCGAGGTGCGTCCACGTCTTCCCGGCGTCGGTGGTCTTGTACATCCCGTTTCCCGTCGCGAGGTCGGGACGGATGATCCCGGCGCCGCTCCCCACGTAGATGATGTTCGGGTCCGACTGAGCGACAGCTATCGCGCCGATGGAGCCGGTGGACTGTTCATCGAAGAGTGGGTGCCAGGTGGAGCCGTAGTCGGTGGAGCGCCACACGCCGCCATTGTCGAAGCCCACGTAGAAGACGTTCGGCTCGCTCGCCACGCCGTCGAGCGCCCGCGCGCGACCGGAGCGCGTGGGGCCGATCCCGCGCCAGCGCATCTCTGAGTAGAAGCGGGTGTCGCTCTGCTGCGAGTGGAGGGTGCCTGGGACGGCAGACTGCGCTATGGTGACGAACGCCGCGGCTGCCGCGAGTGCGAGCGTGGGAACCAGCGAGGCGCGAGCCGGAGAGATGGGCGAGAGATGGAGCGTGGGTCGACGCACGAGAACTGCCTCCGATGTATGGGAGCGCATGCTTCACCGCATTGGCGTTCGGAATATGAGAGCGGGGAATGGACTCGGCCAGCGTGGCGACATACTCCGCCAGAGGCACGAAGGCAGGAGGCGGGCCAGCGCGCGGCGGACGTTGAGTGCGTGGGGAGCGGGTCGAGCAGTCGGCTCCGTGCGCGCAGAGCAACTCGGGTGTTGCACGGTGCAGCCGCGCGGATGCGGTCGGAGTCAGCTCTTGCGTCGCGCCGAGCGACCGGGCAGCGTTCCCGCTTCCAGGCCCTCGAGCAGGGCGAGCAATCCCGCTGCCTCCCACGATCGGTTGCGCTGCGAACGCGACAGCGGCTCGAGGACCCCTGCCCCTTCGAGTTGATCGAGGGCCTGGTAGACGGTTGGCTTCGACTTCCCGGTGGCGGCTGCAGCTACTGGCGCGGTGATGATCGGGTGAGCGGGAAGCACATCGATCACGGCCCAGGCGGCGGCGTCCGCGCGGGGCGCGTCGTCCGATGCTGCGAGTCGATCACGCCACTCTTCGACGAGCGCCCGAACCGCTTCCAGATAGGCGGCGGCCAGCTGCGCCGCCCTGGCGGCCGCCGCTGCGAAGTGTTCCACCCACTCGACCACCCCGTCGCCACGGAAGTCGTCGAGTCCAGCGATGTAACGAGCCCTGTTCTCCGCCAGGCTGACGCTTATGGGCGGCACGTACGCCGGCGCAACTCCTCGCCGGCGCAGCACCACGTGTGTGAGCGCCCGCCCGGTGCGTCCGTTGCCATCGGCGAAGGGGTGGATCGTTTCGAATTGTGCGTGCACCAGCGCCGCCTGAACGATCGGCGGGAGCAGATCGTCATTGATGGCGCGGCAGAGATCCGCCATCAGCGGCGCTATGTGCTCCGGCGGCGGCGGTACGAAGTCGGCGCCGCATGGGTTGAAGTCGTTGCCCCCGATCCAGTTCTGCGTAGCGCGAATCCGTCCAGCGACTCGCGCGTTCGGTGCGCTCGCCATCAGTTTGCGGTGAATGGCCGTGATCTGCTTCGAGGCGAAGGTTCTCGCGGCAGTCGCATCAGCCACGGCGAGCTCCATCGCATCGATGTTACCGAGTACTTCGATGGCGGTGGCACTCGCCTTCCCCCCCACTTCCGCACGCGCCTCGGCGCGAGCCAGCTCGCGGACCCCCATCTGCATCCCTTCCACCTTGGATGACGCGATGGATTCCGTCCGCAGCAGAAGGCGCGCGAGGGGCGCAAGCGCGGGCCGCGCCACGTCGTTCAGCGCTCGAATCGCAGCTTCCGCCTCCGAGACTACCCCCGCGGTCACCGCATCCAGGCTGAGCTCGAGCTCCGCCAGCTCCACAGGGATGAACGCCTGGTATCTGCACGCGCGACGATACCGGGCCGGCGCGTAGATCGTCGGGTCGTGCTCCCACGTGAGTGCCACCTTTCGTCCGGGCATCCCTCCCCTCCCAGAGGACAGCTCCCGCGGCCCCTCGGTCTATCCGCGGCCTCTCGAGAACCGACCCGCTCACCGCCGCCCATCCCTTACCAGCCCCCACCGTTAGTTAAGGATAACGTATATCCTTAACTAAGCAAAGCTGCAGCGTAATCGTGCGGCGGGTTCGGGTCTCCAACCGTCCACAAAAACGTCATCCCCGCGGAAGCGGGGATCCATGTT
>DATCXR010000017.1:0-11508 GCA_036565685.1 Gemmatimonadaceae bacterium
GAGGATCGCCGCCGCGAGCACGCCAACCGTGAGCAGCTCGCGCCGGTTGAGGTCGGGCAGGTGCGCGTTCTCCGGCTTCTCGAGCTTGTGGTAGATGATCCGCTTGATCGCCCAGAGCAGGTAGCACGCGGCCAGAATGACTCCGATGGTCGCGAACAGTACGAACCAGGGTTGGGTCTTGAAGGAACCGAGCAGGACCAGGAATTCGCCCACGAAGCCATTGGTCGCGGGTAGCCCGATGCTGCTCATCGATACGAGCGTGAGCGCCGCCGCGAACATCGGCATCACTCGCGCGAGGCCCCCGTAGGCATCGAGCATCCGCGTGTGGCGCCGCTCGTACATCATGCCGATCAGGAGGAAGAGCGCGCCGGTGGAGATCCCGTGGTTGATCATCACCATGAGCGCTCCCTGTACGCTCTGTAGCGTAAGGGAGAAGATCCCGAGCATGACGAAGCCCAGGTGGCTGACCGACGAATACGCCACCAGTTTCTTGAAGTCGGGCTGCACCATCGCGACCAGCGCGCCGTAGAGGATCCCGATGACCGCGAGTATCAGGATGATGTTGCGCACCCAGGGCGTGAGCGCCGCACCGGGGAAGAGCGGCAGCGCGAAGCGCAGGAAGCCGTACGTCCCCATCTTGAGCATGATCCCCGCCAGGATCACCGAGCCGGCCGTGGGCGCCTCGGTGTGAGCGTCGGGGAGCCATGTGTGCAGGGGGAACATCGGTACTTTGATCGCGAACGATATGAAGAACGCGCCGAAGAGCCAGAGAGCCGCTCGCGAGCTCACCGCGGCGTTCTGCAGTATCTGATCGTAACCGAAGGAAAGCTGGCCCGTGAATGGGTCGCCGGAGTGCATCCAGAGATAGATGATCCCCACCAGCATGAGGAGCGACCCGAGCGTCGTGTAGATGAAGTACTTGATGCTCGCGTAGATCCTCCGCTCCCCGCCCCAGACCCCGATGATGAAGTACATCGGGACCAGCATGAGCTCCCACATCAGGTAGAAGAGCAGCAGGTCGAGCGCCAGGAAGACGCCGAGCATCCCCGTGGTGAGGATCAGCATCAGTGCGTAGTAGCTCCGCACCTTCGTCTTGATCGCCGTCCAGCTTCCCAGCACCGAGAGCGGCATCAGGAAGGTGGTGAGGAGCACCATGAAGAGCGAGATGCCGTCCACGCCCACGTCGAAGCGGGCACCCCACTGTGGGATCCACGTCGTGGATACCCTCGCCTGCCAGGCGGAGGAGCCGGGATCGAACGACCACCAGAGTCCCACCGAGACCACTAGCTCGACGAGCAGGGTGATCAGCGCGATCCAGCGCGCCGCCGGTGCCGCCTCGAGGGTGCCGTCGTCTCGCACCAGCGCGGACTGGATGAGAAGCACCGCCGCGCCCACGAGCGGGATGATCAACAGCGCGGGTAGGACCCAGCCGTTGTAGTGGATGGAGGTCAGGAAGTCTTGCATCTATCAGCGGAGAGTGAAGGCGCCGACGACGGCGAGCACGCCGACGACGATGGCCCATGCGTAGGTACCGACGTATCCCGACTGCATCCATGATCCTATGGCCGCGAAGCCGCGCGCGAGCCATGCGCTGCCGTTCACGAACAGTCCATCGATCAGTCCCGCGTCGATCCCCTTCCATAGAAGGTTCTTCGAGATCGTCACGGTGGGCTCGATTATCGTATCGTCGTAGATCTCGTCCACGTAGTACTTGTTCTCGAGCACGCGGCTGAAGCCACGCTCCGGCGGCGACTCGGCCTTGGGAACGAGCGCGGCGGGCTTGAGACGCGCGAAGGCGTAGAGCACGCCGGCCACCGCCACGACGATGGCGATTCCCACCAGCGTGTACTCCGTGGAGTGCGAGAGCTCGGCGGGGGCGCCATGCGTCACATGCAGCGCTGCCTCACCGACCACCGGGTCGAGCCAGTGCTCCAGGCCGAAGGTCCATCCCTCCGGCAGGTGCAGGAACGCCGGGAGGTTGATCACTCCGCCGATCGCGCTGAGCACTCCGAGCACGATCACCGGGGCGGTCATCGACCAGGGCGCCTCGTGCAGGTACTCGCGCTCGCGCTCACCCGTCCGGTTGGGACCGTGGAAGGTGTAGAGCATGAGGCGCGTCATGTAGATCGCCGTCAGCAGCGCGCCGACGAGCGCGAAGACGTAGACACCGTAGAGCACCCACGTACCGGGGATCCCGAGCCAGGTGATGTCGGCCAACGTGCTGTCCTGCGCCCGCGCGAACACCGCGCCCAGTATCTCGTCCTTCGAGAAGAAGCCCGCGAAGAAGGGGATCCCCGAAATCGCCAGCGTCGCGATCCACATCATGGCGAAGGTCCAGGGCATGTACTTCCTGAAGCCGCCCATGTTGCGCATGTCCTGCGCATCCTGGTCGCTGTGCGTGTGGTGCAGCGCCTCGTGCATAGCGAAGATCACCGAGCCCGCGCCCAGGAAGAGCAGCGCCTTGAAGAAGGCGTGCGTCATCAGGTGGAACATGCCGGCAACGTACGCGCCCACCCCCACGCCCACGAACATGTAGCCGAGCTGCGAGACCGTGGAGTAGGCGAGCACCTTCTTGATGTCCCACTGCTTGAGCCCGATGGTAGCCGCGAAGAGCGCGGTGATCGCGCCGACCACCGCCACTGTGAGCGACGCGGCCGGCGCGATCGCGAAGAGGAACGAGCTCCGCGCGATGAGGTAGACGCCCGCCGTGACCATCGTGGCCGCGTGGATCAGTGCCGAAACCGGCGTGGGGCCGGCCATGGCATCGGGGAGCCACACGTACAGGGGGATCTGTGCGCTCTTCCCCGCGCAGCCCCAGAAGAAGAAGAGGCAGATGGTCGTGACGAGCGGTCCACCCACGGGAAGCGTCGCGGCAGCCGCCTGAGCGCCCACGAAGTCCAGCGTTCCCAGGTTGGTCCAGACCAGGAACATCGCCATCAGGAACCCGAAGTCGCCGATCCTGTTGACGATGAACGCTTTCAGCCCCGCGTCGGCGTTGGCCTTGTCCTCGTACCAGAAGCCGATGAGCAGGTAGGAGCAGAGACCCACCCCTTCCCAACCCACGAAGAGCACCGTATAGCTCGCGCCCAGGACGAGCACGAGCATGAAGGCCGCGAAGAGGTTCATGTACGCGAAGAATCGGGCGAAGCCCGGGTCATCGCGCATGTAGCCGAGACTGAAGATGTGGATCAGCGTCCCGACACCGGTGATGATCAGCACCATCACCATGGAAAGCTGGTCGAGCTGGAACGCCCAGTCGATCTGGAGATCGGTACCCACGGGCATCCAGCTGAAGAAGCGCTTCACGAAGGGCGTCGCCATGTCGCCCGGCATCGCGAAGAAGATCGCGACAGCGAGCACGAACGCCAGCGCCATCACCAGTGGCCCCACGATCGCCACGAGGGACGCGAACGCGGGGCGGCGCGGCGCCGTGTGCACGTCCTCGTTTCCGCCCTGCGCGCCGTGGGAGCCGTGCTCCCCCGAGGGCGCGTGCGACTCTCCGTGACCCACGTCGGGATCCGCCGGGCCGGGATGATACGAGGCGGCAAGCGACAGGAAGCCGTTGATCACGAAGCCGATCAATGGCAGGATCGGGAGTAGCCAGACGTACTCGGCGATGGTCCCTGTCAACGGATGGGAGAGCGCCGGCGAGGCGGCTTGCAGGAGTGGAATCACCCTTTCAGGAGATTGATGTTCTGAAGGTCGATCGATTGGTGATGCCGGAAGATCGATATGATGATGGCCAGTCCAACGGCGGCCTCGGCGGCGGCCACGGCAATCACGAAGATGGCCAACACCTGGCCGGAGACGCCATACAAACGCGAGAAGGCGACGAACGAGAGGTTCACGGCGTTGAGCATCAACTCCACGCTCATGAATATGATTATCGCGTTACGCCGTATGAGCACGCCGATGACGCCGATCGTGAAGAGTACCGCCGAAAAAAAGAGCGCTTCCGCTACCATGGCTCAGATCCTCTTCTTGGCGAGGACGACCGCACCTATGAGCGCGACCAGAAGAAGCACACTCGTCACTTCGAAGGCGAGGAGGTACTCGTTGAAGAGCGGCCCCGCAACCTCCGTGACCACGTTGGGCACGGCCGCCGGGATCAGCAGCTCCCTGGGGAGCTGCTGGCGTCCGAGCACGCTGAGCTCAGCCAGCAGCAGTATCCCGGCCGCGCCGGCAATCAGGCGAGGCCAGAGCCGCCTGATGTCCCCGCTCCCCGGCACCTGCCCCAGGTTGAGAAGCATCACTACGAAGAGGAACAGCACCATGATCGCGCCGGCGTAGACGAGCACCTGAATCGCGCCGATGAACTGCGCATCGAGCATCACGTAGAGCGCGGCGAGGCAGAACATGGTGTTGACCAGCCAGAGCGCCGCCGCCACCAGACTCTTGCGGGTCACGAAGGCGATCGCCGAAGCGACCGCGATCAGACCGAAGACGTAGAAGTTGAACTGGAAGAAGAGACCGTGTTGCATCATTCTCCCTTGGGGTCGGCGGGGTCCCACAAGGTGGATACGGGGTGCGTCTGCTGCATCAGTCGCTCGAGGTCGTAGACGAAGCCGGCGCGGCTGTACTCGGAATTCTCGTAGTGCCGCCCCACGTGGATCGCCTCTTCCGGGCACACCTCCTGGCAGTAGCCGCAGAAGATGCAGCGGAACTCGTCGATCTCGTAGATCAGCGGGTAGCGGTTCCCTTCCTCATCCTCGCCGGGAACGAGCTTGATGCAGTTGGCCGGGCAGATCTGCGGGCAGAGGCCGCACGCCACGCACTTGGCCTTCCCGTTCTCGTCGGTGAGCATGCGGTGGGTGCCGCGCCAGCGCGGCGAGAGATCCCACTTCTGCTCCGGATACTGGAGGGTCTTCTTGTGCGGATCGATGAGGTGCTTGAAGGTGAGCGCCATCCCCTTGAGCATGGAGCGCACGTAGCTCGACTGTTCGATCGGCCTGTCGAGCACCTTTACCTGGATTGCCATCTATCAGTCTCCCTGGGCGCCGGCGAAGCGGCGCGGGATGCTGGCGGCGCGGAGTCGCGCGAGCTCCGCCGCGTCGATTCTGGTGGAAGCCGGACTCACGATCCGCCCGCGGTCGAGAATCACGAACACCAGCGCCGCGAGCACGATGTTGAGCACGCCCAGTATCGCCCAGTAAGCCGGGATGAACCCGAGCCAGACGGCGTTGGGCGAGATTCCCAGCATGCTGAGTACCAGGAGCGCGGCGGCCATGATGACCATGTATACGAGCGCCAGCGGGATCAGGACCTTCCAGCCGAGCCCCATCAGCTGGTCGTAGCGGAAGCGCGGTAGCGTCCACCTCACCCACATGAAGACGAAGATGAAGAAGCCCACCTTCGTCACGAAGAACGCCAGCGTGATCAGCGTCTTCCACCACGCCCACGGCGCCATGTTCACGCCGTTCAGGAAGGGCACGCTCCAGCCACCGAAGAAGAGCGTCACGGTGAGTGCGCTCGCGGTGACCATGTTGGAGTATTCCGCGATGAAGAACATCGAGAACTTCATCGCGCTGTATTCCGTGTGGTAGCCGGCGATGAGCTCCGACTCCGCCTCGGGGAGGTCGAAGGGGAGCCGGTTGGTTTCGGCGAACGCGGCCACCAGGAAGATGAAAAAGCCGAGGAGCAACGGGAAAATGTACCAGCCTCCGACGATCTGATTCTGCACGATCTCGTCGAGCTGGACGTTCCCCGCGAGGAGGAGCACCGTCACGGCAGCCAGCCCCATGGCCACCTCGTAGCTCACCATCTGCGCGCTCGATCGAAGGCCGCCCAGGAGTGAGTACTTGTTGTTGGAGCTCCAGCCGGCGAGCACGATCCCGTACACACCGAGCGAGGATAAGGCGAGGATGTAGAGGAAGCCGATGGGCGCATCGGCCACCACCATGTTCACCAGCCCCCAGTGGGTGGGAAGCGGCGCGGCGAACGGGATCACGGCGAAGGTCATGAGCGCGGGGATGAACGACATCACCGGCGCGAGGATGAAGAGCGCCTTGTAGGCCGCCTCCGGATACGTCTCCTCCTTCATGATGTTCTTCAAGCCGTCGGCCGCCGGCTGCAGGAGACCGAATTTCCCTCCGACGCGGTTGGGTCCGTGCCGATCCTGGATCCACGCGGAGATCTTGCGCTCCGCCAGGGTGAGCATGGCGACGCCCACCATGAGCACGGTGAAGACCACGATCATCTTCAGCACCGTGAACCAGAACCAGGGCGCACCGTGGACCGGCAGCTGCCGGTCGTACACCTTCTGGAGGAGCATGAGCGAGGCGAGCGGCATCACCCGACAGTCCTCGCCGGCTCGGAGTTGCCCGTCATCATCTGTCCCTTGAGTCCGATGGTCTCGTAGCTCATCCCGGCGAAGTCGGCTCGGGCCAGGGCGAGCGCGTCGAACGCATCGCTGGCGGTGAAGTGCCCGGCGCTCGCGCCGAGGAAGCCGAGCAGGTCGCCGACTACCCACCAGACCGGCTGCGACATGCCGGGCCCGGAACGGGCCTGGTGGTAGCGCTGGACGCGCCCGCGCAGGTTGGTGAAGGTGCCCTCCTCCTCCGCCATGTTGGTCGACGGGAGAACGACGATCGCCCGTCGTGCACTTTCGGGGAGGACCGTACCGATGACTATGATGGCACCGGCGCGCGCGAGGTCGGCATCGTCCGCCTCGGTGAGCTCGTGGTCGGCGATCACGAGCACATCGCCGTCCGCCATCCCCGCGAGCGGGGTGTCGCTCTTGGTGAAGCCGAGCAGCTCCGCTCCGCGCACGTTGGCGGCCCGCTCCGCGCGCAACGCTAGGTCCGGCGCGCCCGGCAGCGGCGCCTCGTGACCGCGCTTCACACGGAAGGCTCCCTTTCCACCCGTCTTCTCGACGAGGCGCGAGAGCATCCAGAGCGATTCGTTCGAGAGCATGGGGCTGGCGAGCACGAATGCGCGCTTGCCGTTGAGGTGGAGCGCGGCCGCTCTGAGAGCCTCATCCCAGTCGGTGGCCCCCAGCCGGTCGGCACGCCGCACGAGCGGTGCCTCCACCCGGTCGGTCCGGTTCATCCAGCGGTAGTCGAGCCGGCCAGAGTCGCAGAGGTAGTACTGATTGACGTCTGTATTCGAGCGCGGGCGCATCCTGACCACCTGATTGTCGCGCGTCTCGAAGATCGCGTTGCAGCCCTGCGAGCAGTTGGGGCAGATGGACGGCGTCCGGTCGAGCTCCCAGGAGCGCGCCTTGTTAAGGAAGTCCTTCGAGAGGAGCGCGCCCACGGGGCAGATGTCGATCACGTTCCCGGCCCATTCGTTGGTGAGCTCCTTCCCTTCGAAGACGCCTATCACGGCGCGGTCGCCGCGCTCGCTCACGTTGAGCACCGTGTCGTGCGCGACGCTGTCCATGAAGCGCACACAGCGGGTGCACATGATGCAGCGATTGGTGACGTAGAGAACGTCGCCGCCGAAGTCCTCGGCCGGGTTGAAGCGCTTGGGATCGCGCAAGCGCCCCTGTGCCGGCCCCTCCCGGTATGCGTAGTCCTGCAGCTCGCATTCACCCGACTTGTCGCAGATGGGGCAGTCGAGCGGGTGATTTATGAGCAGGAATTCGAGGACGCTCTTCCGCTGCTCGAGCGCCCTGTCGGAGAAGACGTGCACCACCTGCCCTTCCGCGGCCGCGGTGGCGCACGCGGGCGCGAGCTTGGGCGCCTTCTCGACCTCCACCAGGCACATGCGGCAGGAGCCAGCCACCGGGAGGCCGGGGTGGTAGCAGTAGTGTGGTACGAGAACGCCGACCTGCTTGGCCGCCTCCAGGATGGAGGTACCCGGTGGGACCGAGACCTGGCGTCCCTCGATCGTGAGAGTTATGAGCTGTCCGTCTGCCATTTAAGCCGCCGCGCTGGCGCCCATGGGGCACCGCTTGCCTTTGATGTGAGCCTCGAACTCGTCGCGGAACTTCTGAATCCCCGATACGATCGGCGTGGCGCACGAATCGCTCAGAACGCAGATCGTGGTGCCGGTCATGTTCTTCGAGAGCGAGAGGAGGGTGTCGAGGTCCTCCATCGTTCCCTGCCCGTGCTCGATCCGCTCGAGGATTCGCGTGGTCCACGCGGTGCCCTCACGGCACTGCGTGCACTGCGCACAGCTCTCATGTGCGTAGAAGCGAGCGAGGCGTGCTATCTGCTTCACCATGCACTGAGAGTCGTCGAACACGATCACGCCCCCCGAGCCGAGCATGGAGCCCTGGGCGACGAAGCCTTCATAGTCCATCAGCGTCGCCTCGGCTTCGGCCATGGTCTGGATCGGCACCGAGGAGCCGCCGGGGATCACGGCCTTGAAGCGCCGTCCGGGCGGCGGTCCGCCGCAGAGGTCGTAGAGAAAATCCTTGAAGGGGAATCCCATCTCGACCTCGTAGTTGCCCGGCCTCGCGATGTTGCCGCACACCGAGAAGAGCTTGCTCCCCGTGCTCTTGGGACTCGAGTGCGACATCGCCTTGTACCAGGCGGGACCCTCGTTGAGAATGTGCGGGACCGCGGCGAGCGTCTCCACGTTGTTGATCGTGGTGGGCATCCCGAAGGCGCCGGCCACCGCCGGGAAGGGCGGCTTGATACGCGGGTTGCCGCGCTTCCCCTCCAGCGAGTTCATGAGCGCCGTCTCCTCGCCGCAGATGTACGCGCCGGCACCCTTGTGCACGTGCACGTCGATCCGCTTCCCCGTGCCCATGGCGTTCTTGCCGATGATGCCACCAGCGTAGGCTTCCCTCACGGCGGCGTTCATCATCTTCAGCGGCTCGGTGAACTCGCCGCGGATGTAGATGTACGCCGTCTCCGCGCCGATCGCGTAGGCGGCTATCGCCGCACCCTCGACGAGGGCGTGCGGCGTCCAGCGCATGATCTCGCGGTCCTTGAAGGTGCCGGGCTCCGACTCGTCGGCGTTGACGCAGAGATAGTGCGGCTTCCCGTCGCCATGCTTCATGAACGACCACTTCATCCCCGTGGGGAAGCCGGCGCCACCGCGGCCGCGCAGACCCGATTCCTTCACCTCGTTGATCAGCTCTGCCGGCGCCATGGCGAGCGCCTTCTCGAGCGCCCGATACCCGCCACGCTTCTTCCACCCATCGAGTGTGCGTGCCTCGGCGTCGCCGAAGTAGCGGGAGAGGATCGGCGTCTCCCTCGGATGCGATTTGTGTGGAAAGCCCATTATGGAAGCCGGCTGAGAATGTCGGGAACGTTGTCCTTGTTGACGGACTCGACGAACTCCTCGTTGATCATGATCGGAGTGGCGAAGCCGCAGGCACCGAGGCACTCTGCCTCCACCACGGTGAAGCGACCGTCCTCGGAGGTGGCACCGAGCTCGCCGCAGCCGGTCTTCTCCAGGAGCGCGCGAACCGTATCCTCCGCCCCGCACACGCCGCAGGGCGATGTGGTGCAGACCTGGATGAAGTACTTACCCACCGGGTGCTGGTGGTACATGGTGTAGAAGGTCACGACGCCCTTCACGTACGCGGGCGTCAGCGAGAGGCGCTCGGCCACCTCCGTCATCGCCTCCTCGCTCACCCAGCCACGCGCGCCCTGCACGATCCAGAGTGCCGGGAGGAGCGCCGCCATCTTCGTGGGATAGCGAGTCAGGAGCTCCTCGAGCTCGCGTCCGGCCTCACCCACGAATACCGGCTCGTAGTGCTCGTCGCTGGTGTGCACCGAGTGGGAGCTGTCGCCTCCGGGCCGGGTGCCGCCCATCTCGTCAACCTTCACCGGTCGATCTCCCCCATTACGATGTCGATGCTCGCGTTGATGGCGATCACGTCGGAGAGCAGGTGCCCCTCCACCATCTTGGGGATGGCCGAGAGGTTCACGAAGGACGGTGGCCGGATGCGCCAGCGCACCGGCTTCGAGCTACCGTCCGAGACCATGTAGTAGCCCTTCTCTCCCTTGGGGCTCTCCACCGCCACGTAGCACTCTCCTACCGGAGGACGTGGACCCTCCATCACCTGCTTGAAGTGATGGATCATGGATTCCATGTCGCTCATCGCCTTCGACTTGGGCGGGAGGATCACGCGGTGGTCGCTGGTGTTCACCGGTCCGTCTGGGAGCCGGTCGAGCGCCTGCTGCAGAATGCGCGTGCTCTGGCGGAGCTCTTCCATACGCACGAGGTAGCGGTCGTAGACGTCACCGTGCGTGCCGACGGGTACTTCGAAGTCGTATGTCTCGTAGTCGAGATACGGGAAGTCGCGCCTGACATCGTACGCCACGCCCGAAGCGCGAACCATGGGGCCCGAGAGCCCGTAGTTCACCGCTTCCTCGGCGCTCATGGCGCCGATGCCGGTAGTGCGGCCCACCCAGATGGCGTTGGTGGTGAGGAGCTGGTCCACCTCGTCCACGGTCTTCGAGAAGTTGCGGATGAACTGCTGCAACTGCTCGGTCCAGCCGTCCGGGATGTCCGCGGCCATCCCGCCCACGCGTGTGGCACTCGTGGTGAGGCGCGCGCCTACCCAGCTCTCGAGGAGGTTGTAGACCGTCTCTCGCTGCTGGAAGGTCCAGAGGAAGGGCGTGTACGCGCCCAGGTCGATGCAGGTCGTGCCGAGCCAGACCAGGTGCGAGATGATCCGCGAGAGCTCCATGGCGATGACGCGGAGCACCGTGCAGCGCGGCGGAATCTCGACGCCGAAGAGTCGCTCCGCGCCGAGCGCGAAGGCCACGTTGTTCCCGATCGAGTTGAGGTAGTCCTCGCGATCGGTCCAGGGGATGATCTGATTGTACGTGCGGTACTCGCCGATCTTCTCGAAGCCGCAGTGCAGGTAGCCGATGTGCGGGATGCAGCGGACCACAGTCTCGCCATCGAGCTCCAGCACGAGGCGAAGCACGCCGTGCGTGGCCGGGTGCTGCGGCCCGATGTTGATCAGGAGGTGCTCGCCCTCGAGCTCCGGCTCGAGCGCTGGGGGCGGCTCGAGCGTGGTCACCGCTCCGTTCTCGCTGACCGTGAGCGGCGAGCGCTTGGGACGCCCGAGCTCGTCCACTCCGGAGGTACCGAGCGCGACCTCCACCGTTCGGCGATTCCTTGCCATGCTATTCTCCGGTCTCCTCGCCGGCCGTCAGGCGCCGGCGCATGGCCTCGGGGAGATCCTCGAACGCCTGGGCGATCGTGAGCTCCTCCATCGAGTAGCGAGCTTCGGGGTTCGCGGCGAGCGCCTGGCGGAGCTGCTCCGAGCGGCTGAAGCGTCCCCGCAGCGGGAAGTCCTTCCGCAGAGGGTAGCCCTCGGTGTACTGCTCCCACATGAGGATGCGCCTGAGGTCCGGGTGGCCCTCGAAGGCGATGCCGAACATGTCGTAGCACTCGCGCTCCATCCAGTCGGCCGCGCGATAGATGTAATAGACGCTGGGGACCTCGAGCGGCTCGCCGCGACCGATCTCCACCTTGAGGCGGAGGAAGCGGCGGAAGGGGAGCGATCGGAGGTGCCACACTACCTGCAGCGGGATCTCGCGGTCGCGGTACTCGACGGCGGTGACGTCGGAGAGGTAGTCGTACTGCTGGCCCGGG
>DATCXR010000027.1:0-10246 GCA_036565685.1 Gemmatimonadaceae bacterium
GAAGCGCCTCCGGATCTACGTCGGGTTGGCGCTGGTGCCCTCCTCGGGAAGCGAATCCGACAGTGCCACCGCCAGGGTGCTGCGGATCGCGCAGAAGATGGCCGTCATAGTCGACTCGCTCACCCCGAGCGAGATGGACGAGCTGCTGAGCGATTACGGCTTTCTGGGCGACGGGATCGAGGAGGCGGGCGACTTCGTGCAGCGCTACTACGCGCTGCTCAACATGTCGCTCGGCAAACGCACTTTCCTCGACAGCCTCCGTCACAGCACGGCGGCGTACGTGAAGCTAAAGCGCGACAACTGGGCGCAGGCCACGGGCATGCGGCCGGAGAGCTACCAGCTGGGGAATCCGCTCGGCGAGCACGCCGCGCCGATCGAGGCGGAGATCTGGCTTGGCTACGATCCGAAGAAAGGGCCGCGTCCAACGCCGGGGAGAATTTCGCTGGTCGTATTCCTGAGCAACCACGAGTGCAACGGCGTCGTGGCCCGAGCCGAACAGATAGGAGGGGACTGCGCCGACCACCTCGACCCGCTCAGGCGGCTCGAGCAGCGATTTCCCGATCTGGAGATAACCGTGGTGGGCCAGACGTACGGCTACTTCCTCTACCTTAAGGATGGGATCACGCCGGAGCGCGAGGCGGAGCTCACGAAGAAGTGGCTCGAGTCGCACGGCGTGGATGCGCCGCTCGCGATGAACACCACCGCGCACTGGCGGCTCCCCGATCCCGACTCGCGCCGGGTAAGCCGCCCCACCGCCAACCGCAGCAACTACTCCTTCGGCAAGAGCTGGAAGGCGGTCAACACGAGCGCGTACCTCATCGACCAGGACGGGATAGTCGTGCACGCCCGGCAGATGAACCGCTGGTCGGTCTACGAGGACTTCGAGGAGCTCATCCAGATCCTCCTCGAGCGCCAGCGCAAGGGAGCGGAGGTGACGCCATGATACGGCTATTCCCCTTGCCTGCCGAGAGGAAGCGACTCGGTGTGGTGGCGATCACGGTCGCATCGATCGCGCTACTCGCCGCGGCCTCCCGCCCGACCGGCGGCAGCGCCGCACCCTCCATGCTCGCGGATACGCTGCGTGATCCCGCGCTCCGCACCGGTACGCTGGCGAACGGGCTCCGCTACTACGTGCGGGCCAATGCGATGCCGGCCGGTCGCGCCGAGCTCCGACTCGTAGTGAACGCCGGCTCCGTGCTCGAGGACGATGATCAGCAGGGGATGGCCCACTTCCTCGAGCACATGGCCTTCAACGGCACGCGGCACTTCCCGCACCAGGCACTCGTGGATTTCGTGGAGTCGAGCGGAATGCGCTTCGGGGCCGACCTCAATGCCTACACGTCGTACGATGAGACGGTGTACATGCTCACCGTCCCGACCGACGAGCCCCGCTTCCTGGAGCAGGGGCTCACGGTGCTCCACGACTGGGCTTCGGGCGGCGTCACGCTCGACTCGGCGGAGATCGTGGCCGAGCGAGGGGTGGTGATGGGCGAATGGCGCTCGCGGCTACCCGATACCACCAGCCAGAGGCTGCAGGCGCATGAGCGCGAGGTGTTGTTCGGCGCTGGGTCTCGCTACTTGGAGCGGATACCGATCGGGGACACTGCCCAGGTCGAGAGCGCGCACCGGGCACCCATCGAGCGCTTCTACCGGGACTGGTACCGACCCGACCTCATGGCCGTAGTCGTGGTGGGCGACATCGATGCCGCGGCGGTCGAGCGCGAGCTCGAGGAGCGCTTCGGGAAGATCGCCGAGCCCCAGAAGCGCCGCGCGCGCCCGACCCCGAGCGTCGCGCTGGCCGCCGATGGTGTGGTGGATGTGCAGCGCGGGCCGATCATACCCTCGGTGCAGGTGCTCTGGCCAGTGTCCGAGTCTGCCGGCGGGCCGCGGGCCCGGGTCGAGCAGCGGCTGGTCGAGCAGCTCCTCCTCCAGTCACTGCAGGAGCGCTTCCTGCGTATGCGCGAGTTGAAATCACGGCCCTTTGTAGTCGCGAACGTCCAGCGGGGCAGCTACGCGCGCCCGCTCGACATAATAGGGGTCAGTCTCATCGCCTGGCCCGATAGCCTGGAACGCGCGCTCGCGGCCGGAGTCACCGAGATAGAGCGCGTAGCACAGCACGGAATTCCCGAATCAGAACTCGAAAGGGACAAGGCAGCACTACTCACGCAGTTCGAGCATGCAGCAGCCAGCGCCACGGCGCGCCCGTCCAGGGCGTACGCCGATGAATATGCGCAGCATTATCTGACCGGTCGTGGCGTTCTGCTCAGCGCCCAGCAGGAGCTCACTCTCGCGCGTGAACTACTCCCGTCGATAACGCCCGAGCGGATGGCCAAGGCCGCGCGCTTCTGGCGCTCCGCGAGAGGCCGCAAGGTGATGTTCACCTTGCCCAAGCTCGCCCACACTCGTCCTCCCACCAGGGAGAGCGTCGAGGCGATCTTCGACTCTGTGGCGAACACGAAGCTCGCCGCACCGGAGGCGCGCTCCCTCGCCCAGGGCCCGCTGCTAGAGAAGCCACCGGTGCCCGGACGGGTGACGAAGGTTACGACCGATACGGCCGCCGGCATCACGGAGTGGACACTTTCCAACGGTGCGCGCGTGGTCTTCAAGCCGAGCCAGAACGACCCCGACGAGCTCTTGCTCCGCGCCTGGAGCCCCGGTGGCTTCTCGCGCGTGCCCGACTCGCTCTTCTTCAGCTCCGGGCGGATGGTCGCTCGGATGATGACCGAGGCTGCAGGGCTGGGCTCGCACGACCGCGACGATCTCACCGCGCAGTTCGCGACCTCGGGCGTGCGGGACTTCAAGGTGGACATCGGCTACGGCGACGAGTCGATCTCCCTCGGCGGATCGCCCAGTAATCTGGAGCTGCTCTTCCAGATGCTGTACCTGCAGTTCACGGCACCCAGGCTCGACTCGGTCGCGCTCGAGGCGTGGAAGAACTACGCCAAGTACGAGGGCCGCTCCTTCTCGATCTTCGATCAGCTCGCGCAGACCTTCGCTCGTGGCAACCCGCGCCTCATGCCGGTCTCCACGCAGCTGGCCGACCTGGCGGATCTCAACGAGGCAATGGCGGTCTACCGCGACCGCTTCGGCAACGCCGGAGATTTCACCTTCACCATAGTGGGCGCGGCGACCGCCGAAGAGGTGAAGCCGCTCGTCGAGCGCTATCTGGCGAGCCTGCCGGCGACGAGCGAGCGGGAGACGCCGCGGGATCCCGGCGTCCGCCCCTTCATGATGAAGCAGGTGAACACCGTGCGGGCGTACGACATCCCGAAGGCGTCGACACTTCTCGTCTTCGACGGCGAGCTGCCTGCGGCTGATTCAGGAGGGTATCTCGCCGAGCGGCAAGAGCTCTCGACGCTGGCCACGGTGCTCAGCCGGCGTTTGCGTACCCGGCTGCGCGAGGAGCTGGGAGCGACGTACGGCGTAGCGGTGCTTGATCGGACCTACCCGCTGCCCAAGGAGCACTACCAGCTCCTCATAAACTTCGACGCCGCGCCGGAGCGGATGCGCGCCATGCAGCGCGAGATGGACTCCATCCTCGAGTCGGTACGCGACAGCGGGGCGACCCAGGCGGAGCTCACCCGTACCGCCTCGGCCCAACGCCGCATGCTGGAAGTCGAGCTCCAGGACAACGATTACTGGATGCAGCGCATAGAGCTCTTCGACCGGTTGGGGGTCCCGCTGGACCGGATCCCGAAGCCTTATGGAGAGGAGCAGATGACGCCGGCTGAGCTCCGGGCAGCCGCTACGCGTTACATGCCGCGCAAGGTGTTCATCAAGCTGACCGCCATGCCGCAGGACACGACGCTCTACAGCCGGGCGGCGAAGGAGAGCAGATAGGCCGCACCACCAATCCATGCCCGGATGTAGGGGAAACGGTGCCTTCGGCCGTCTTATTGATAGTCGGTGATTGTCGCTCTTCTCCTCGGTCCATCTGTCTTCGTGCCCCTTGGGGGCACCTTCCCCGCGCCTGATCGCCGCATGATCTCACATCCCCGCCTTGCCATCATCGGCCTCGGCAAGATGGGCCAGACTCTTTGCCACCTCGCCCCCCAGCGCGGCTGGACCATCGCGGCGGAGATCGGCGCGGGAGGGAACGGGCAGGGGATGGGGATCACGCGCGAGTCGCTCCACGGGGCGGACGTGGCGATCGAGTTCACCACTCCACAGTCCGCGCCCTGGAACGTACGCGCCTGCGCGCGCGCCGGTTGCCCGGTGGTGGTGGGCACCACTGGCTGGGAGGCGGCGCGCCCGGAGGTCGAGCGCGAGGTACTGGCGCACGACGGCGCGATGCTCGCCGCGCCGAACCTCTCGCTGGGCGCCAACGTCTTCCTGCAGATCGCCGAGTACGCGGCGCGCCTCACTGCGAGGCTCGGTGCATTCGACGCGCACATTCTCGAGACGCACCACGCGGCCAAGCGCGACGCGCCGTCGGGTACGGCACTCGAGCTGGCGCGCCGCGCGGGGGCGGCGAGGGAGAGCGACATCCCGATCTCCAGCATTCGCACGGGCGACGTGCCGGGTACGCACACGCTTCTCCTCGACGGCGGCTTCGAGCAGATATCCCTCGAGCACGTCGCGCGCGACCGACGCGTCTTCGCTGACGGTGCTCTGACGGCCGCAGGATGGCTGGTGGGGCGGCGCGGGATCTTCACCATGGCCGACCTGCTAATGAGCATGGAGCTTCCCTGATCCCCGCGCCGGATGCGTCGTTCGCGCACCGCGCCGGCGAGCCGCCGGCGCCCGACAGTAGGGGAAGACGTCCGCTGGCATGTCCTACTATGTGTAGCGATCGCCAGCGGCGTGCGCGTTTCGCTCGTGACGAGCCCGCCGTTCGCGGGCGCTTGCGCACGCGCGTCCGTAAATCACTGAACAGAGGCCGGCACGCCAGGGCCGATATACTCATGACCAGTTCTCTCGCCACTCTCCTCGGCCGCGGCCCTCGCTTGCGACGCACACGCTCCGGCACCACGCCGCCCGGCCCGCGCCCGCGCTACCCCGGCTACTTCCTCAAGGCGATCGTCAACGGCAAGCTCGAGCTCTTCACCGAGATGGCGGCTCACGGCGATGTCTCGCAGATCAGCATCGGCCCGCAGCGCGTGGTGCTCCTCATGCACCCGGATGACATCAAGCGGGTGCTCGTAACGCAGCAGCGCAGCTTCACCAAGGGGCGCTCGCTCGAGCGCACCGAAGTGCTCCTCGGCAAGGGGCTGTTGACGAGCGAGGGGGATTACCACCTGCGACAGCGGCGTCTCGTACAGCCCGCCTTCCATCGCGAGCGACTGGTGAGCTACGCCTCCACGATGGTGGAGTACGCGAACCGGATGCAGATGGGCTGGCGCGATGGCGAGTCGCGCGACGCGCACGGTGACATGATGCGGCTCGCTCTCGCCATCGCCGGCCGCACGCTCTTCGATGTGGACGTCGAGCGCGACGCGCACGATGTGGAGGAGGTGCTGGACCTCTCCCTCCGACTGTTCAACTACTCGATCCTCCCGCTGGGGGCGCTCATCGAGTACGTGCCGCTCGCGTGGGTGCGCGACCTGCGCGGTGCGCGGCGGCGCATGGAGGCTCTCATCTACCGGCTCATCGCAGAGCGCCGCGCCGACGGCGCCGATCGCGGTGACCTTCTCTCCATGCTCGTCGCCGCGCGCGATGCGGAGGGAGACGGGATGGGGATGACGGACCAGCAGCTGCGCGACGAGATAGTCACGCTCCTCCTCGCCGGGCATGAGACCACGGCCAACGCGCTCACCTGGAGCTGGTACCTGCTCTCCGAGCACCCCGAGGTGGAAGCGGAGCTGCACGCGGAGCTGGACCGAGTGCTGGGCGGACGGCTGCCTACGGTGGACGATCTCCCGCGGCTCACGTACACGCGCGCGGTGCTCGCGGAGTCCATGCGGCTCAGGCCTCCGGCGTGGACGCTCGAGCGGAGCGCGCAGGAGGATTTCGAGGCTGGCGGCTACACGATCAAGCGCGGAGCGATCGTGCTGATGTCGCAGTACCTCGTGCACCGCGATCCGCGCTGGTGGAGCGAGCCGGAGCGCTTCGACCCGGGCCGCTGGACGGCGGAGCCGCAGGCGGATCGGCCGAAGTTCTCGTACTTTCCCTTCGGCGCCGGCACCAGGATGTGCGTGGGCGAGCACTTCGCGTGGATGGAAGGGGCGCTGGTGCTGGCGACGCTGGCGCAGCGCTGGAAGCTGCGCTACGACGCGGCGGAGGCGCCGGTGCTCGAGCCGCTCGTCACGCTGCGGCCGCGCGATGGTCTCCCCGTGCGGGTGCGCGCTCGGTAGCTCTAAGCCGGACGCGGGCGCGCACCGGCTCACCATCGACCGACGGGCAGAATGATCCCCCCACCGAAGAGCCGCATCCCCGTGGCGGTCCTCGGCGCCACGGGCGCCGTGGGCCAGACCTTCATCCGCCTGCTCGATGGCCATCCGTGGCTCGAGCTGGTGGAAGTGGCAGCTTCGGAGCGCTCCGAGGGTAGGTGCTATCGCGATGCCGTGCACTGGCTCGAGGGCGCCATCCCTCGCGCGGCGGCGGAGCTCACCGTGCTCCCCTGCACGCCGAAGGCGGTGACCGCTCCCCTAGTCTTCTCGGCGCTCGATGCGTCGGCGGCCGGCGTGATCGAGCCCGACTTCGCCCGAGCTGGCCGCGTGGTTCTCACGAACGCCAGGAACCACCGGATGGACTCGGACGTGCCGCTCGTGATCCCCGAGGTGAACCCCGAGCATCTCGCGCTTCTGAGAGTCCAGCGCCGGCGGCGCGGCTGGGACGGCGCCATCGTCGCGAACGGCAACTGCTCCTCCATCATCGTCACCCTCGCGCTGGCGCCGCTGCACCAGGCGTTCGGGATCCGCACTCTTTTCGTGACCACGCTCCAGGCGATCTCCGGCGCCGGCTACCCGGGCATCTCTTCGCTCGACATCGTGAGCAACGTGATTCCGTTCATCGGGGGCGCGGAGGAGGACAAGCTCGAGACGGAGACGCTCAAGATGCTCGGCCAGCTCGCGGACTCCGGCGTGGCGCCGGCGCGATTCCCCATCAGTGCGCAGGTGAATCGGGTGCCCGTGGAGCACGGCCACACGGCGTGCATCTCGGTGGAGCTGGAGCGGAGCGCGACTCCGGAGGAGGCGGTGGATGCCATCGCGGACTGGCGGGGCGCGGTGGCCGATATGGAACTGCCGAGCGCGCCCGAGCGCGCCGTCAGCGTAACGCACGCGCCAGACCGTCCGCAGCCCCGCCGCGACGCCGGAGCGGGAGGCGGGATGACGGTGACCGTGGGACGCATCCGGCGCGACCCCATACTCGACCTCCGGCTGGTGGCATCCGGCCACAACACCGTGCGCGGCGCGGCGGGCGCGTCGCTGCTCAACGCCGAGCTGCTGATGGCGTGCGGGATGATCCCGGTATGATCGTTCTCAAGTTCGGAGGGACATCGGTGGCCGATCTCACGGCCATCGACCGGGCCGTGTCGATAGTGCGCTCCCGGCTCGCGCGCGCGCCGGTAGTGGTGGTCTCCGCGCTGGCGGGTACGACCAACGCCCTGCTGAAGGCGGCGCACGATGCCGCGCGCGGCGACCGCGCGGCGGCACGGGAGGCGCTGGCCACACTGCGCGATCGCCATCTCGCCATCATGGAGCTGCTCGTGCGCCGCGACCCCATGGCCTACGAGGCAGGCCTGGAGGTCGATCGCACGTGCGATGCGCTCGTGGGGCTCGCCGAAGCTCTGGCGATACTCGGGCACGTAACTCCGCGTAGTCTCGACGCGGTGGCCGCGTACGGCGAGCTCCTCTCGACGACAGTGGTGACTGCCGCCATGCGCGCCACCGGGATCCGCGCGGAGGCGGTCGATGCGAGGAAGGTCATCATCAGCGACGATCGCTTCACGCGTGCCGCGCCGCTCCCCGATGCCATCGCGGACGCGGCCGGAGAGGTTCTGCGTCCGCTGGTGGAAACGGGCCGCATCCCGGTGCTCGGCGGCTACATCGGATCCACCGCCGATGGCGTCACGACCACGCTCGGGCGTGGTGGCTCGGATCTCAGCGCGGCGCTCATCGGCGCCGCGCTCGATGCGGAAGCGATCGAGATCTGGACCGATGTCGACGGGATGCTCACGGTCGATCCGAAGATCGATCCGTGCGCGCGTACCATAGACCACATCCGCTTCGACGAGGCCGCCGAGCTGGCTGCCTTTGGCGCCCGGGTTCTGCACCCGGCGACGATTGCGCCGGCCATGCGAAAGGGGATCCCGGTGCGTGTCCTCAATTCCTTCAGGCCGGAGGCCAGGGGTACACGGATCACCGCCACGGCGCCCGTGCTTCCCGTCCGCGCGATAGCGGGGAGGGATGACGTCACGGTCATCAAGGTACGCAGCTCGGCGATGCTGATGGCGCATGGATTTCTGCGCGCACTCTTCGACGTCTT
The DNA here is from genome assembly GCA_036565685.1 of Gemmatimonadaceae bacterium. Classification (GTDB taxonomy): domain Bacteria; phylum Gemmatimonadota; class Gemmatimonadetes; order Gemmatimonadales; family Gemmatimonadaceae; genus JADGGM01. The sequence continues at coordinate 8,428 of DATCXR010000027.1, forward strand.
CGAGCGGTACGGTACGTCTGTCGACGTGGTGGCCACGTCGGAAGTGTCGGTCTCGGTCACAGTCGACGCGCTGGCACCCGTGGAGTCGATCGCCGCCGACCTGGCGTCCCTAGGCGAGGTCATGGTCGAGCGGGGACGAGCCGTCATCGCCGTCGTTGGAGCCGGGCTGGGGGGCGACAGCACGATCATGGCTCGCGCGCTGGACGCCCTCGACGGGCTCCGGGTGCACATGATCTCCGTCAGTGCCAGCGAGATCAACCTCACGCTCGTGGTGGATGCCGAACGTTTACGACCTGCCATGAGTGCGCTGCACGCGACCTTCTTCGGCGGACTACCGCCGGGCGCCGCCGCGGCGGCGTAGCCGGCGGCATTCATTTTCAAGTCGAGCTATCGGCAGGAGATGCTGAATACATGAACAACGGGAGATTCGCCGGCTGCGGCACGGCGTTGATCACGCCCTTCAGCAGCGACGGCGAGGTTGATGAGCCGGCGCTGCGATCGCTCGTGGACTGGCAGATCGAGCAGGGAGTGGACTTCCTCGTCCCGATCGGATCCACCGGCGAGGCGGCCACGCTCACGCCGGCGGAGCAGCGGCGAGTGGTGGAAGTCGTGGTGGAGCGGGCCGGCGGGCGAGTGCCGATCGTTGCGGGCGCCGGGTCCAACGATACCCGCCGCGCGGTGGCGGCCTCGCATGCGCTGTGCGCGATCGGAGTCACGCACCTGCTGCACGTGGCGCCCATGTACAACCGCCCGCCGCAGCGCGGCATCGTCCAGCACTTCCGCGCGATAGTGGAGGCGTCGGATCTACCGGTCATCGTCTACAACGTGCCGGGGCGCACGGGTTGCAACATCGCGGCGGAGACGGCGCTGGAGATCGCGGACCTACCGAACGTGGTAGGGATCAAGGAGGCTTCCGGGAACCTCGCGCAGATCGCTGAGATACTTCACCACCGCCCAGCGCACTTCAGCGTACTGTCGGGCGACGATCTGCTCACGCTCGAGGTGATGGAGGCCGGTGGCGACGGCGTCATCTCGGTGGTCTCCAACGCGACGCCGCGGGCGATGACGGAGCTGGTGCGCCGATGCCTCGCGGGCGAGTACGGCGTGGCCCGCGCGATTCACGAGCGGCTGGAGCCGTGGATGCGGGCGGCGTTCGTGGAGTCCAACCCGATCCCCGTGAAGGCGGCGTTAGCGATACTCGGTCGTGCCCGCAACGTGCTTCGCCTTCCACTGGTGCCGCTGGAAGAGCGACACGAGCCTCTGCTCTGGGAGAGTCTCGTGCACGCGGGTGCACTGCCGTGATGGACGAGGCATCGCGTCGCGAGCTCGACGTCTGCATCACGCGCCTGGCCGGAACTCCATTGGGCGAGGCGCTTCCGGCCGAGGCCGAGCTGGCGGTGGACGCGCTCTTCACCGCGCTGGAGCGTGGCGAGCTGAGAGCGGCGGAGCGTGACGGGAATGGCGTGTGGCACGCCGTACCCTGGGTGAAACGGGGGATCCTCCTCGCCTTCCGTGCCGGCCGGCTGGTAGACATGTCGCCCGCGGGCTCTCCCTTTCGCTTCTTCGACAAGCACACCGTCCCGACCCAAGCGCTCGATCTGCAGCGGGGTGTGCGCGTGGTGCCCGGCGGGTCGAGCATCCGCCGCGGCGCGCACGTGGCGCGCGGTGTGGTGTGCATGCCGCCATCCTACGTGAACGTCGGCGCCTTCGTGGGAGAAGGGACCATGATCGACTCGCACGCCACCGTGGGCTCCTGCGCGCAGATCGGTGCGCGCGTGCACGTGAGCGCCGCCTCGCAGATCGGCGGCGTACTCGAGCC
>DATCXR010000028.1:0-7117 GCA_036565685.1 Gemmatimonadaceae bacterium
CTCGCGCGCGGCGATCGTCACCCTCGGTCCGCGCGCCAGTCGGTTGGACGATGGGACGATCGCCGTCGACTTCTCCGACGACGGCTCGCACGACGAATCACGCATGGCGCTCATCCCCGACCCCGACTTCAGCCTGCGCGAGCTCCACGGGAGCGCGGTGCTCCGCTGGGAGTATCGCCCGGGGTCGCAACTCTTCCTCGTCTGGACGCAGACCCGCTCGGGCTCCGATCATCTCGGCTCGCTCGATGCCGGCCGTGACATGGGCGACCTCTTCGCGCTGCACCCGAAAAACGTGCTGCTGGTGAAGATGAGCTACTACTTGGAGACATGAGCGCGACCGGCCCCACCGCCTCCCACCCTCATGAACTCCATGAACGCGGCGGCCGGCGCACTCGGCTTGCGCCCCTCGAGACGTAACTCGGCCAGAGTGCGGTTCAACTCCACGCCGCGTAGCCGCACGAGCGCGATGCGACCGAGCGCCAGCTGGTCGGCCGCCGCGTAGCGGGAGACGATCGACAGCCCGAGACCGGCGGCGACCGCCTGCTTCACCGCCTCGGTACTCCCCAGTTGCAGCGCCACGACTGGATGCACGCGGTGCTTCGCTAGCGCGCGCTCCGCGACCTCCCGCGTACCCGACCCCTGTTCGCGAACGACGAACCGCTCCGGAGCCAGCTCGTGCGCGCTCACCTTCCTCCGCCGCACCAGCCGGTGGTCCGGAGGGGCGATCAGGACCAGCTCGTCGCTCCGCCAGCGTCGCGTCTCGATGCGTGGATGCTCCACCGGACCCTCCACCAGCGCGATGTCCAGCCGCCGCTCGAGGAGCGCGCGGGTGATGGCTCTGGTGTTGGCGCTGGTCACGCGCAGCACGATCGCGGGATGCGCCTCGTGGAAGCGCGCGAGGATCGGCGGCAGCAGGTAGGTCGCTATCGTCGTGCTCGCGCCCACGCGCAGGCTCCCCGCCTCGAGACCACGCAGCGCGCGGAGCTCCTCCTCCGCCGCCTCTTCCACGCCGAACAACTCCCGCGCTCGAGCCGCGAGCTGCTCTCCCGCGGATGTCAGGCGGGATGCACGCCCCGCGCGCTCCACCAGCGGCACACCGACCTGGCGCTCGAGCTGTCGCACCGCCTTCGACACAGCGGGCTGACTGATGCGGAGCGCGGCCGCCGCGCGCGAGAAGCCGCGCTGCTCCGCGACCGCGGCGAAGATACGCAGGTGGTGGAGGTTGATCGTCATAACCAATAGCTATGCGTTCATGAGATAATTGTCTTTGATCTATGAGTATGCCGTGGGTACCCTCCGTGTGCAATGCATCACTTCGATTCCACCCCCACCGAGGACCCATGGCCGCCAGGCACGAATCCGAGATCGTACTCCGTACACAGCGCTGGAGCCTTCCGACTTTGCCGAGGCTCCTCCCCGGCATCGCGCTGGCCGCGGCCGTGTCGCTCGCGTCGGTGGGTATCGCAGCCTTGGAAGCCCGGATCTTCGGACACCCCATCATCGAAGGGCTCGTCGTCGCGATCCTGCTCGGCATGCTGGTGCGTACCTTCTGGACGCCGCCCGCTGCGTTCGACGCGGGCGTACGCTTCACCGGCAAGCAGGTACTCGAGGTCGCCGTCTTCCTCCTCGGCGCCTCTGTAGATCTGCCGCTCCTTCTCGAGGCCGGTCCCGCGCTGGTCGCGGGAATCGTCCTGCTCGTGGTGCTCGGCCTCGGCGCGAGCTACGGGATGGGCCGCGCCATGGGACTGCCGCACAAGCTGGCGTTGCTGGTCGCGTGCGGGAATTCGATCTGCGGCAATTCAGCTATCGCCGCGGTTGCACCAGTGATCCGCGCCGAACGGGAGCATGTGGCATCATCGATCGCCTTCACCGCCATACTCGGCGTCGTCGTGATACTCGGCCTCCCGCTTCTGATCCATCCGCTGGCGCTGAGCAATTACCAGTACGGCGTGCTCGCCGGGCTCACGGTCTACGCCGTGCCGCAGGTGCTGGCTGCCGCCTTCCCCGTCAGCGCGCTCTCCGGCCAGGTCGGTACGCTCGTGAAGTTGGTACGCGTACTGATGCTCGGGCCCGTCGTACTCTGCGTCGCGCTCTGGCATCGGAATGAAGGTGCCGACAGTGCCGGCACAGTCAAGAACACGCGCTTCGATCTCGCGCGCTTCGTCCCCTGGTTCATCGCCGGATTCCTCGCGCTCGCGGTACTGCGCTCCACCGGCGTGATCCCCGAGGCGTGGATCGCGCCCACCCGCTCGCTCTCCACCTGGCTCACCGTGGGCGCGATGGCGGCGCTGGGGCTCGGTGTCGACATCAGGGTGATCGGTCGCGTCGGCCGGCCCGTGATCATCACCGTGAGCGCATCGCTGGCGGTGCTCATCGTTCTCGCCGTGGCCCTGATCCGTCTGCTGGCCATCGCCTGAGCTCGAGCGACGCGCGGTGGAGCGGGTCGTGGGCCAGGGGGTCGTCCACCGCCACCCGGGAACTCATCGTTCTTGCATATTCTTATATGTGCATATAGTATTGTTATGAGATGCGCGTCGTGGATCGACCGGCGAATTGCCGCCGCACTCGCGACGCGACACCCGATGAGACACCCGACCCGAACCACACCTGGAAGCAAGGCCCGTCATGCACCGAAGCTGGCCCGCACTGCTCGCTCTCACCGCCGCGCTCGGAGCCGCGCTCGGAGCCGCGCTGCTCGGCACCGCTACCGGCGCCAGCGCCCAGATGTCGCTCCGCGACGCCCTCGGCGCCGCCGATGACGCCGCCTTCCCCAATCGGATAGCAGCCGGCAACGTCGCCACCCAGCGCGGAGAGGCGCTCGCGCCGCTCCGTGGGATGCTACCCACCCTGCGCCTCGACGCCGGCTACCTCCGCACCACCGACCCGCTCAGCACTTTCGGGCTCGCGCTCCAGCAACGCGGCATCACGGCTGCCGACTTCGATCCGCAGCGGCTCAACTTCCCGAGCGCGATCGGCAACTACAGTGCGGGCATCGTCGTCGAGCAGCCACTCTTCAACGCCGATGCCTGGCTCGGCCGCCGTGCGGCGAGCCGCGCGGTGGACGCGACCGCCGCCCAGCAGAGCTGGACCCGGATCTCCACCCACACCGATGTGATCCGCGCCTACTACGGCGCGGTGCTCGCCGCCGAGCGCGTCGCAACTCTGGAAGCCGCCGCTCGCGCCGCCCACGCGCACGTGGCACAGGCACAGTCCATGGTGCGCAACGGCCTGGTCACGAAGTCGGATGCGCTCCTCGCCGAGGTCGGTGCCGGCGAGGTGGACGCCCAGCTAGCGGAGGCCCGCGGCAACGCCGAATCGGCGGGGCGCCAGCTGGAAGTCGTGCTCGGTCGGGATCCGGTGGGCGATCTCGCGCTGCCGCGATCGCTCCCCGCCAGCGCTCGAATCGTGGACGTCATCGCAGCCGACACCGTGAAGCTTCCTCCCGCGAGTCGCGCCGACATCGAAGCGGCCCGTAGAGGGCTCGATGCCGCGCGTGCCGACGCGCTCCGCGCCCGCTCCACCTACCTCCCGCGCGTCAACGGCTTCGCGCGCTACGACTGGAACTCCGCGTCGCACCCCTACGCCGGCGACCGGAGCTGGACGGTGGGAGTGATGGCATCGTGGAAACTCTTCGCTGGTGGAAGTGCACTCTCCGATGTTCGCGCCACCACAGGGCGCGAGTCGACCGCACGCGCGCAGGCAGACGCCGCCTCCGCGAAGGCACGACTCGAGGCCGGGCAGAGCAGATCGGCACTCGAGGTGGCGCTGGCGCGCCTCGCGATCGCCGAGCGAGCGGTGGCACAGGGGGCGGAAGCGCATCGGATAGTAGCGAAGCAGTACGAGGGCGGCCTCGCGACCATCGCCGCTCTGCTCGATGCCCAGGCCGCCGACGTCAGCAGCTCGCTCGGCCTCTCGCAGGCGCGCTACGCGGCGATCGTTGCCGGCGCTGAACGTAAACAGGCACTCGGCCTCGACCCGGCGTCCATCGTCGCACTCGACGACGCCTCATCCGCATCGGGCTCCGGCGACCCCGCGGCCCACGCACCGAACGATCGATGATGCTATCCGAAACGCTCGAACGCTCAGGGACCATGCTCCGCTCGATGACTCGCATACGACCCGACAGATGACGCTCCACGACGATAACGCCATGACTCCGATGATGACTCGACTTTCACGCCGCTTGCGGCTCCCCGCGCTGGCGATTGCCGCGCCGGCCGTGCTGCTCGGCGCCTGCGGCGGTGAATCGCATGAGGCCGCGGGGGAAGTCGCGCCCACTCGCATCGCAGGTACGGTCTACACTCTGCGCGACACCACCATACCGACCACCTTCCAGGCCGCCGGCGTCGCGGAGCCGCTGCGTCAGGCGACGCTCGGTACGAAGCTGATGGGAAGAGTCACCGAGGTGCTCGTGCACGAAGGTGATGTGGTGAAGGCTGGCCAGCCGCTCGTACGCATCGACTCGCGCGAGCTCGAGGCCCGCGCCACTCACGTGGCGGCGTCGGTGGCCGAGGCATCGGCGGTTCGCCAGGACGCCGCTACCCAGACGGGGCGCATCCGTGCGCTGTACGCCGACAGCGCTGCCGCACGGGCACAGCTCGATGCGGCAGAGACCGCGCTCGCCCGGGCGGAGGCCGGGCTCGCAACCGCACGCGCGGCAGAGGCAGAGCTGCAGGCGGTCAGCTCCTACTCGGTGATCCGCGCCCCGTTCGCCGGGGTGGTCACGGCGCGCTTCGTGGATCCCGGAGCGTTCGCGGCACCGGGCGCGCCGCTCGTCGCGGTACAGGATGCTTCGCAGCTCCGCATCTCCACAACGGTCACACCCGAGATCGCGCAGCGGCTTCGCCGCGGGCAGGCGCTGGACGCCACCATCGAGGAGCGCGCGGTGCACGCCACCGTCGAAGGCGTGGTGCCGGCCGGCGGCGGGAACCTCTACACGGTGAACGCGCTCGTCCCCAACGGCGACCGCACTTCGCTCGCAGGTAGCGCGGCCACACTCTCGATCACGCTCGGCGAGCACCCGGCACTCGTCGTCCCAGCCGCCGCCATCGTACGACAGGGCGACCTCACCGGCGTGATGCTCCGCACCGGCGGTGGCGATGAGCTGCGCTGGGTGCGCCTCGGCGACACGGCTGGCGGAACCGTGGAGGTTACGGCCGGGCTGAATTCCGGCAATCAGATAGTGATTCCGACCGCGCCGCGGGCGCCGGCCGCGGTGAAGGAGTAAACGATGGGTATCTCGGGTCGCATAGCGCGCGCCTTCCTGCGCTCCCGGCTCACGCCGCTCGTAACTATCGCTTCGCTCGCCGCGGGACTGCTCGGCATCCTCGCCACGCCGCGCGAGGAGGAGCCGCAGATCTCGGTGCCGATGATCGACGTCATCGCCGCGATGCCTGGAGCATCGCCGAGCGAGGCGGAAAATCTCGTGGGCAGGCCGATCGAGCAGCGCATGCTCGAGATCCCGGGTGTGGATCACGTCTATACGATGTCCGGAGACGGCTACTCCATGGTGACCGTCCGCTTCCGGGTGGGCGAGGACCAGGAGCGGAGCGTCACGAGAGTGAGAGCCAAGCTCGCGGCGGCGGCCGACCAGTCACCTCCCGGCGCGCTCCCGCCGATCGTGAAGCCGCACTCGGTGGACGATGTCCCGGTCTTCGCGCTCACGCTGCACTCGGCCAACTACGATGCCAACGCTCTCCGGCAGATCGCTCTCCACCTGGAAGATGAGATCCGCACGGTACCCGACGTCGCCGAGACGTTCGTAGCGGGAGGACAACCGCGGGAGATGCGCGTCACCCTCGATGCCGCGCGTCTCGCGGCGAGCGGAGTCACACCAGGCGAGGTGGCTGCGGCGCTTCGCGGCGCCAATGCCCGGCTGCAGGCGGGTGACCTGGTCGGTGCCAACGAGGTGTACCGCATCGATGTTGGCGCACCGCTTTCCACGCCAGCCGAGGTGGGGAGCGTGGTCGTGGCCGTGCGCGGCGGCCAGCCAGTGTATCTGCGAAGCGTGGCGAGGGTGGAGGCGGGCTTCGGCGAGCCCACGAGCTACGTCTCGTACGCCGAGCACGCGGGGAGCGCGGAGCCGGCCGTCACGATCGCCGTGTCCAAGCGCAAGGGAGCCAACGCCACGGTGCTCACGCACGCCGTGATGGATCGCGTGGATGCGGCGAAGGGCCGCCTCCTTCCGTCCGACGTGCAGCTCGCGGTGACGCGCGACTACGGCGAGACCGCGGGCGAGAAGGCGAACGAGCTGATACTGCATCTTCTCATCGCCACCGTTTCGGTGACGCTGCTCATCTGGCTCTTCCTCGGCTGGCGCGAGGCGGCGGTGGTACTGGTTGCCGTACCCGTCACGCTGTCGCTGACGCTCTTCGCCTACTACGCGCTGGGCTATACGCTCAATCGCATCACGCTCTTCGCGCTGATCTTCTCGATCGGCATCCTGGTGGATGACGCGATCGTGGTGGTGGAGAACATCTACCGGCACCTGAAGATGCGCGAAGGCGATCCCGAGGTCGCGGCGGTGGAGGCGGTGGACGAAGTGGGCAATCCCACCATCCTCGCCACCTTCACGGTGATCGCGGCCATCCTGCCCATGGCGTTCGTCTCCGGTATGATGGGCCCGTACATGCGGCCCATCCCGATCGGTGCCACGGTGGCGATGCTCGCATCGCTCGCGGTCGCCTTCATCGTGACGCCGTATCTCGCCTACCGCCTGCTCGAGGGACACACCGAGAAAGGGCCGCGAAAGCGTGGCCGCCTGGCGAGCGCTTCACCCAACGGCGCGAGCGCCGGCAGCGGTACCAGCACCACCATTGACGAATGCGCTGAGAACGAGAGCTCGCGCTTCGCCCGCCTCTACGCGCGCATCATGACGCCGCTCATGGAGAGGCCGGCGCGCCGCATCGCCTTCTACGGCGGCGTGATCGCTCTGCTGCTCATCTCCGTCGGGCTGCTCCTCGTGAAGGGCGTCGAGGTCAAGATGCTCCCCTTCGACAACAAGAGCGAATTCCAGGTGGTGCTCGACATGCCCGAGGGAAGCACGCTCGAAACCACCAACGCGCTGGGGAGGGAGGTCGCGGACTACCTGGCCAGCGTACCGGAGGTGTCGAACACC
>DATCXR010000030.1:0-4202 GCA_036565685.1 Gemmatimonadaceae bacterium
GTCGACGAAGATGATGAGCACCGGCTCGTCCACATACTCCCGCGCGAGCTGCACCGCGCTCGCAGTCCCGTTCTGCACCACCTGCTCCACGAATACCGAGGGAAAGTGGTAGTGCTCCTTCACGTACTCCTCCACGCGCTCCTTCAGGTGGCCGGTGATGTAGACGATCTGGTCCACACCGCCCAGCCGCTCGAGGTCGTCGAGGATGTACGACATGACCGGCTTGCCCGCCACCTCGAGGAGCGGCTTCGGCGTCACGTGCGTGTGCGGGCGGAGTCGCGTCCCCTTCCCCGCGAGCGGAATGATGACCTTCATGGCGCGTTCGTCCCCTCTCGTCCGTAGCGGTCGCTGATTCGTACGACGTCGTCCAGATCGGGCGTGGATGCCTCCAGAACGTCGCAGTCGGTCACGGCCTCCATGTAGTGTACGGTGCCCGGCGTGATGCGGAACGCCTCGCCGACCTTCAGCTTCATGTCGCGCATCTCGCCATCCAGCTTCACCCAGTAGATCAGCTCTCCCGCGAGCAGGTACACCGTCTCGTCCTTGCGCTCGTGGTACTGCACCGAGAGCGCGTGACCGGCGTTTATGTGCAGCACCTTGCCCACGTAGCGGTCGGTGTGCGCCCAGATGATCTCATGCCCCCACGGTTTGGGGACGACCTTCACCTCTCCACGGCCGCTCATCTAACTCCCTTGCTCGAGTACATGGAAATCGCAGCTGGAAATGTAGCCGCTCAGAAGAGCTCCCCCAGCGAAACCACCCAGTTCACCGTTCCTTCGTCGCTTCCGCTCACCGCGTCCCTCGTCCAGAGTGGGAAATCCACCCGGATGGTGTAGCTCCGATCGTAGAGCGCGCCGCTCAGCGACGCACCCAGACCCGCATCGCCGAAGAACCGGCCCTGACCTCGCTCACCCGGTTGGTCGAGGGACCCCCACGCCAGATCGGTGAACGCGGAGAGCGACACACGGGGCGCCAGCGAGCGAGCGCGCGGCGAGTACACCGCCCTCGATAGCTGCATGTTGGCCGCCGCGATGTTCTTCACGCGCAGCAGAGGCGAGTAGCCGCGCAGCCCCGCGTCACCGGGCACCGCGTAGTGAACGTCGCTTCGAGCAAGCGGCGCGCCACGGCCGCGTAGCAGGTGATTGCCGAAGGTCGCCGTGGGGCCGAGCGACGAGAGCCCGATCGATCTCTGACGCGGCGCATCGTGGCTCGCGCCCGCGAAGAGGCGCAGCATCACGCTGTTCGCGGAGCGAGTGCCGAAGGTCTTCACCTTGCTCCCTTCCACCTGCACACGGCCAAAGCCGCGAAGGTCGTCGTCGAGCTCCGAGCGCGGGTCCGCGAATCCGCCCGCCGCGAAGACGCGCGCCGAGAGGCCCTCGGGCCTCGGAGCGCTCCAGCGGTACTCCGCGCTCGCATCCACCACGCGCGCGTCCTCCCAGCGCAGCGGATCCATCCACGCCGTGTCGTACGGAAGCGTGCCGGTGAGCGCGAGAGTGAGGAAGCGCCGCTGCCCGTTGGCCAGCGGAAACTGACTCCGGTCCCACGTCTTCCCGATACTCAACTTCGCCACGCCGTCGAGCATCCATGCGCCAACCGCAAGACCGATCGCCGGGCGATGCGCGAATGGGAGACTCGGATTTCGCGTGGAGATCCACCCCTGCAGCCGTCCCCGGCCCGTCTCGCTCGACTCCGGATCGCGGACCGGGAGCGCCACACCGACCTCCCAGCGATCCAGCCAACCCTGGTAGCTGGTGCGGAGACGCAGCGCCGGCGTGACGCCTCCGGGGTCGGTGTACCAGGCGAGCGGCGCGATCGCAACGATCTCCTGTTCGCGGCTGGACTGGTCGAGGAAGGGCCAGTCGAACACCGTCCGCGCAACCCGCAGCGAGTCGCCGTGCGAGTGAGGGAGAACATCGTTGCGGCGATCCCAATCGACGGTCAGTCGCAGCGGATCTAGCCGCACGGCGCTGGGACGTTCGCGCGTGCGGATCTCCACCCACTGGTCGTCGGGCGACGCCGAGGCACGTGCGGTCACCCACCCGCCGCTGGTGAGTGCACCCACCGGCATCGGATGCCGGTACTCACCCACGCGCTCGATGCGCGCGCGCGTGAGCCATCCGTCGCCATCGCGGCGCGACTGCACCTCGCGCAGCGCGTAGTCTACGAGCCCCGTCTGGTGCACCCATTGCGAGAAGAACCAGCCGAGATCCTCGTTCGCGGCACGCTCCGCCGACGACCGCATTGCCAGCTCATCCACGTGCTTGAACTTCCAGCGCGCGTAGTAGTCGTGCAGGAAGTCGCGGAAGGCGGAATCGCCCACCGCATCGCGCAGCGCGCCGTACATCATCGATGCGCGTCCATAGACCATCTGGTTGTAGACGGGGAAATCGGCGAAGCCGTACGCTGGCGTTCCTATCGGCTGCGTGGCGCCGCCGAGATCGAGCCGGAACTGCTCGAGGTCGCCCATGTCGAGGACGGGCGGGGTCGCGGCGTGCGCGCGATAACCCGAGTCCTGCCGCGGGATCGCGGCCGCCTCGCCCCTCGCACGCTCGGGGAGCGTGAGCTTCTGCGCCCACTCGCTCTGGTAGCTGGTGAGCCCCTCGTCCATCCACCCCGAGCGCCACTCGTTGTTCGCGAGGAAGCCGTAGGAGTAGATGTGGCCCATCTCGTGGAGCACCAACCCTTCGGAGATGCGTGCCCCGTACATCACCATCATAGGAAATTCCGTGGCGCCGCCATCGAGGCGCTGGAGACCGGTGGCCTGCGGATATTCGTACGGCCCGTAGATGGACTCGAGCCAGCTCAGGGCGCGCGAGATGTACGCGACCGCTCGGCCGTGCCCCCACTGCTGCTCGTTACCACGCGTGTAGAGCACGTGGATGGGGATCTCACCGCGATACATCCCGCCCTCGTAGCGGTAGTCGGGCGAGGTCGCCCAGGCAAAATGATGAACCTTCCGCGCCAGGAAGCGAACGCGCTTGAAACCCGCCGGGAGCAGCGTCGCCGAATCCGGCGCGATGTTGCCGTACGCCTTCGCGCCGAGGTCTACCGCGCTGTCGCCGGGGGACGACTCGGCCGCGGCGTTCGCGCCTGCCCAGCCGGGATCGCCTTCCACCGGGATCCCCGTCGCACCGACCACCTGGTCGGTGGGGAGGATGAGCGTGACGTCGTACGTACCGAACTCGCCGTACAGCTCGCCCGCGGGAACGAGCGGGTTGTCTTCCCACCCGTTGCGATCGTAGACCGCCACCTTGGGATACCACTGTGCGAAGTCGTACTCGCGCCCGCGGCGTCCCTGCCTCCGGTACACTCTCGCGGATGGCCGCGCGTCCCAGGCGAAGTGCACGCGCACCGAGTCGCCCGGCACGAGCGGCTGCGGCAGCGCGATGTGCGCCACCGTGCTGTCGGGCGAGCCCGGGTAGTCCACCCCCACGCTCACGCCGTCCACCGTTACGGGCGCCGTGAAGCGCTCGTAGGCGAAGTCGGGCTCGCGCATGTTCTGGAAGCGCACGCGCCCCTCTCGTTCGTCCACGGTGCTCCAGCGCGAGCCGGGGCGGAAGGCGTTCAGATACTGGTGGAAGAACATCTCGCGCAGCGTATCGGGCGACTGGTTCACGTACACCAGATCGCCCCTGGCGTGGATGTTCTGCGCCTTCTCATCGAGTGTTGCCGTGATGCGGTACTCGATTCGCTGCTGCCAGTAGCCGGTGGTATCGCCGGAAGGAGGAGTGGTGGGCGCGGGGATCGCCGCCTGCTGGAGGAGGAGGAATAGAGGGAGGATCGGTTGCATGGGTCTGTGGTGGGCGACAAAACGCGAGCGGCGCCCGACTCGGGGGCGCCGCGCTATTGTAGAAGCTGGACTGCGATGCCGCTACCGTCTCCGGCCCGGGCGGCATCGCGATATCGAAGCGATCCGCTCAGTTGGTGCGCGCCCTTACCCCGCTGAGCATCCTCGTGCGGAGCTTGTTCAATCGGTGACGCACGGAGCCATCCATCACCGTGTCGCCCACGCGCACGATCGTGCCGCCCAGAATATCGGGGCGCACGTTGAAGTGCGGCACCACCTTCTTGTCGAGCACGCGCGAGAGCTGTTCCGTGATGTTCTGCGCGAGCGCGGCGTCGGGCTGGCGAGCGAGGGTGACGTCGGCGTGCACGCGTCCCTCGAGTTGATCCACGATGGCGTGATACTCGAATGCGATCTC
>DATCXR010000136.1:0-1693 GCA_036565685.1 Gemmatimonadaceae bacterium
CAGGGCATGATCGCAGCGCGTCTCGACTCCCTGGAGCCCGTCGACAAGGAGTTGGTCCAGAACGCGGCGGTGGTCGGGAAGGTCTTTTGGACCGGGGCGCTGGCCACCTTGACAGGACGAGAGCCGTTCCTGGTCGAAGAGCAGCTTCACGGCCTCGAGCGCAAGGAGTTCGTCCGCCGTGAGCGGCGCTCGGGCGTGGCGGGGGAGACGCAGTACGCTTTCCTGCATCTGCTGCTCCGGGACGTTGCGTATTCGCAGATTCCGCGTTCTGAACGAGCCGATAAGCACTCGGGCGCGGCTGCCTGGATAGAGTCGCTTTCCGCAGACCGCTCAGAGGACCGCGCTGAGATGCTTGCGCATCACTACCTCGAGGCGCTCGAGCTTCTCCGCATCACCGGCGGTGACGAGAGCACGCTTCGCGAGCCCGCCCGCAAGGCGCTGACCGAGGCCGGCGAACGGTCCCGCGCGCTCCACGCACCTACTGCTGCGGCCGACTTCTTCGAGCAGGCTTTGGAACTGACTGCCGAGGACGATCCGGGCCGTGCGAGCCTACTCCTTACCTACGCGCACACGAAGTCGGTATTGGGCGATGCTCCGGTCGAGCTCGCTCAACTCGCGCACGACGTCGCGCTCGCTTCGGGCCAGCTCGAGGTAGCTGCTGAAGCACTGACCATCGTTGCGCAGGAGTGCTGGGTCCTGGGCGAGATCGATTCGGCGATCCAGCTCGCCAGAGATGCCTTTGCGCTCGTCGCCGACTCCCCTCCGTCTCGAACGAAAGCCTTCGTCCGAGTCGCGCTCGCGAACCGCCTCTGGATCTCCGGGTTCGAGGACGAGGGTCTGGCGCTCGCCCGCGAAGGACTTGCAGAGGCCGAGGCGCTCGGCGCCGAAGACGTGGCGGCGAACGCCCTTCGAGGGATCGGCACCGTCCGCGCGATGCGGGGCGACGAGGGCGGCCTCGCCGATCTCGAGCGCAGCGTCGAGCTCGGCGAGAAGCTCAGCGATCCGCTGATGGTGCATCTGGGGCTCAACAATCTCGCCAACATGCTCTGGCACTTCGGCCGGATTGCCGAAGGCGCCGGCAAGCTGCAGCTCGACCGGGAGAGCCAGAACCGCTTCGGGCTGACACCGGAGTCCGGAACGATGAGATGGCTGCAGGGCGAAGAGGTCATGCTGCTCGAGATGTCAGGCGCCTGGAAGGAGTGCCTCCGCGCGGCGCGCGAGTTCCTGACGGAGATGGGAGACGCAAACCACTACCTCGTCGGCCCAATCCTGATGATGTCGAGCAGCGCCCTCATGGCTCAGGGCGACGTGCGCGCCGCGCTCGCCGACTCCCAACGCGGCTTCGAGCTCGCCCGCGCAATCAGGGACCCGCAGCTGTTGCATTCCGGGCTGGAAATCCATGCCAGAGCGCTTCTGCTCGACGGACAGCGCCGCGAGGCCGAGGAGCTCGTCGACGAGCTCCTCGCGCTCACGCCCCAGCTCAACGAGTGGTTCGTCAAGGACCTGCCATGGCTCGTGCTCGACCTTGGGCGCGAGCAGGAGTACCTGGAGCAGGCGAAGTCCATGCCGGCGACGCCGTGGCTCGAGGCGGGCGTTGCAATAGCGGAGCGCGACTTCAAGTCCGCTGCGGCCATTTACGAGCGAATCGGTGCGAAGGGATCCGAGGCGATCGCACGCCTGCACGCAGCCGAGG
>DATCXR010000071.1:0-9226 GCA_036565685.1 Gemmatimonadaceae bacterium
TTTCGCACCGACGGCTACACCGCTCCCGTGCCATCGCCTTCCATCTCACGGTCCGGCAGCGAGGCGCTTCGCGGCAACACCGACCGAAAGCGCGCGAGCATCTTCGGCTCGGTCACCGCGGCTGCCACGGACCATCTGAGCATGGGGCTCGTACTCTCGGCCGTGCAGAGCGAGTACGGCATACCCACCACGGTCATAGACGACCCCGACGATCCCTTCGCGCGGCGCCCCACCTACGAGCGCGTGCCGGAGGCGGACCAGCGCTCCGCGCAGCTCGCGGCCAGCTACTCGACCTCGGCTGCCTTCGCGCTCCGGAGCTGGCTGTACACGAACCGCTACCACGAAGACCACGCTCAGTACGACGACGACAGCTACTCGTCGCTGAACGACTCCAGCGTGCGTGGGAGCTACACACAGTCGAGTCACTCGCGCGCGAGCGGGCTAGGCGTGCAGGCGTCGCTGCGTGACGTCGGCCCGGGCCGCCTCACCCTCGCCCTGCACAGTGAGCGCGACGACTGGCGCTCGCAGCAGCACATCCGTGACGTGCCAGTCTCCCCCTCCGGAGGCGGAGGTGGCGGTGGGGGTGGAGGTGGAGGAGGTGGTGGCAGCGGAGGAGGTGGTGGCGGTGAAAGCGCGTTCTACAGCTTCCGTCAGGTGGATGGTTCCCGGCGCCTCGACCAGGGCGGCGTAGCGCTCGAGTACGAGCTGCATCCCGCGAGCACTGTGGGTGTCGTGGCCGGCTACGCTCACGACTGGCTGGGCAAAGACTCCGCGGGCACCACCGATGCGGGCTCGTGGTCTGCCGGCGCCTACTTCGATGCCAGGCCGGGCACCCGGCTGCGCGCGGCCGCGGCGCGCAAGGTGAGATTCCCCACGATCAGCCAGCTCTACGATCCCGATCGCGGAAATCCCGATCTGCACGATGAGCGTGCCAACGAGTACGAGCTGGGCATCGAGCAGGCGTTGCCGGGGAGGTCGAGCGTCTCGCTCACCGCTTTCCGCACCGACGTGCATGGCTTCATAGAGCGCCCGTCGCGCGACGAGCCGCTGCGCAACTTCGAGGCGTACCGTTTCGATGGAATCGAGCTGCTCGCCGAAACGCGGGCTGTCGAGCGCCTCTCGCTCCGCGCCGGCTATTCGTTCATGGATACAAAGGACCGTTCGTCCGGGGGTGCAGCTGCCGATCTCCAGTACCGCCCGCGCCACAAGGTCACGCTGGAGTCGCGCTATGCATTCACGACCGGCACGGAGCTCCGCTTCTCGCTGATGCACATGGGCGGCCAGGTCTTCTACTCGCGCAACGAGCCGGTGCAGCAGGCCGATCTCCCCGACTATACGCTCGCGGCTCTGCGAGTGGCGCAGCGGATCCCCGGCACCGGGGCGCGGCTCTACGCGGGAGCGGAGAATCTCTTCGACGAGCGGTACGAGGACGAGTACGGCTACCCGCAGCCATCGCGGCAGCTCTACATCGGCGCTACAGTTGGATGGTGACCCACGCGGAGGAGGTACGACGAGTGAGAAACGGCATCATGGCGGTGGACGATGATCTCCTGGCGACATCGCGCGTTCCCGCGCTGGTCACGACTCGTAGCGGCGTCCGGCCGATCGAGCTGGTGGCGCTCGCCCTTGCCGGCGTGACCGCGGCGCTGCTCACCAACCTCCTGCGCCTGAACCTGGGAATCCCGGGAAGCAGCATCGTCTTCGCGACCTTCCCTATCGCGCTCGGCCTGGCGCTGGTGCCGAGGCGGGGCGCGGGTGCAGTGATGGCGGGTGCGGCGGCACTCACCACCATGGGACTCGGCTTCGCGGGCGCTCCGCTCGACGGGCCAGGCGCGCTGACGAGTCTCATCCTCACCGGCCCACTCCTCGACCTCGCGCTTCGCTTCGCTCGCGGCGGCGGATGGCGTCTGTACGCGGCGTTCGTGGTGGCCGGAGCGCTGAGCAACGCCATCGCCTTCGCGGTGCGTGGCAGCGCCAAGGCCTTCGGGATCGCGGGAATGGGCGGCGGACGACCCTTCGCAGCGTGGTGGCCCACGGCGATCGTGACCTATACCATCGCCGGCGTGCTGGCTGGCCTCATCAGCGCGCTCGCCTGGTTTCATTACCGCGAGCGCGGGCGAACGGCGGGGTCAGGTATGGAATCGTGAATCGATACGGCCTGGGTAGCGGCCGTACCCGACATCGTCATTCCCGCGGAAGCGGGAATCCATGTTACCCGGCCAAAAAATGGATCCCCGCTTGCGCGGGGATGACATGGCAAACGATTCCCGACCTGACCCCGCTTTCCCCGCATCTCCTACAATGGCATGATCTACATCGGAATCGACGATACCGACACACTCGACTCGCCGGGCACCAACCAGCTCGCGCGGCGCCTGGCCGCCGCGCTGCCGCCCGGCTTCGTGTGTCAGATGGCGCTGCGGCACCAGCTCCTCTTCGACCCCCGCATCCCCTACACGAGCAAGAACGGAAGCGCGTCGCTCCTCGTTGAAGCGGAACGCGGCCGCCGCGCGGCGGAGCTGATCCCCATCCTCCAGCATGAGATGCGCTCCTGGTACATACCCGGCAGCGATCCGGGGCTCTGCGTCGCGGAGCACATGCATCGGGAGGTGATCGGCTTCGGCCAGCTCTGCAAGAGCATGCCCGTGGAGCAGGAAGAGGCGCGCACCCTGGCCGCCGCGCACGGCATACATCTCGAGGGATTCGGCGGCACCGAAGGTGGCGTGATCGGCGCGCTGGCGGCCGTCGGCCTCGCCGCGAGCGGGGAGGATGGCCGCGTGGTACACATCGCGGGGTGGAGCTGGCCGGATCCCTTTTCGGGGTGGCGCAGCGTCGCCGACATAGCGGAGCGCGGCGTAGCGGAGGTACGTGAAGCGACATCGAACGCGCCGGTGAGCGCTGGCCTGGTCGATGTGGGCAAACACCTTCGTCCCAGCTATAGGGCGAGAAAGGTGGTCCTCTTCGTCGAGCGGGTGGAGGGCGACGGGTCGCGCGACGAGCTCCCTGGATGGAGAGCGCTCAAGCTGGACTGAATGGACATTACCCCATCCAGACGGTAAGCTTCCCGGGCATTCCGGCGTGTACATCTCAGTCCGGATGAGAGTGTGGCGGACCGCCGCGGGCTAGTCTCGTTGGGCCCGAGCGTAGTCGAGCATTCCCAGAACACGAGTAACCAGGCAACCTGGAGGCCTCCCGTGGCGGACGGCAGCAACACCACACGCGCGGCCAGCGCGCGCATCGCCCAAGTGCTCGAGCAGGATCAGGATGCTCTGCTGCAGGATTGGGTAGCCGCGCAGCTCAGCGCGCACTCGGCCAGAGGCGCGGTCTCGGCGGGCGACCTCAGAGCCCAGTGCCGCGAATTCCTCTCGCTCCTCGCACGAGCCGCCGCATCGGGCAGTGGCGACGTCGACACGTCGGCGTGGAGCGGCGTACGAGAATTCCTCGCAAACCTCTCGCGCTCGCGCGCCCAGTACGGGTTCTCGCCGTCCGAGACCGCCATCTTCGTCTTCTCGCTCAAGGAGCCGCTCTTCAAACGGCTCCGGACCGCGGCCGGCTCCGATGCCGACGTCTTCGTGGACGACGTATCGGCAAGCACCCGCATGCTCGATTCGCTCGGGCTCTACACCACCGAGATCTTCCTCAGGAGCCGCGAATCGCTGATCGAGAGGCAGCAGCAGGACATGCTCGAGCTCTCGACACCGGTGGTCTCGCTCTGGGATGGCATTCTCGCGCTCCCGATGATCGGCACCCTCGACAGCGCGCGCACCCAGGTAGTGATGGAGACGCTGCTGCAGCGGATCGTCGACAGTGGGGCGGGTATCGCGATCGTGGACATCACCGGCGTCCCCACGGTGGACACGCTCACCGCGCAGCATCTGCTCAAGACCGTCACCGCCGCGCGGCTCATGGGCGCGGAGTGCATCATCAGCGGCATCCGTCCGGCGATAGCGCAGACCATCGTGCACCTGGGCGTGGACCTCGGTGGCGTGACCACCAAGGCCAGTCTGGCTGACGCGCTGCGTCTCGCCTTCCAGAAGACCGGCCGGAGCGTGGTGCGCGCCACGCCGAACGGCGGCAACGGCACCACGAAGTCGGCCAGCACGACGAGCCCGACCGGCGAGTAGGGGGAGCTACATTGGAACGCATCCCTATCCTGGGCATGGGACGCTTTCTCCTCGTCACCATCCAGGTAGACATGCACGACCGGCTGGCGATGACGCTGCAGAGCGACCTCACCGACCGGATAGTGCAGACCGGTGCACGCGGCGTCCTGCTCGACATCTCCGGGCTGGACATAGTGGACTCGTTCATGGGTCGCATGATCGCGAACATCGCGTCGATGTCGCGCATACTCGATGCGGAAACCGTGGTGGTGGGGATGCAGCCCGCGGTCGCCATCACGCTCGTCGAGCTCGGCCTCACGCTCCCCGGCGTCCAGACGGCGCTGAACGTGGAGCGAGGGATGATGCTCCTCCGGCGCGCCACCGCCGATTCCGGAGAGGACGAGGAGATCGAGGAAGCGATGCACTACCGGGATGGCGATGCCAGTAGTCCGGGATGAGCTGCTGCGCCTCGAGTCGACTCATGACATCGTCGCCGTACGGCACGAGGTGAGGGCGTGGGCGGCGGCGCTGGGGCTCAATCTCGTGGACCAGACGAAGATCGTCACCGCGGCGAGCGAGCTGGCACGGAACGCGCTCGTGTACGGCGGCGGTGGTACCGCCTGTCTCCAGGCGCTCGAGGAGGGGATACGCAAGGGGTTGCGTCTGACCTTCGAGGATCGGGGTCCGGGCATCGCCGACATCGCGCTCGCCATGACTGACGGCTACACCTCCAGCGGCGGGCTGGGGCTGGGCCTCTCCGGTGCGAAGCGCCTCGTGAACGAATTCGAGATTCGCTCCACTCCGGGAGAGGGCACACGCGTGACGATCACACGTTGGAAGTGAAGTGACTGATCCAGGCCCAACTCACGTAGCGGACGGCCTGGGAGGGGCTGCCGGAGGCCCCGTCTCGACCGTGATACCGATCGAGGACGAGAGCAACGTGGGTGCGGCCCGCCGCGGCGCGGCGGCGCTATCCACGCGGGCAGGGCTCGGCGAGACCGAGCGTGGCGCCTTCGCGGTGATCGTCACCGAAGCAGCCACCAACCTCGCACGCCACGCGAAAGAGGGGCTCCTGGCGCTGCGCGTCGTGGGGACCCCACCCGATGCCGGCGTCGAGGTACTCGCGCTCGACCGATCCCCCGGGATCCACGACATCAACCGCGCCCTGACCGACGGGTACTCCACGAGCGGAACCGCTGGTCATGGGCTGGGTGCCATCCGCCGGATGGCCAGCGAGTTCGACATCTACTCGAACCCCGACGGCGGGACCGCGCTGCTCGCGCGCATCTGGCCGCACTCGCGCGCGCGGCCACGCGGTGCGACCTGTTACACGGACGGCGTCGTATGCCTGCCCCAGGCGGGCGAGTGGAACTGCGGCGATGGATGGTCGCTGATCCGCACTCCCAACGGAGTGCAAGCGGTCGTGGTGGATGGGCTGGGTCATGGAGCGGGGGCGGCGCGAGCCGCCGACGAAGCGCTGCGTATCGTGCGCGAGTGCGAGGGGTGGTCACCGGCGCGGACGATCGAGGCGGCGCACGGTCCGCTGCGCGCCACGCGAGGTGCGGCAATCGCCGTGGCGGAGATCGTGGCTTCGGAGCAGCTGCTTCGCTTCGCCGGTATCGGCAACATCAGCGGCACCATCGTGACACGCGATGCGAGCAGGAGCCTCGCCTCGTACAACGGGACCGTGGGTGCGGCGCTGCGCAAAGTGAAGGAGCTCACCTATCCATGGCCCGACGGTGCCTGCCTGCTCATGCACTCGGACGGGATAACGTCCCGCGCACGCCCGGACGCCTACCCGGGGCTCGTCGAGAGGCATCCGGCCATAGTGGCGGGCGTGATCTTCCGCGACTTCTATCGCGGGCGCGACGACGCCACCGTGCTGGTCGTCCGCGAGCGAGGTGAGTGAGGACACGGCGTGATGACCACCATCCCACTCCTCACTCTGGAGCTCCGCTACGAGCACGATGTGGTGCTCGCCCGCCAGCGCGGCCGGCAGATAGCGCGGCTCCTCGGCTTCGACTCGCAGGACCAGACCAGGATCGCCACCGCCGTCTCAGAGCTGGCGCGCAACGCGTTCGAGTACGCTGGAGTCGGGAAGGTATCGTTCGCCATCGAGCGCGATCCCGGCGGCGTGCAGCTGCTGGTGGTGCAGATTCGTGACGAGGGCCCGGGGATCCGTGACGTGCAGGCGATACTCGACGGGCGCTATCGCTCTCCCACCGGAATGGGGCTCGGGATACTGGGAGCGCGACGCCTCACGGAGCGCTTCAGAATCGACTCCGCACCCGGCCGCGGCACCACCGTCGAGATAGCGCGCACACTCAGGGCCAACGTACCACCATTCGGCGCGGCCGACGCGGCGCGAATTGCCGATGATCTGGCGCGCATCGCGGCGCAGGGTCCCTTCGAGGAGATCCAGCGGCAGAATCAGGAGCTCCTCCGTGCGCTCGACGAGATCCGCACGCGTCAGGCGCAGGTCGAGAAGTTGAACGCGGAGCTCGAGGCCACCAACCGCGGCGTGCTCGCGCTCTACGCGGAGCTCGATGACCGCGCGCAGGACCTCAGGCGAGCATCCGAGCAGAAGTCCAACTTCCTCTCCGACATGAGCCACGAGCTCCGCACCCCGCTCACCTCCGTGCAGAACCTCGCGCGTCTGCTCCTCGATCGCACCGACGGTGATCTCACCGCGGAGCAGGAGCGCCAGGTAGCGTTGATCTCCCACGCGGTTGATACCGTGACCGCGCTGGTGAACGACCTGCTCGACATAGCCAAGATCGAAGCTGGCCGTATGACGCTGCGTCCCGCGGAGTTCACGGTGACCGAGATGTTCGCCGCGCTTCAGGGGATCTGCCGCCCACTGCTCGTGTCGCCCAACGTGGCGCTCTCGTTCGATGACCGAGCGGGCGGGGAGCCGCTCCAGACCGACGACCAGCGTCTGGCGCAGATTCTCCGGAACTTCATCTCGAATGCCATCAAGTTCACCGAGAAGGGCGAGATCCGGGTAATCGCGACCGCGGAGGAGAACGGCTGGCTCCGCTTCGAGGTGATCGACACGGGTCTCGGTATTGCACGCGCCGACCAGGAGCGCATTTTCCAGGAGTACGTCCAGGTGGATGGCCCCTCGCAGAGGCGCCATCCCGGGACGGGGCTGGGCCTTCCGCTCGCTCGGAAGCTCGCGTCCCTTCTTGGCGGCCGGATAGAGTTGGAGAGCGAGCTCGGGCGCGGCTCCGCCTTCAGCGTGGTGATTCCACGTCGTCACCCGGCGTGGAGCGTGCCCGAGGCGGACGTGCAATCGCTGTCGCCCACGGGGACCGGGCGGCGCGACGCGGCGTGGACGGGCCCCTTCGGAACACCGAGTCTATAGCAGGATGACCAGCACTCCCGACGGAGCAATGCTCGAGGAATACGCCGGCAGACCACCGGAGGCGACGGTGCGACCCGATGACGAATCGCAAAGGGCGTCGGGTGCGTCGATGGCGGATGCGCCGAAGGTGCTCGTGGTGGATGACACCGAGGGCAACCGCTACGCCGTCGCGCGCCTCCTGCGCGGTGCCGGGATGCAGGTGAGCGAGGCCGCCACCGGCGGCGAGGCGCTTCGCCTCGTGAAGGAAATGCCCGACCTCGTGGTGCTCGACATCAAGCTCCCCGACATGACCGGCTACGATGTGTGCCGGGAGATCAAGGGCTCGCCAACCACGGCCTCGATCCCGGTGATGCACCTCTCGGCGAGCTACACCGAGAATGCCCACCGGGCGTACGGGCTCGAGGCAGGGGCGGACGCGTACCTGACGCACCCAGTGGACCCGGCGCTCCTCCTCGCCACCGCCCGCGCCCTGATGCGAGCTGGTCGCGCCGAGGCCGGCTTCCGCCGCGCCGCGCGCGAGTGGCGCATAACCTTCGATGCCATCCGCGATCCCATCTTCCTCATCGACGGCGAGGGTGTGCTGCGCCGGTGCAATCTCGCGGCCGCGAAGCTGGCGTGCCGTGAACCGAAGGAGCTCGTGGGAGAGCAGTGGGAGCAGGTGCTCGACGGACTCGGCCTCGGTGATGACGAGGCGCTCCACGCTCTCGCGAGCGGGGAGCAGACGCAGAGGGATTTCGAGGTTTCGGTCAACGACCGATCGTTCAGCGTCTCCACCGAGCGAACGTTGGGCGTCTCGGCTACCGAGACGCTCAATGTGTGCGTGTGGTCCGACGTGACCGCGCGCGACGCCGCGCATCGCGAGCGTAACGAGCTTCTCCAGCGTACCGAGCTCGCGCTCCGCGATGCGGAGTCGGCGCGGCGAGAAGCCGAGTCGGCCAATCGATCGAAGAGCGAATTCCTGGCCGTGATGTCGCACGAGCTGCGCACGCCGCTCAACGCGATCGGCGGCTTCACGGAGCTGCTCACGCTCGGAATCAGGGGGCCGGTGACCAACGAGCAGCTCGCGGACCTCGAAAAGATCCGGCGCAGCCAGGTGACTCTTCTCGGACTGATCAACGATCTCCTGAGCTTCGCGAAGATCGAGAGCGGATCGCTGCACTTCGAGGAGATCGACATCGTGGTCGACGACGCGCTCACGGCAGCCAGCGAGTTCGTGGAGGTGCAGCTACACCAGAAGGGAGTGAGCTTCGTCCACCTCCGCTGCGACCCCGACGTGGTTCTCCGCGGCGACCCGGAGAAGGTGCAGCAGATTCTGTTGAACCTCCTCTCCAACGCCACGAAGTTCACCGATCGCGGCGGCAGTGTGAAGGTGTCGTGCGAGCGGGAAGGGAGCGTGGTGCGCATACGCGTGAGCGACACCGGCCCCGGCATCCCGCCCGACAAGATCGAGAAGATTTTCGACCCGTTCGTGCAGGTGGACCAGCGCTTCACGCGCGAGCACCGGGGAGTGGGCCTCGGCCTCGCCATCAGCCGCGAGTTGGCGATCGGGATGAAGGGGACGCTGGAGGCGAGCAGCGTGGTCGGCCAGGGAACCACGCTCACGCTCACCCTGCCGGCGGGGTCAGGTCCGGACTCGTGAATCGATACGGCCTGCGTAGCGACCGTATCGATTCACGAGTCCGGACCTGACCCGCCGTCGCTTTGACACGCCCGGGGGCGGCGGGATACAATAGCCACGACTCCTCCCCGAGGTCAT
>DATCXR010000077.1:0-26166 GCA_036565685.1 Gemmatimonadaceae bacterium
GAATGCTCGGCTTCCCCGCGCACACCGAGTTCGCGCGCGCGAAGCTGAAGGGGAGCGCCACGACGCTGGGCTTCAACGTCGGAATCCACGGCGCGCTCACGCCAAATCTGGAATTCGGCGTTCGCTACCTCTCGCAGCTGAACTTCGACTACGACGACGCCGACGCCACGTTCAGCCAGGTGCCTACCGGTCTGGTGCTCCCCGATGGCAATCCGCTCCAGCTCCCCGCGGGTACGAAGCTGGACGATGTACTCGCCGGCCAATTCGCCGCCGGCGCCCCGCTCTCGGCGCGCAACGTTTCCACGCGCATAAAGCACCCGTCGCAGTTGCAGGCGGACCTCGGCTACACGGGGTTCACCAATACTGTCCTCTCGGCCGGTGTATCGTGGACGAGGTTCTCCTCCTTCGACAGACTCCCCGTGGATTTCAAGGGGAGCAATCCGCCGCCCGACCGCGAGCTCGTCGAGGAGTACAACGACTCTTGGTCGATCCGTACTGGGATCGAGCACGCCTTCGCCATCGGCATCAAGGGGCGGGCCGGCTTCAACTACATTCACACTCCGGCACCGGACATCACGGTCACACCGCTCCTTCCGGACATGAATCGGAAGAACTACACGATCGGAGTGGGACTGCCGCTGTCGCCGCGCTACACTCTCGACGCGGGCTACCTGCGCGTGGACACCGACGGGAGGCGCGGGCGCATCGTGGAGCGCAATCAGGGCCCCGGTAGCTCCGAGACGGCGGCTCAGCTCAATTCCGGCTTCTACACGCTCGGCGCGAACGTATTCTCCATCAGCATCCGCGCCAACTTCTGAACACCACCCACAGGGAGAGCGAAACAATGACTCGCAAGGAATGGCTCGCCCGCGGAGCGGTCGTGCTCGCGTTCAGCGCGGCGATCGCCGGGTGCAGCGATAACAAGGAGCTACTCAACCCCGAGCAGCCGATCGACCCGATCTTCACCAGCTACGTGGCGCTCGGCAACAGCATCACGGCGGGAATCCAGTCGGGCGGGATCAACAGCACCACGCAGAGTCAGACGTACGCGGTGCTTCTCGCCAACGGGATGCGTACTTCCTTCAGCGTACCGTACCTCAATCTTCCGGGGTGCCCTCCGCCGATAGACAACATTCTCACCGGCCACCGGGTGGGCGATGGAACGAGCACCACCTGCGCGCTGCGCGCGGATAGAGACGGCCAGGCGATCATCAACAACGTGGCCGTTCCAAACGCGACGTCGTCGGATCCCACCGACCCGCTCGGTGCTGGCGCGAATAACGCGCTCTCGACGCTGATACTCGGGGGGAAGACGCAGGTACAGCGCGCGCTCGAGGCGCGCCCCACCTTCGCGAGCGTCTGGATCGGCAACAACGATGTGCTGGCGGCCGCCGTCGCGGGGATTCTCACACCGTTCCCAGGAGTCTCTCCCGGCTTGACCGATGTCCCCACTTTCACGCAGAACTACGCCGACATGATCACTCAACTCACCGGGAATAGCGCGGGGGAGTCCTCGCGTAGCGGACCGGCGAGCGGTGTTCTCATAGGCGTCGTGAACGTGACAGCGATTCCGCTCTTCATGCCGGCAGTCGCCATACTCAATCCGCAGGTAAAGGCGGCGGCGGAGGCATTCACAGGGAAGTCGCTCACCGTTGACGGTAGCTGCACCCCGAGCACCCAGTCGCTCATCGATTTCCGCCTGCTCATCGAGATCAAGGCAGGTACTCAGCCACCCACTATTGCCTGCTCGCCGGTAGCCGGCGATCCGGGGCTTCTCGGGAACATCTTCGTGCTCGACGCGGCAGAGATCGCGACTATCTCGCAGACCGTGGCCGCGTACAACGCCGCGATCGAGGCGCACGCCAACGAGCTAGGATGGGCTTACGTAGACGTCAACCCTGCGCTCCTTCAGCTCCGTCAGTCGGGCGCGGTGCCGCTGGTCCCGAACCTCGGGAATCCCGCGGCGCCGTTCGGGGAGTACTTTTCGCTCGACGGTGTACATCCGTCGGCGGCGGGACAGGCATTGCTGGCAGATGTCATAGCGACCGCGATCAACGAAAAGTACGGCACTGATCTCCCGACCTCGGCGACGCTTCAGTAGATCGCGGGTGGAGGAAGCCAGTTGCCCGCTGGCCGCCCGGGTGGCGAAATGGCAGACGCGGGAGACTTAAAATCTCCTTCCCGCAAGGGAGTGCGGGTTCGATTCCCGCCCCGGGTACATCTCGAGCAGGCGCGCGAGCTGGTAATGCGGTACGGCTGGAATGCGACGGCCTACCAGATACTCAATCCCGGCATCTCGCACTGGTTCTCCGAGCGCGGCGACGCGGTGATCGGCTACGTGCGAAGCGCTCACGTGTTGGTCGTAGCCGGCGCACCGGTCTGCTCGCTCGCGCGTATCGCTCATGTGGCGGGAGAGTTCGAGAGCTTCGCCAACTCAGCGGGCGACAGGGTCTGCTATTTCGGGGCGGGGGAACGGCTCGAGTCGATCTACCGTGGCGATGGTGCGCATAGCATCGTGGGGCTCGGCGCGCAGCCCAGTTGGGATCCTGCGGACTGGCCCGCCATCGTCGCGCGAAAGGCTTCCATCCGCGCGCAGCTCAACCGGGCTCGCAACAAGCGAGTGTCGGTATCGCTCTGGCCGCCGGAGCGTGCGAGCGAGGCGCCTGAGCTGCGGGAGCGGCTCGCGGAATGGCTCGCGACACGACGACTGCCAACTCTCCACTTCCTGGTGGAGCCGGAGACCCTGGGCCACCTCGCCGATCGCAGGGTCTTCGTGGCGGAGCGCCACGGCCGCGCGGTGGCCTTCCTCGTGGCGTCGCCGGTACCGGCGCGCGATGGCTGGCTCATAGAGCAGATCATCCGCGGACATGGAGCGCCGAACGGGACGGCAGAGCTGCTGATCGACTGCGCCATGCGCGCGCTCGCTGCCGAGGGCGCGCGTTACACCACGCTCGGCCTCGCACCGCTCTCTCGACACTCGAGCTACGACCGCCTTCCGAATCCGCTCTGGCTGCGAGCGGCGCTGCGCTGGGTGAGGGCACACGGGCGGCGCTTCTACAACTTCGAGGGGCTCGATGCCTTCAAGTCGAAGTTCGAGCCGCCGTGCTGGGAGGAGATCACGGCGATCTCGTACGGCACACGCTTCCCTCCCGCATCGCTGTACGCGATAGTGGAAGCGTTCGGTGGACGCTCACCCCTCGCGTTCGTCGCGCGCGCCCTCACGAAGGCCGTCATCCAGGAGGCGCGCTGGCTGCGTGAGAAGGTTGCGTAGTGGCAAGTAATTTTCCTCTGGCACCGGAAATGCCGGCGCCGTAAGTTGGGCGGAACGATGCAGATGACGGCCGCGGCCGGCTCGCTCCCCCGGCGAGCGAAGCTCCACCGGGCGACACGCGACCGCTCATCTCCCCGTAGTGTCTCGTGCACTCAAGTCGGGGGTGGTCTATGAGGAAGCGTGCATTGGCGAAGGCCACGCTTGCGGCGACCATTGCGCTCGCCTGCTGGCGGCAACCTTCCCGAACGTCCAACGTTCACCCGAGTGGAGAGCCCGTCCGTCTCGTGGTGATGAACACCGGGTGGGAGGACCAGGTAGTCTACAGCTACTACCTCGGGCACAAGTATCGGCTCGGCATCGTGACGGGACTGACGACCGATGTGCTCAAGGTTCCGCGGGGAAGCATCCAGGTAGGCAACACGCTGCAGCTCCTGGTGCATCCCATCGGGGGCAGCGAGGATCTCCTCTCGGACATGGTGACGCTGAACGACGGTCAGCATCCAGAGCTCACCATCAGCCCGGCCACCAGCAGCGCGTTCCTCTCGGTGATGCCGGATCCGTTCTGAGGGGCGAACGGCACGGATGCTGAACGATGCGTGAACGGGGCGACCATTGACTGGTCGCCCCGTTCGTACTTGCGTCCGAGACCTCGCGATCCGTCAGAATGGGATCTCGTTGTCTCCGAGCTGTGCGGGCACCTCGTCCGCCGTGGCGAGTGCCTCTTCCGGCTCGGGCTCCTCGCGCTTGTTGGAGCGCTTGGACGCGGCGCGTGCCGGCTTCGGCGGCCAGATGACGCCGTCGCAGTCGCGATCGCGGCACTTGAAATCCGGCGCCTTTGGATTGCGCTTGCCGAGCCTGTTGTCCCACATCTTCCCGCCGCACTTGGGGCAGGGAGGGACGTCGCTCGGGAGCGTGGCCCGCTTGAACTCGAGCGGCGGATTCGCGGCACCGTCGCCGTTCTCCTGAACGCCGCGGTTCTCCTGAGCGCCGCGGTTCTCCTGAGCGCTTCGGGCGCGAGCCAGACGGCGGTCGTACGCGGCCTGAGGGTCCTCCATCGGCTTGGCGTACTTGCCATCGCCATCCATCTGCACCCAGTTCTGCCCCATCTCGTACAGCTCGTGGCCGATGCCGAAGCGAACCGCCACACGCTTGAACGCGTCGGTCGAGGCCTGCTTGTAGTCCTTCCCCATACCGACGTCCTCGCGTACCACGCCGAGGATCTGAAGGCGCGCCTTGAAGGCGCATGCCGCCGGCTCCGGGAAGTCGTTCTCGCCCGCCCCAGGAGTTGGGAGGAGCTCGATGGTCAGGTTCCACTCACCGGGAACCACGCTGTCCAACCGCTCGCGAACGGTCTGCGCATCGATGTAGGAGACGAACCGCGCGAAGAACTTGCCGTCGCGCATGATTGGTCTGCCGTCCTGTCGCCATGCCGTAACACCAGGGGGAAGAGGCGCTGCAAGCCTCGCCCACACATCCTCGATCCGATGTTCGCTCTGCTCTTCGTGTCTCGCTATCATGTCCAGTCCAACCTATTTCGTCAGAGTCACTTGCTTGTAGCGCTTCCGGACCGCGGCCACCGCCGGACACTCCCGGCCGTGTGCGCAGTACCACCCGTGGCGGTCGAAGAAGACCAGGTGGGTGGTGTCGTTTCCGAAAGGCAGGTCATCCACCCTGAAAAGCTGCATCACCGTAGTGCCTTGTCCGCATGCAGCCTGCGGATCGAGCTCGCGGATTCGCATCAACTCCGTAGGCGCGGTCGCCTTCGCGGCCGCTACGATCTTTGCCGATTTCCGCGTGCCTTTCTTCCCACGCGCCGCCTTCGGCCCACGAGCCGGCTTTGGCTTTGGCGCCGCCTCGCTCGTCGAGCGGGGCTCTCCAGAGGTATTCATCTCCTCCCGCGCGCTCCCGCGCGCCGCATAACTGGTGATTGGCACAGCCCCCATTCCTCCACTCGCTCGCACCACTCTCGGTAGCTTCTCGATACTCTTTGCAAGACAATGACTTACCGCCTGCCGACTAAAGCACTGTATGACCCATGAGGCGAGCCGAGCTTCGGTCCTTATTCGGGCTACTCCAATCTACAAAGTGCAGGGTTGACTGTCAATCGAGCGGGCCAACGCGCTTCCTGATACAAAAGCGCCCGGCTACTTTCTCCCCCATGATCGTAAGCGACCAGGTCATCACTACCGCGAGCTCACGACAGAGCCTGCCTTTCGCCGCGCCCACCTCCCGATCGTCGGCTGACTGATGGCGTCCAGACCCGTTGCCATAATCGGACTCGGCTGTATCGGGGGATCGCTCGCCCGCGCCCTGATCGCCCAGGAGGTCGATGTCCGCGGCTGGAGCGCCTCACCCTCCGACCGCGAGCAGGCGGCTGCCGCGCGCGTCCACGTGAGCAGCGCCGAGGAGGGCGGCGCCGCGGCGGCGTGTGCGGGAGCCGGCATCGTGGTGCTCGCGGTCCCGATCCATACCGTGGTCGAAGTGGCGAGTTCCGTGAGCGGCGCACTGGCGCGCAACGCCAAGCTTCTCCACGTCTGCGGCCTCCAGTCGCGCGAAGCGCTCGGCGTCGATGCGGCCACCCACGCGCGGCTCATCGGGACCCACCCTCTCGCCGGCTCGCACGACACCGGCTTCGCGGCATCCCGCCCCGAGCTCTTCGTGGACGCCGTGATCAGCGCTGAAGAGCGCGCCGACCCACGCGAGCGTGCGTGCATCGAATGGCTCTGGCATACCGTGGGCGCCCGCCGCATCGACTACCGGAGCGCCGAGGCGCACGACCGGCTCATGGCCTGGGTGAGCCAGCTCCCGCAACTCACCGCGACCGCCCTCGCCGCCACCCTCGCCGCGGGCGGCATCGAGGCCCGAACCATAGGGACGGGAGCGCGCGACACCACTCGACTCGCAGCCAGCGACCTCGGATCGTGGCCCACCCTGCTCGCCGGCACGCCGCGAGAGCTGGATGCCGCGCTCGAGCTCCTCGGCAATACGATTTCCGACCTGCGCGCGGCGCTCGCCACGGGCGACGGCGCTGCGCTCGCGGCCATCTGGAACAGCGCTCGCGCCTGGCGCCGCGAGGGCTCCCGAAACGCTGGTGCGCCGTCGCTCCAGCGCGGCCGCGGCGCCACTGGCTCGGAGCAGGGAGCGTGAGAGTCGACGGGAAGGTCAAGGTCCCCGGGGACAAATCCATTTCGCACCGGTCGCTGATGCTCGCCGCCCTCGCGGACGGGAGCTCGACCATCCGCGGCATCCTCGACTCGGCCGACGTTCGGAGCACTGCCACCGTGCTGCGCACCCTCGGAGTCGGCATCCCGGAGCTCTCCGCGGATTTCACGGTCACCGGGAGCGGAGCACGCGCTCTTCGCGAACCCGCAGCCGATCTGGATTGCGGAAACAGCGGCACCACCACCCGGCTCGTGGCGGGGATCGCCTCGGCTTGTCCGTTCACTTCGCGTTTCGTGGGTGACGCCAGTCTCAGTCGGCGGCCCATGCTGCGAGTGGCGCGACCGCTCGGCGCCATGGGCGCGCGCTTCGAGTTCGAGAGCGGCGATGGCCTCCCGATGCGCATCACCGGCGGTGCTCTCTCGCCCATCACGTGGAATAGCGAGACGGCGAGTGCGCAGATCAAGAGCGCGATCCTCCTGGCCGGCATCGCCGCGGGCGTGGAGGTCGAGGTTCGCGAGCCGAGCCGCTCGCGCGATCACACCGAGCGCATGCTCGCGGCGCAGGGAGCGAAGGTGGCCGTGCACGGCAGCACCGTGAAGCTCGCGCCGCCGAGCAGCGGCCGACTCGAGCCGCTCTGCATCACCGTGCCGTCCGACCCCTCCTCGGCGGCTTTCATGGCCGCGCTCGCGGCGCTTGCCGACGAGGGCGCCATGGAGCTCCCCGATGTGTGCCTGAACCCGACGCGCACCGGATTCTTCCGTGCGCTTGGCCTGATGGGCGCGCGGATCGAAACGGGCGGCACCCGGCGCGAGGGCGGGGAAGACGTGGGCACCGTGACCGTGCATCCGTCGCAGCTGCGCGCGATCGACCTTCCCGTGGAAGATGTGCCGTCGATGATAGACGAGCTCCCCCTCCTTGGCTGCGTCGCCGCGCGTGCCGAAGGCGCCACCCGGGTTCGCGGCGCGGCGGAACTCCGCGTGAAGGAGAGCGATCGGATAGCGACGGTCGTCTCCAACCTCCGAGCGATCGGCGTGGCGGCCGAGGAGGCGCCCGACGGCTTCACGGTCACGGGGAGCGACAGACCGCTCGCCGGCCGCGTGCGAACGCTCGGCGACCATCGCATTGCCATGGCCTTCGGTGTTCTCGCCGCCATTCCGGGGAACGAGATCGAGGTGGACGATCCCTCCTGCGTCTCGGTGTCGTATCCCGCCTTCTGGGACGACGTGCGCCGCGCGGTGGTGGACTGACATGGGCCACCTGGTAGTCGCGATAGACGGCCCGGCGGCCTCCGGGAAGTCGTCCACGGCCAGAATGGTGGCCGAGCGCCTGGGCTTCTGCCACGTCGACTCCGGCTCGCTGTACCGCGCCGCCACCGCGGCTGCTCTCCGGCGCTCCGCCGAGGCGGACAGGTGGAGCGAGGAAGATGTGCGCCGCGCCGTCAGCGAGATAACCCTCTCCGCCGTGGCGGGCGCGGTGGTGCCGCTGCTGGCCGGGGAGGAGCTGGGCGAGGAGCTGCGCGGCGCGGAAGTGACGCGACACGTCTCGCGCGTGGCGCAGATGCCGCGGATCCGCGAATGGGTGAACGAGCTGGTCCGGTCATCCGCCTCGAGTCACAGCGTCGTGGTGGACGGCAGGGACATTGGCACCGTGGTCTTTCCCCATGCCGATCTCAAGGTATTTCTCGTGGCCGATCCCTGGGAGCGCGCGCGGCGCCGGCTCCTGCAGCGCTCCGGCCAGAACCCCACCGACGAGGAGATCGCCGGCGAGACCGAGCGGCTCGTCCTGCGCGATGCGCGCGACGCCACGCAGACGGTTCAGGCGAAGGACGCGGTGCTGATAGACACCACCCATCTCACCCAGGAAGCCCAGGTGGAGAGGATCGTCGCCCTTGTGAAGGTGCTCGCCGCGCGCAAATAGGGTGCTATTGCGGTAACCTCAGGGCGCCACTATGTTTACAGGTTCACATGTGCCGTTCGCTGACGCGACCTGTGGCGGGTCGCGTCTTGCGTTTGGTCCTACACCATCTTACTCGACGCGGCGAGCCTAAACAGAACCGCGGGCCAGGAGAAACACTTCGGTATGCCCGAGCTAGAAGAAAGGACATCCACCGGCGTAGAAACAGCGCGCCGCGACAACGACAGAAGCAAGTTGCGTCTGCTCTCGCACGGCGACAACCGCTGGGACGAGGACGAGTATTCCCCCGAGGAGGAGGCACGGCTCATCGAGCTGTATGCCGGCACCCTCGCGTCCATCGACGAAGGCGAGATCGTCAAGAGCAAGGTTCTGGAGATCCGCGACAACCTCGTGATCCTCGACATCGGTTTCAAGTCGGAGGGCGCGGTTCCGCTCGAGGAGTTCAAGGACCATCCGGAGCTCAAGCCCGGCGACGAAGTGGAAGTGCTCCTGGAGCACCTCGAGGACCAGGAAGGTTCGGTCGTTCTCTCGAAGAAGAAGGCGGACTTCATGCGCGTGTGGGAGCGCATCCGTCTCGCTTACGAGGACGATCAGCCGGTGGAGGGCACGCTCGTCAAGAAGATCAAGGGCGGCGTGGTCGTGGACCTCATGGGGGTGGACGCGTTCCTCCCAGGTTCGCAGATCGCGCTCCGCCGCGTGCCCAACATAGACGAGCTTCTCGGTCAGAAGTACGAGTTCAAGATCATCAAGCTCAACAAGCGCCGCCGCAACATCGTCGTCTCGCGTCGAGTGATCCTCGAGGTCGAGCGCGCCGGCAAGCGCGAAAAGCTGATGAAGGAGCTCCAGAAGGACCAGGTCCGGAAGGGCGTCGTCAAGAACATCACCGACTTCGGTGCGTTCATCGACCTGGGCGGCGTGGACGGTCTGCTCCACATCACCGACATGTCGTGGGGCCGCATCTCGCATCCGTCGGAGCTCGTTCAGATCGGCCAGGAGCTCGAGGTCAAGATTCTCGACATCGACTGGGATCGCGAGCGCATCTCGCTCGGCCTCAAGCAGCTCCAGAGCTATCCGTGGAAGGACGTCGCCGAGAAGTATCCGGTCGGCACACGCGTGAACGGCAAGGTGGTCTCGATCACCAACTACGGCGCGTTCATCGAGCTGGAGCCGGGCATCGAAGGTCTCGTGCACATCAGCGAGATGAGCTGGACGCGCAACGTCCGGCACCCGTCGAAGCTCGTCTCCATAGGCGAGATGATCGAGGCGGTGGTGCTCAAGGTCGATCCGAACGAAGAGAAGATCTCGCTCGGCATGAAGCAGACCGAGCAGGATCCCTGGATGGTGCTCCCGCTCCGCTACCCTGTGGGGACGCGGATATCGGGGAAGGTGCGCAACCTCACCTCCTTCGGCGCCTTCGTGGAGATCGAGCCAGGTATCGATGGCCTGATCCACATCTCCGACATGTCCTGGACCAAGCGGATCCAGCACCCGTCGGAAGTGGTGAAGAAGGGCGACACGGTAGATGTCGTCATCCTCAACATCGACGCCGACAACAAGCGCATCTCGCTCGGCCTCAAGCAGGCCACCGAGGATCCGTGGCTGAGCATCGGTGAGACGTATCCCGTGGGTACGGACACCACCGGTACGGTCGCGCGGCTGATGGACAAGGGTGTGGTCGTCGACATCGGCAACGACATCGAGGGCTTCGTGCCGATCAGCCAGCTCAACCTCGGCAAGCCGGTCACCAACCCGGCAGACGATGTGTACGAGGGGATGATCCTCGACATGCGCGTCCTCGAGGTGGATCCGATCCACCGGCGGATCGTGCTCGCGGTGACCAACATCCCCGAGGAGCAGCCGCCGCGCCCGGAGACGCCGTCCAAGGTGATTCCGATGGACGCCGAGGAAGGTCCGCACGCCGCGGCTCACAGCGGTGAGGAGGGAGTGGCGGAGGCAGCGCAGCCGGAAGCGGAGAACGCTGAGCCGTCGCCCACCGCGGAAGACGAGAGCGGCGAGGTATCCGCCGAGTAAGTTCGACGTAACAGCGAAACACGAAGGCCCCGCCGGCAAGCCGGCGGGGCCTTCGTGTTTCGTGTCGATCGCGTCGAGCCAGGCTCAATCCTCGATGGGACGCAGCTCGTCGCGCGCGCAGGTGATGCGGGGATGATGAGGGTCGCTCAGATCCATCTTGTCCCACGGCACGCAACGACCACGGTGCTCCGGGCCGATGCCGAGCTTTCGAAGGAGAGGGAAGCCGCGCAGTCCCACCGCGAGGCGCTCGAGGAGCGCGGCCGGCCCGAGATCGTATTGGTAGACGAGCAGCGCACCCTCCGAAGGCGTGGCTCGAATCTCCTCTATGCGCCCCGCGGACTTTCCTGATGGATCGAGCACCTTCCTGCTCAGGAGCTGCTCGACCGCGATCGGCTCTTCCGGCATCTTCACGCTCCCGGGATGCGATCGATGATGTGGTCGCGTACCCAGTGCGACGACGCCATCGCGCCGCTCTCGTCCGAGTTCACGTCCACACGAATGACCCTGTCCACGCGCATGACCTTCGACCACGGCATCCGGAAAGGCACGCCACTGCGGATTCCGTAGCGCTTCACCAGCGCGCTCCCCCACCGCCCGATGAAGCCCGGCAGCCGCTGCGTGAGCACGGTGCCGCCGACGCAAATGGTCGTGATTCGCGGCTGCTCCCTTCCGCGGGCTACCATCGTGAGACCGTCTATCCGTCCCATGTGCTGCCAGCTCACATCGATGAGCTCCTTGTCGAGCAGATCGCGAACGATGTGCACGTCACCCTCCCCCGAGCAGCTGGAGCGGTATGGTCACCACCGCCAGAATGCACGCCATCACGATCGTGAACACCACCACCACGTTGCCGATCCAGCCGTTGGTGTGCTTCCCGGCGTACACCGGGTCGTTCATCAACACTATGAAGGGAATGATGGCCACCGGCAGAGTCGCCGCTGTCAACGCCATGGAGAGGCTCGTTACGGCGAGGGGACTCACGCCGAGAACTATCATCCATGGCGCGAGCGCGAGGAGCACCGTGTACACGAGCACGAAGCGAGGTACGCGTCGCGGCTCCTCGTCCTGTCCCCAGCGCCAACCGAGTCCCTGCGACGTCATGTACGCAACCGCGAGAGCGATCTCGAGGATGGCACCGAGGCAGCCAATGAAGAGCGATGCGGCGAAGAGGTAGAAACCCCACGATCCGAGCGGGCCGGTCAGCATGAGCGCTATCTGGTCGTAGCTCTCGAGCTTCATGCCGGCCGGGAAGAACACCTCCGCGGAGGCGATCAGCACGGCTATGGCGAGAACGCCGCCGAAACTCATCCCCATCACGGCTATGAAGCGGTTGATCGTGAGGTAGCTCTCGTCCCACTTCCCCTCGACCGCGCCCGAGGAGTAGAAGTACATGAGGTACGGCGCGATCGTGGCGCCCAGAATGTTGACGACGAGGAACCAGTAGTGCGCCTTGTCGTGAGATGGCCTGGTCGGTAGGAGGCCGTGCGCCACGGCGCCCCAATCGGGAGCGAGCTTCAGGGCGCCGACTATGAAGACCAGCGTCACGAGCCCGATCAACGGCACCCAGCGCTCCACCACCGCGAAGGGTCCCTTCCAGAGGATGAACCAGGCGAGGAGCGCCACGGGCACGGCCCACCAGCGGTAGCTGATGCCGGTGACCAGTTGCAGCGCGAAGGCGGCGCCGCCTACCTCCGCAGCGAGCACCAGGTAGATCACGATGGAGAGCGTGACGAGCGGAACGACGAAATAGTCGAAGCCGAACCTGTCACGCATGGCGCCCGACACGGTCAGCTTGCTCACCGCGGCGAGTCGGCCGGACATCTCCACGAGAAAGATCAGCACTATCGTGCCGAGCAGGATGGGCCAGATGAGCTGATACGCGAATCCGGCGCCCGCCTGCGACGAAGATGCAATCGACCCGACCTCGAGAAATCCGCCGATGCTCGTGACTATCCCGAGCGTGAGCTGCAGGATCTTCTTCACCTGGCGCCGAATCTCCCACGCCGCATACCCATCTCCGGGATGTCGTCGCGACCGACATTCGCAACAAGCAGGCCGCTTCTCCGGAGCCATCTGGCATACCCCCCGGCCCCGCGGCTAGCTTATCGCGCGTATGAGCATGCGAGAGAAACTCGAGCTCCTCGAGCAACGGCGCTCGGAGTCCGAGCTGGGCGGAGGACGCCGGCGCCTCGAGGCGCAGCACGCGAAGGGGAAGCTTTCCGCGCGCGAGCGACTGGACATCCTGCTGGACGAGGGAAGCTTCGTCGAGCTGGATCGCTTCGTGACCCACCGCTCCACGGACTTCGGCCTGGAAGAGCAGCACATCTACGGCGACGGTGTGGTCACCGGCTACGGTCGCATCGAGGGACGGCTGGTATACGTCTTCTCGCAGGACTTCACCGTCCTTGGTGGCTCGCTCTCCGAGGCACACGCCGAGAAGATCTGCAAGATCATGGATCTCGCCATGCGGAACGGCGCGCCGGTCATCGGCCTGAACGACTCGGGCGGCGCGCGCATCCAGGAAGGCGTGGTCTCACTCGGCGGCTACGCCGACATCTTCCTGCGCAACACGCTGGCCTCGGGCGTCGTGCCGCAGATCTCCGCGATCCTCGGACCGTGCGCCGGCGGCGCGGTGTACTCGCCGGCGATCACCGACTTCGTGTACATGGTGCGCGGTACATCGTACATGTTCGTCACCGGTCCCAACGTGGTCAAAACGGTGACGCACGAGGACGTGACCATGGAGGCGCTGGGCGGCGCCGATGCGCACGCGAGCACCTCGGGCGTAGCTCACTTCGTGCACGACTCCGAGTTCGCATCGCTCGGCGCGATACGCGAGATCTTCCGCTACATCCCGTCGAACAATCTCGGCGAGCCGCCGCGCGGCGCCGGCACCGACCCGCGCGACCGGCGCGACGAGGCACTGCTCGACGTGGTTCCCGACAACCCGAACAAGCCGTACGACATGCGCGACGTGATCCGACGCGTGGTGGACGACGGCGACTTCTACGAGGTGCAGGCGGAATTCGGGCAGAACATCCTCTGCGGCTTCGCGCACCTCGGCAGCCACTCGGTCGGGATCGTCGCCAACCAGCCCGCGGTGCTCGCGGGCGTGCTCGACATCAATGCATCCATCAAGGGAGCACGCTTCATCCGCTTCTGCGATGCCTTCAACATCCCGCTGGTGACCTTCGAGGATGTGCCCGGCTTCCTCCCCGGCGTTGCTCAGGAGCACGGAGGAATCATCAAGCAAGGCGCCAAGCTCCTCTTCGCCTACTGCGAAGCCACCGTCCCCAAGCTCACCGTGATCACGCGCAAGGCGTACGGTGGCGCGTACGACGTCATGAGCAGCAAGCACATTCGCGGAGATTTCAACCTCGCGTGGCCCTCGGCGGAGATCGCCGTGATGGGCCCGAAGGGTGCGGTGGAGATCCTTTTCCGCAGGGAGATAACCGAGGGCGAAGATCAGCAGGCCGCGATGGACGAGAAGATCGAGGAGTACCGCGCCAAGTTCGCGCACCCGTACATCGCCGCGAGCCGCGGCTACGTGGACGACATCATCGATCCGCGCGAGACCCGCCCGCGCCTCATCGACGCGCTCGACACCCTGCAGAGCAAGCGCGACCACAATCCACCCAAGAAGCACGGGAACATCCCGCTCTGATGAGCGCCACTCTCCCCCACACCATCGCCCCGCGCCCGTTCGACAAGGTACTGATCGCCAACAGGGGCGAGATCGCGCTCAGGGTAGTGCGCGCCTGCAGGGAGCTCGGGATCGAGGCCGTAGCGGTCTACAGCGATGCGGATGCGCGCGCGCCGCACGTGCGCGAGGCGGATGAAGCGGTGCGCATCGGCGAATCCCCCTCGAAAGACAGCTACCTTCGGGGCGACCGGATCATAGAAGCGGCGCTCCGCACCGGAGCGCAGGCGATCCACCCTGGGTACGGCTTTCTCTCCGAGCGCGAGCCGTTCGCGCAGGCGGTGATCGACGCGGGGCTGGTGTTCATTGGACCACCCCCCGCCGCGATCGCGGCAATGGGGAGCAAGACCGAGGCGCGCCGCCTCGTGAGCGCCGCCGGAGTGCCGGTGGTGCCCGGCACCACGGAACCGCTCCGCGATGCCGATGAGGCGGCGCGCATCGCCGAGAGCTTCGGCTACCCGATACTCCTCAAGGCGGCAGCTGGCGGGGGCGGAAAGGGGATGCGCGTGGTGCGCGAGGCGTCGGAGCTCGCTTCCTCGCTCGACGCCGCGCGGCGCGAGGCCCTCAACGCCTTCGGCGACGATGCCGTGTACGTGGAGAAGTACATCGTCGGACCGCGGCACGTGGAGATACAGGTGCTCGGCGACGCTCATGGCAACATGCTCTCGCTCGGCGAGCGCGAGTGCTCGCTCCAGCGCCGCCATCAGAAGATGGTCGAGGAGGCACCGAGCGTCGCGGTCACGCCCGAGCTGCGTCGCGAGATGGGCGACACCGCGGTGCGCGCGGCCCGCGCAGCGGGCTACGTGAACGCGGGAACGTGCGAGTTTCTCCTCGACCGTGAAGGGAAGTTCTACTTCCTCGAGATGAACACCCGCTTGCAGGTGGAGCATCCCGTCACCGAGCTCGTGACGGGAATAGACCTGGTGCACTGGCAGCTGCGCATCGCTGCCGGAGAGCGACTCCCCTTCCGCCAGGAGGAGATCGCTCCTCGCGGGTGGGCCATAGAGTGTCGCATCACGAGTGAGGACCCGGCGAACGGCTTTCTGCCATCGACGGGTGAAATAACGTACCTCCGCCTCCCGGGCGGCCCGGGGATCAGGTGGGACGGCGGGATCGGCATCGGCACGCACGTGGAGCTCTTCTACGATCCGATGCTCGCGAAGCTCATCGTGTGGGCACCCTCGCGCCCCGAGGCGATCGCGCGGATGCACCGCGCGCTCCTCGAGCTCACCATCCAGGGAGTGGACACGTCGCGCGACTTTCATCTTCGCGTGATGGAGGACGCGGAGTTCCAGCGCGGTGAGATCGGGATCCAGTGGCTCGAGCAGCGGCTCCCATCACTCCTCTCGGTAGCGCCGCCCGAGAGTGGAGAGCTGGCGGCGATCATTGCGGCCACGCTCCTCGCCGAGCGCGAGCGCGCGCTGCGTTCCCGCCCCGCGGTAAACGGCTCGGCGCCGGGACATGCGGGCGCCACCGACCCGTGGCGCGCCGCCGCACTGCGTGAGGGAATCGGTGGAGGGCGCGAATAGTGCCGGCCACGCGGCTAACGATAGACTCGATCGCGGCGGGCGGGGACGGCGTGGGACGTGCCGATGGCTTCGTCGTCTTCGTTCCACGGACGGCGCCGGGTGATGTGGCGGAGGTGGAGTGGTCGGGCAAGGGACGCTTCGGCCGCGGCCGTGTGAGCGCGCTCGATGCGCCCTCGCCCGTGCGCGTCGATCCTCCGTGCGAGCATTACGTGCGCGACAACTGCGGCGGCTGTCAACTGCAGCATATGAGCTACGCCGCGCAGCTCGACGCCAAGGGTGCGATCGTGCGCGACTCGCTCGAGCGGATCGGCAAGCGCAGGATCGACACGCCGACCGTCCGCCCAAGCGCCCAGGAGTGGCGCTACCGCCGCAAGCTCACGCTGGCGCTGCGCCGGCGCGGCGAGCGCTGGATCGCCGGGCTGCACCCGTACGACATGCCTGACAAAGTGTTCGAGTTGCGCGACTGCCCCATCACGGAGCTGACGGTGCTCGCCGCCTGGCGCGAGGTGATGGCGGCATCCGACGATCTACCACACGCCGCCGAGCTTCGCGGCGCCGTTCGGCTGAGCGGTACCGGTATCTCGTTCGTGCTCGAGGGCGGCAGGCGCTGGCCGCGCGCGAGGCGCTTTCTCGAGCGGACACCGTCGCTCGGCGCTCTATGGTGGCTGCGCGAGGGCGCTGACGCTCCCGAGCTCGTGGCGCACCGCGCGACCGTGCAGCGCGGCGCCAGCCAATCGCCCTCCGCTGCCGCGAGCGACGACGCGCCGATTCGCCTCGGACGGCCTAGCGCCGAAGACGAGGACAACGTTCCCGGCGCTTCATTCGAGCAGATCAACGCGGCAGTCGCCGACGAGCTGAAACAGTACGTGATCGAGCGGGTGCTGGCGCACTCGCCGCGCACCCTGGTCGACGCGTACTCGGGCGCGGGCGATCTCGCGGTGGCGCTGGCAGCCGCGGGGAGGCGCGTGACTGCCATAGAGCTCGACAGCGGCGCCGCGGCGCGCTGCGGCGATCTTCTCCCCGCCGAGTCCCGCTCCATCGCCGCGCGCGTCGAAGACGCGCTCCCTTCCGCGCTCCCCGCCGACGTCGTGGTGCTCAACCCGCCGCGCAGAGGCGTCGATGAACGCGTCACCGCGGAGCTTCAGGAGCGCGCGGAGGAGACCAGAGCGATAGTTTACGTGAGCTGCAACCCCGCCACGCTCGCGCGCGACATCGCGAGGCTGCCGCGCTGGAGGATCGCGTCGCTGCTCGCCTTCGACATGTTCCCGCAAACCGCGCACGTGGAGACCGTGTGCGAGCTCATCCCGGAGGCCGCGTGAAGTACATCGTGAACGTCAACGGCGAGCGTACAGGCATCGATCTGGACGGAGGCGAGGTGGAGCTCGACGGCCGCACCTTCCCCGTGCAGCTGGCCGATGTGGAGGGGACACCGGTGCGACTCGTGCACGTGGGCGACCGCGTCTACCGCGTCATCGTTCGCGAGCGCACGGGGCGCGGGTCCTATACGCTGTGGCTGGATGGCTTCAACTACCAGATCGAGGCGCTGGACGAGCGCACGCGCACGATCCGCGACCTCACCGCCGCGCAGACCGGCCCCGTGGGTCCCGCGCCGCTCGTTGCGCCGATGCCCGGCCTCATCGTCCGCGTGAACGTGGAGCCCGGCGACACGGTTGCCGCCGGGCAGGGGCTCGTGGTGATGGAAGCGATGAAGATGGAGAACGAGCTGCGCGCGGCCGGGGCGGGGAAGGTGAAGATCGTGCACGCGAAGGCCGGCGAGGCGGTGGACAAGGGCGCGCTCCTCGTCGAGCTCGAGGCCGAGTGAGGCGGGCCGATCCCACGTTGGTTGACAAGCCCTAACTCGTTACGTAGCTTACGTGTCTGTCGCAAATAGCGACCAGGCCACCGAGGAGCGCGCCGTTCACCGACCGCCCTTCGGCCTCACGAATGAAATTACCGACGCACATGCGAACTTACACCGCCACCCCCAAGGACATCGAGCACCGCTGGTACATAGTCGATGCCGATGGGATGGTGCTCGGGCGCCTCGCCACCGAGGTCGCCAGAATCATCCGCGGCAAGCACAAGCCCATGTTCACGCCGCACATGGACACCGGCGACAACGTGATCGTGATCAACGCATCCAAGGTCAGGGTCACCGGGAGCAAGGCGGAGCAGAAGAAGTACTTCCGTCACACCGGCTACATGGGTCACGAGAAGTTCACCTCGTTCGCCGACATGCTCGAGAAGCACCCCGACCGGGTGATCGAGCACGCGGTGTTCGGCATGCTTCCCAAAAACAACCTCGGCAAGGGGAAGCTGCGCCTCAAGTTGCGCGTCTACCCTGACGCCGAGCACCCGCACGCAGCGCAGCAGCCGGCCGTGCTGAACCTCAATAAGAGCGAGAGCAGGTAATGGCAGACGAGTCCACGGTGCACACGATCGGACGCCGCAAGGAGAGCGTCTGCCGTCTCTACATTCGCCCCGGCTCGGGGAAGTGGGACGTCAACGGGCGCACGCTCGGTGACTACTTCCCGCGCCCCACGCTCGTCTCCGCCATCCAGCAGCCCTTCACGGCCACCGATTCGCTCGGCCGCTACGACGTGAAGGCGTCGCTTCAGGGCGGTGGCCCGAGTGGACAGGCCGGCGCTCTGCGCCTCGCCGTCGCTCGTGCCCTCGTGAAGATCGACGAGTCGCACCGTGGCAAGCTGCGCGACCTCGGACTGCTCACCCGCGACGCGCGTGCGGTGGAGCGCAAGAAGCCCGGCCGTCCCAAGGCCAGAAAGCGCTTCCAGTTCTCGAAGCGCTAGCATCACCGGGGGCTTCGGCCTCCGATCATCACTCACGCTCCCCGAGTCCCCCGCTGGTGCCGGCATGGCCGGTTGCGGGTGACGTCGAAGGGGGCGGTGGATCAACCAGGTAACACGGAAACAGGATGACTCAACCGAACCTCGAACAGCTGTTGGAAGCGGGAGTCCACTTCGGGCACCAGACCCGCCGGTGGAACCCCAAGATGCGCCGCTTCATTTTCGCCGAGCGCAACGGCATCCACATCATCGACCTCCAGAAGACGTTGCGCCAGCTCGAGCTCGCGGAAAAGCTCGTGCGCGACGTGGTGGCCCGCGGCGACAATATTCTCTTCGTCTGCACCAAGCGGCAGCTCAAGGGGATCGTCCAGGCGGAGGCCGAGCGCTGCGGCGCCATGTTCGTCACCGAGCGCTGGCTCGGCGGCATGCTCACCAACTTCCAGACCGTCAAGAAGCAGGTGCGTCGCCTCAAGGATCTCGAGGCGGGTAGCGAGGAGGGCGGCGCCTTCCAGGACTACACGAAGAAAGAGCAGCTCATGATGTCCCGCGAGCGCGACAAGCTTGGCAAGTACCTCACGGGCATCAAGAACATGAACCGGCTCCCCGGCCTCATGTTCGTGATCGACTCCAAGAAGGAGAAGATCGCCGTCACGGAGGCGAACAAGCTCGGGATTCCCATCGTCGCCATCGTCGATACCAACGCCGACCCCGATCTCATCACCGTGCCGATCGCCGGCAACGACGATGCGATCCGTTCGGTGGAGCTCCTCACCCGCGCCATCGCGGATACGGTCGAGGAGGCGCGTCGCGAGGCTCCGAAGCGCGAAGAGGTCGAGGAAGAGAGTGAAGGCCCCACGACCTACAGCTCCGACCGTGGCAGCGAGCCGGCGGACGACAGCGAGCGTCGCCGCCGTCGCCGGACACGCCGCCGCCGGGCCAAGCCCGAGGCGAT
Organism: Gemmatimonadaceae bacterium; assembly: GCA_036565685.1. GTDB lineage: Bacteria > Gemmatimonadota > Gemmatimonadetes > Gemmatimonadales > Gemmatimonadaceae > JADGGM01. Next base: position 19,364 of record DATCXR010000077.1, read on the forward strand.
CGCCGCGCGACTCAAGACCACCGGCGACGAGCATGGCGAGGGCGCCGAGGGAGCACCGGCTCCCCGCGTGGTGCAGCCCGAGCCCTCTTCAAGGGCGCCGGAACCACCGGCTGCTCCTCAGGCGGAAAGCGCGGAGTAGGTTGGCTCGTGGGCCCGCGGGCTAGGCCGCCAACGGGCATCGAAGTAAACTGTATACGCCGCCGGCCCCGCGCCGGCGGCGTTCTCACGAAACCAGAGCTCGACGGCGGAGATCTCCGCCACCGGGCGTGCGAGACACGCGCGATCTATCCGCGCGGAGGAAGATGATCATGGCAACTACGACGTTCAGCGCCAAGGAAGTCCAGGAGCTGCGCCAGCGCACCGGGGCAGGGATGATGGACTGCAAGAAGGCGCTCACCGAGACCGGCGGCGACATGGACAAGGCGGTGGAGCTCCTCCGCACGAAGGGGATCGCCAAGGCCGAGAAGCGTGCCGGCCGCGTGGCCGCCGAGGGGCAGATCGGCAGCTACATCCACCACAACGGCAAGGTCGGCGTGCTGGTGGAGGTCAACTGCGAAACCGACTTCGTGGCGCGCAATCCGGACTTCAAGGAGCTCGTCAAGGAGATCGCCCTCCACATCGCCAGCGCCGCGCCGCTCGCGGTGAACAAGGAAGACGTGGACGCCGAGACGGTGGAGAAGGAGCGCCGCATCTACGAGCAGCAGGTCCGCGAGAGCGGGAAGCCCGAGAACATCATCCCCAAGATCGTGGACGGGAAGGTGGAGGCGTACTACAAGCAGGTCGTGCTGCTCTCCCAGGAGTGGATTCGCGATCCGAAGAAGACCATCGGCGACCTGGTCAAGGAGGCCTCCGCCAAGATGGGTGAGAACATCGTCGTGCGCCGCTTCGCCCGCTTCCAGATGGGCCAGGAGTAAGGCGCGAGTGACCACCAGCGAGCCCCACTACGGCAGGATACTCCTCAAGCTCTCCGGCGAAGCGCTCGCCGGAGAGCGGGGAACCGGTTTCGATTTCGACACCCTCGCGCGCTTCGCCCAAGAGGTGAAGGACGTGGTGGACATGGGCGTCAGCATGGGCCTCGTGATCGGTGGCGGCAACATCGTGCGCGGCTCGCAGCTCTCGCACCTGGGGATGGACAGGGTTGGTGCCGACTACATGGGGATGCTCGGCACCGTCATCAACGCGCTCGCGATGCAGGACGCGCTCGAGAAGAAGGACGTCCAGACGCGCGTGATGTCCGCCATCCGGATGGAGGAGGTGGCGGAGCCGTACATCCGCCGTCGCGCGCTGCGTCACTTCGAGAAGGGGCGCACGGTGATCTTTGCGGGCGGCACCGGGAACCCGTACTTTTCCACCGACACTGCGGCTGCGTTGCGCGCGATCCAGATGAAGGCCGAGGTCATCATCAAGGCGACGAGCGTGGACGGCATCTATTCGGCCGATCCCAAGAAAGACCCCCACGCAGAACTGTACGACAAGCTGAGCTACCGCGACGTGATAGTGCAGGGGCTGGGCGTCATGGACCAGACGGCCATCACGCTCTGCGCGGAGAATCATCTCCCGCTCATAGTGCTGAACCTCAAACACAAAGGTGCGATCGCCAGCGCTGTACGAGGCGAGCGCATCGGGACCATCGTCCAATGAGCTCAATCGCAGAGATCATCAAGGAGAGCCGCACCTCCATGAACAAAGCCGTGGAGAGCTCCCGCCGCGAGTTCAACAGCATCCGCGGCGGCAAGGCATCGTCGTCGCTTCTGGACACCGTCCGCGTGGAGGCCTACGGCCAATCGATGCCGATCTCGCAGGTTGCCAGCGTCTCGGCGCCGGAGCCACGCTTGCTCCTGGTCACTCCGTGGGACAAGGGCGTCGCCTCCGCCATCGAGAAGGCGATTCGCGACTCCGATCTCGGCCTGAACCCCGCGAGCCAGGGCGGCGTGATCCGCGTCCCCATCCCCGCGCTCAACGAGGAACGCCGCCGCGACCTGGTGAAGATCGTGCACAAGCTCGCCGAAGACGGACGTATCGCCGTGCGCCACGCGCGGGGTAACGCGCGCGATGCTGTCAAGAAGCTCGACAAGGTCTCGGAAGACGAGAAGAAGCTCGCCGACAGGGAGCTGCAGAAGCTCCACGACGACCACATGGCGCGCATCGACGAGCTGCTGAAGGCGAAGGAAGCGGAGATCATGGAGGTGTGAGTACCTCACCAGCAGCCGCTTCGGCCGCGTGACGGCGTAGTGGCACTCTCCAATCTGGCCGCGCGTGTCATCTTCGCGGTCGTGGCGATCCCGGTCATACTCCTGCTCGTTTACCTGGGCGGGCTTCCCCTGGCAATCCTCCTCGCAATCGCCGGCGGCCGCGCCGCGTGGGAGTACTACGGGATCGCGGAAGCGGCGGGGAATCGGCCGATGGCCATCACCGGTACCGTCATCGCCGCGGCCATCCCGCTGGCGGTGTTCGCGTACCAGATCGGCCGCTTCCACCCACCCGTTTTCACGCTCGCGGCTACGATCACGCTCATCGTCTTTGCGCTCGCGATCTGGTGGCGCGGTGTGGAGGAGAAGCCCACGGGCGCGGTGGCCACCACGCTCTTCGGCGCGGTCTACACTGGCGGGATGCTGAGCTTCGCCTACGGCCTGCGCTACCACAACTACGCCGTGGGTGCGGTTGCGGGCATGGCGCTCGTGCTCTACCCGCTCATCCTCACCTGGACGTCCGACACCGCGGCGTACTTCGTAGGTCGCGCTCTCGGGAAGCGGAAGCTGATCCCCTCGGTGAGCCCCGGGAAGACCGTGGCTGGCGCGGTGGGTGCGCTGATCGCGAGCATCGTGGTGAGCTGGCTCTACGCTCGCTTCGTACTTCCGCACTTTGCCCGCCTCTCCATGCTCCACTGGCAGGCCATCTGGTTCGGAGCGGTGATGAGCGTCGCGGTGCAGATCGGCGATCTGGCGGAGTCGCTGATCAAGCGCGACGCCAGGGTGAAGGACAGCTCGCACCTCATCCCGGGGCACGGGGGAGTGCTCGACCGCATCGACAGCCTCCTCTTCGCGATCCCGGTGGCGTACCTGGTCTTCACCTTCCCGCACGTATTCTTCCCCGTGAACCGATGACGCCCGTGCCGGAGCCGAGGCGCGGTGTCGCCATACTTGGCTCGACCGGCTCGGTCGGGACCACCGCGCTCCGCGTGCTGCAGCGCCATCAGGATCGCTTCCGCGTGGTGGCCCTGACCGCGTTCTCCAACGCCGCGCTCCTGAGGGAGCAGGCCGCGCAATTCGATCCAGCCTTCCTGGGCGTCGTGGGGAGCGCCGAGGATGCGCTGAAGGGGTGGGCGTGCGGACCGGATTGCCTGGTGCAGGCAGCTCGCCGCGACGACGTGGACATAGTCATCAACGCCGTGGTCGGTGCCGCGGGGCTCGACGCTACGCTGGCAGCCGTGGGCACGGGGAAGCGGGTCGCGCTGGCCAACAAGGAGACGCTCGTCATGGCCGGCCCGATCGTCCTCGACGAGTGCCTGAGGGGCGGGGGCGAGATCGTGCCCGTGGACAGCGAGCACAGCGCCATACTCCAGTGCCTCGCCGGCCGCTCCACGAGCGACGTGCGCCGGCTCATCATCACCGCCTCGGGAGGTCCGTTCCGGGAGTGGTCGCGCGAGCGTCTGGCGCGCGCCACGGTGGCCGACGCCCTGCATCATCCCACCTGGAGCATGGGTCGCAAGATCACGGTGGACAGCGCTACTCTGGCCAACAAGGCGCTCGAAGTCATCGAGGCGCACTTTCTCTTCGGGCTCTCGTACGAACAGATCGAGGTCGTGGTGCACCCACAGAGCGTGGTGCATTCGTTCGTGGAGTTCGTGGACGGGAGCGTGCTCGCGCAGCTCGGGGTTCCCAGCATGGAGCTCCCGGTGCTCTACGCGCTCACCCACCCCGAACGGCTGGGAGACACCGGGGTACCACCGTTCGATCCGGTGGAGCTGAGCCCGCTCACCTTCGAGCGGGTACGCTATTCGGACTTCCCGGCCCTCCGTGCCGGGGTGGAAGCGGGGCGCCGCGGTGGCGCGGCGCCCGCGGTATTCAATGCGGCGAACGAGCAGGCAGTGGCGCTCTTCCTCGAGGGTCGCATAAGCTTCCTCGATATCCCGCGCACGATCGATGCAGCTCTGGATGCGCTCGGCGACAGCGATGGCAGCAACCGCGACGCTCTCCTCACCGCCGATGAGTGCGCTCGCCGTAAAGTGAGAGAGATGTTCGGATGCTAGAAGTTCTCAGGTCCCTCCTCGCGATCGTGGTCGTATTCGGCCTCGTGATCTTCGTCCACGAACTGGGCCACTTCCTGGCCGCGAAGGCGGTGGGTGTGTACGCGCCGCGCTTCTCGATAGGCTTCGGTCCGCGACTCTGGAGCCGGAAGTGGGGAGAGACCGAGTACATCATCGCCGCGCTCCCTCTGGGCGGCTACGTGCGAATGGCGTCGCGCGAAGACGAGTCGATGGCGCTCATCGAGGGCGGCGGGGAGCATCCGGCTCCCGGGATGGTCGAAACCGACAATGATGAGCCCAAACCGCGCTGGTACGATCCGAACGCCATGGCGCCTTTCGGGCCCCGACCCGTTCCCGAGAACCGCTGGTTCGAATCGAAGTCGCTCCCCGCGCGGCTCTTCATCATGATCGCGGGCGTGAGCATGAACATGCTCCTCGGTTTCGTGGTGCTGGCCGGCCTCACGCTCTCGATGGGTCAGTCGGTGATCCTCACCCGGGTGGTGGGTGTGGTGCACGAGCTGACCGGTGCACCGCAGCTCTCACGCGAGATAGTACCGGGCGACACGATCGTGGCGGTGAACGGCTCGCCGGTCGCGAGCTGGAACGACGTGCTCGCGCAGATCGATACCGGCCATGGCGACGCCGTGACGATCACGACCCAGCGCGGAGCGCCCGTCTCGATTCCGATCAGCGACGAGCGCGGCGCCGCGAGAGGTGTGACGCGCGAGCAGCTCGCCTTCGCCGTACAGCCGTACTTCGCGCCCGTGATAGACGAGGTGCTTCCCGGAAGCCCCGCCGCGCACTCCGGCCTCGCGGGCGGCGACAGCGTGGTGACCGCGAATGGGAAGTCGGTGACCAGCTGGGCGGAGCTGGTGAACATCATCGAGAGCTCGCCCGGCCGGCCGCTCGCGCTCACCGTCTCGCGCGGCGATGTGCTCGAGACCGTCACAGTCACGCCCGACTCCATGCCGCAGCCCAACCCCATCACCGGCCGAAACGAGATGGTCGGGAAGATCGGCGCGCAGGCGAGGGCGGCGTCCGATCGGAAGCCGGTGTCGGTGGGGACGGCGATCTCCGCCGGCTGGAACGAAACGTGGGCGATCGCTGGCGCGGTGGTGGGTTACGTGCAGCAGCTCTTCACCGGGCAGATCTCGATCAGCAAGCTGAATGGACCGGTCTCCATCGGGCGTGCGAGCGTCACCGCCGCCAAGCAGGGGCTGGACAGCGTTCTTTACCTAATCGCGATACTGAGCGTCAATCTGGCGGTGTTCAATCTGCTCCCCATTCCCATCCTCGATGGCGGGCAGATAGCCGTGAATCTGGTGGAGGCGGTGAAGGGTGGCTCGTTGAGCACTCGCACCCGGGAGTACCTTCTCCGCTTCGGTCTCGCCGCGATCGCGCTGCTCTTCGTGATAGTGCTCTACAACGACATAGCGAGCCTGGTGAGGAGTCTACTCGGCCTCTGACGTTCACCGCCGTGCGTCACTTCGCATTCGCCGCAACACTTTCCGTCGTCATCCTGACGGCATCTTCCGCGCCTGAGCTGGGCGCTCAGCAGGGCGCCTATCGCTTCGGCATCTCGAGTGCGGGCGACAGCACGTTCAGCTTCCCGATCTCGCGAAACGACTGGGTGAAGAAGGGGATGCACGGAATCGCGGTGGATCCCGCGCGGCACGACGCGCTCATCGCGCGATTCGTGGTCACGCGCGTGGCACGCGACAGCGCGGTGGCGCTTGTTACCGGTCAGACTACCCGTATGACCACGGACTTCGTGGCGCTGATCGAGCGCCCCGAGAAGTCGTGGTACCTTCGCCCCGCCTTCTGGCTGGGCGGCGTGCTGGGCGCGATCATCGGAGTCGTGGCGTCGCGCTGAGGAGCCTCAGTCGCGCCGTGGCTCGCAGAGGAGATGCGCGCGCTCGCTGCGCGTGCGGTCCTCGGTCACCCTGATGTCGGAGCGGTAGTCCGCGCAGTAGCTCGCCGATACGCGAAGCGTGTACGATCCCGCCGGGAGCACGATGGGCGCGGTGAGAGGAGCCGTGCCGCTCGCCGCCTCGCCCCCGGCACTGTCGCTCACCGACCAGCGCGCCCCTCGAGGCTCTGCGTCTATCGTGAGAAAGCCGCATGGGCGCGGCGCCAGCGTGACGCTCGTGCGCCCGTCCTCGCGCACGCGCACCGTGACATCGTCGGTGGCGGTGGGACAGCCGTCCACCGAAGCGATCGTGGCGCTCACGGTGTGCGACCCGGCCCTTATATCCTCGCGGCGGAAGCTTCCCTGGCCGGCGACTTTTCCGTCGACGCGTACCTCCGCTCCATCCGGCGCGTTGACCACCAGCACCGGTCGTGGCGCGGGCGGCGTGGTGGTGACGGAGGTGGTGTCGGTGTCGGGCGGCGCCACGGCGACTGGCGGGAGGGCCTTGGGGGCGAAGCCGCTATTGGCGCGCGCACCAGTGGTATCGACACCCGTCTCCGTGGAAGGCGTAGCGTAACGCAGGCCGAAAGCGATGAGAACTATCGCCGCGACTCCCGCGAGGAGCGCGAGAAGAGTGGAGCGGCTGGC
>DATCXR010000083.1:0-7726 GCA_036565685.1 Gemmatimonadaceae bacterium
TTTTCTCCGCGTTCTCCGCGCTCCTCCGCGTTCTCCGCGTTCCTTACCGAGGGGAGCTTTCTTTCGCGACACAGCCAGTCTCACGATCGTGATGCCTGCTGCCGAAGGACGTTCTCCGCGTCCTCTCAGTTAATCTCCGCGTCCTCCGCCTCCGCAGGTCCGCGCGATGTACCGTCCGTGGCGATGCGCCCGACCAGCCGAGATGATGCAGACTAGCTGCGCAGAGCCCTGCCCTCACGCACCAGCGACTTTCGCGAGCGCGATGTTGGCGCGGGTGACGGCGATGGCGCGGAGGTTGGGGGTCCAGATGCTCACCTGGTTGCGGCCGGCGTCCTTGGCGGCGTAGAGCGCTTCGTCGGCGCGCGAGTGGAGGTCGTGGATGATGTTCTCCTCCACGGCTCGCACAGCCACGATACCGATGCTCACCGTCACGGGGATCTTCCCGGAGATTCCATCGAAGCGGCGCCCGGCAACATCCTCCCGGATGCGCGTGGCCAGCCGGAAGGCGCCCGCGGCGTTGGTGTCGGGGAGGAGGAGAGTGAACTCGTCGCCGCCCGTGCGCGCGACCACGTCACCCACGCGAGCTGCGCCGCGAAGCAGCTCTCCCACCTCGTGAATCACCGAGTCACCCGCGAGGTGCCCGAAGGAATCGTTGATGGTCTTGAAGTGATCCACGTCGAGTGCGATCAGTGCGAGCTCGCTCCCGTTGCGAGCGGCGCGCGAGACCTCCTGCCCCAGATGCTGTTCCAGACCGCGCCGGTTCAGGCAGCCGCTCAGCGCATCGGTCAGCACGAGACTCGACAGCTGCGACCGGACGCGATTGTAGGCGCGGCCCACCATCGTCACGCTGTCAGGGTGCCGGTCCTCGCACACGGCGTACTCTCCCGAGAAATCGCCCTCCTCGGCGCGCTCGAAGAGGTTGACGATGCGCTCCAGGCGTCCCTTGAAGTTTCCGTAGTGCGCGACGAACCAGGTGGCCGTCACCACGAAGAGCGAGAGCGAGAGGAGCTCCTGCGGCCACGAGAGCGCGGCCCCGCCATCCATCGCCTTCATGATCATCGCGAGATAGCCCGCACCGACCGCGAAGAGCGCCGACCACGCGAAAGTGCGGCCGAAGTAGAACTCGGTGAGGTGCAGGATGGCGAAGCCGAAGAGCAGCGCGCGATCGTAGTACTGGGGAGGCACTACCAGGTACGTGGTGCCGAAGAGGAAGGAGATGTCGGCGGCGAGCAGCATGGCCACCATCCAGTCCTTCGCTTCTCCGCTCAGGCGCACCAGCATGCTGAGAAAGAGCACCACGAGCGGATAGCCGATCGCGACGAGCACGGCCAGGCGCGGCAGAGTCGGCATGCTGCCGCTCAGCTGGAGTCCCGCCCCCACGCCGCACACGAACAGGCCGAAGCAGAGGCGGATCTTGCTCTGCCACAGCAGGACCTCGCCATTGGCCTGGCCTACGGTCGGTACGGTTACCTGATGACTCGCGGAGACGATCGACATCCTGTCCGGTGCCTGGAAGTTTTGGCTCCCCGCTAGAGGCGACCCGCGTGCCAGCGGACTCCGCGGATCACAAGCCATTGTTCGACAACGAGATGTCCGGAAGCGTCAGCGCGCCGCGCACGGTGTTTCTCGACGCGATGTGCGACGGTGCCGCAAAATGCGACAGCTCCCGTCGAGCGGCTGTATACAAATCGACGCGCCCACTACCCGACCCGCGTATTAGACTGACGGAGCCGGTGAAACGGCACAACACGCCGCACCGAAAAAAAGATCGCCTCGCGAGCATGCTCGCAAGGCGATCTTTCCTGCGTTACCCGGCGGACGCCGCGCGCCCGCCGTCCATCACTTCGCCCGTCTGATCCCCGGATTCACCATCCGGTTGCGATCGTCCACGAATACGAGACGGGGCTCGAAGTTCTCGAGCTCATCCTCCTCGTAGTCCGCGTAGCTTATGACGATCACGTGGTCGCCGGCAGCGCCGAGTCGGGCTGCCGCGCCGTTGAGCTGGAGCGTCCCGCTCCCGCGCTCGCCCGCGATCACGTACGTCTCGAGACGCGAGCCGGTATTCACGTTCACTACCTGTACTTTCTCGAAGGGAACGATGTCGGCCGCATCCATCAGAGCTCGGTCGAGCGTCAGACTCCCCTCGTAATGCAGATCCGCCCCCGTGAGCACGGCTCGGTGGATCTTCGACTTGCACATCGTTCGACGCATCTATTCGCTTTCCTGTCCGGCATGCCGGGCCGGCAGCGAACGCCGCCGCCCGTGCTGCTCGATTGTCGTGAGTGCTGCGCTGACACTGAATTATACCCCGTTCCTGCCTATCGGGGACGTGCAGGCGCTCTCCGGGCAACACGGACGACCCATGGCCGCCCTAGCCTCTGACGGGCGCGCCTCCACCCGGCAGCGGCTCCGCTGGAACGCCCGCGCCGAGCGCGCTCGTGCAGTGCGGACAACGCGATGCCGCGGCATCGATGGTCATCCTGCAGTACTGACACATCTTGGTTGCCGGCTCGGCCGCGGGCGCTGCCTCCCTGATGAACAGTTTGCTCAATCGCCACGCGACGAAGCCGATGATGAGAAAGTTCAGCACCGCGCTCGCCAGATCACCCACCCCGAATTCGATCGGCCCCACGTGCCACACGGCCGTCTTCCAATCACCCGACGGAGTGAGCACGGCAACGATGGGCATGATGATGTCGTTCACGATCGCCTGCACCACGGTATTGAGCGCAGCCCCGATGACGAACGCTATCGCAAGCGCCAACGCGTTCTGCTTGATCAGAAACGCCTTGAACTCGGCCCACATGGATGCCTCTCCTGATAGGGTGAGGCCTATAGTCGGACGGCGGCGGGGCAACGGCAAGGGGAGGGGAGAGAACGCAGAAGGCAGAAAGCAGGAAGCAGGATCCTGCTTCCTGCTTCCTAGCAGTTCACTGCTTTCTCTCCCCTCCAACCACTCCCACCTCCGGCGCCCCCAACGGCGGTCGCACGCGGCCGTGGGGCCAGGAGAAGAGGAAGTGGCAGGCGGGGCCGCAGACACCGCCCTGGCAGGGGCCCATGCCAAGGCGAGTGTAGAGCTTCGCCTGGCGGACGCTCCAGGAAGGATCGAGGCGCGAGAGAGGGACATCCTCACAGCGGCACACGATCGTGTCGGGCTCGGCGAGGTTGCGCAGCTCGGGACGCGGGCGGAAGGATAGCGCGAGCTGCGCGGCAAAGGCGCGCCAGCGCTGGCGCGCTCGCGCGAGAGAGCGGGCGGCAGCGCGTGCATCACCGGCGGCGGAGAGTCCCGCGATCTCTCCCTCGGTGAGCGCGGCCAGCTCGCCCGCCACGCCGGTGGGCTCGCCCGCCGCGTAGATGCCCGGGAGACTGGTACGCTGCGACGGATCCACCACTACCCTTCCCTCGTCCACCGAGCATCCGAGCAGGAGCGCCAGATCGACGTTGGGCACGAGGCCGTACGAACAGCAGAGCAGATCGCACTCCTCACTCCAGCTGCGGCGGCCATCGCTGAGCGTCACGCGCTCCACGCGCCCGTCACCCTCGGCACGCGCCACCCAGCTCCCTGTCCGGTACGGTGTACGCGCGAACGCGGAGCGGTAGCGGGCGCCATCGGCGAGCTTGGATGGATGACGCCAGAGCGTGCGCGCGAAGCCGGCCACCGCGGCCGCCGGCGCCTGCTCGAGCACCGACACCAGCCTCGCGCCGGCACGCGCCATCGCGGCCGCCACGGGCAGAATCAGCGGCCCGCTGCCGGCGACTATCACTCGCTTGCCGCTCACGCGCATCCCACCCTTGAGCAACGCCTGCGCGCCACCGATTCCCATCGCTCCGGGGAGCGTCCACCCGGGATACGGGATGAAGAGCTCGCGCGCGCCGGTCGCGATCACCATCGCGCCGGCGCGCACGGTAATGCCGCCGTCGCCGTGAGCCACGCTCACCACGCCATCGCTCGTGGCATCCGTAACGGTCGCTCTCGCGAGGCACTGAGCGCCCGAGCGACTCAGACGATCCAGCCAGCCGCGCGCCAGGCGCGGTAGCTCGCTCGCGTCGCGGTGGCGCCAGACCTGACCGCCGGGGCGCATCCCCTGGTCCACCATCACGACCTTCGCGCCCGATTCGGCGGCGCGCGTCGCGGCGGCGATCCCCGCCGGTCCGCCGCCCACTACGACCACGTCACAATCGATGACTGCCGTGGCTCCGTTCTCGCGACCAGCTCCAGTCACGCCGCGCTCCCGTTTCCGTTCCCGGTTTCCACCACCATCCCATCCACGCACGGGATGAGACACGAGCGCTGGTGCGGCTTCCCGTTCACGGTGACGCGACACTCGAAGCAGCTTCCCATCCCGCAGATCGGAGCGCGCGGCGCTCCGCTCACGGAGACTCGAAATGCGGTGACGCCCGCATCCGTCAACGCGGCAGCGAGCGTCATCCCCTCGGTCACGCGCAGGCGCTCACCGTCGACCACGATCTCCACGCTCTCCACACTCTCGCGCATCGCTCAGAGTCCGGCTGGTTCGGCGGCCGTGGGCATCGCTCTCGCGGGCACGAATGGCGCCGGATCGATAGCGGGCGCGCGCCCCATGATTCCGTCGGCGATCAACGCGCCCGTCCCCGGCGCCATGGTGATGCCGAGCCCCTCGTGGCCCGCCGCTATCCATACGCCCTCGGCGCCCTCCCACGGTCCGATGAGCGGAAGCGCGTCGGGCGTCGCGGGACGGAAGCCCGTCCACGAGCGCGTCGCGTTGCAGTGCGCCAGGACGGGCATGAACTCGATCGCGCGCCGGAGCATCGAGCCCATGAGCTCGCGGTTCACCTCGGGATCGCGCCCCACGAGCTCGCGCGACGAGCCGATGAGCAGCTGGCCGGTCGCGCGCGGCTGCACGTTGAACGCGACCGATGCTCCGCCGAGCGTGTGCGCGCTGTGCAGATACCCCAGCTCCACGATCTGGCAGCTGCAGAGCCCCGGATAGCGATCGGTGATGAGCAGCTGCCCCTTGCGCGGAATTATCTGCAGCCCGGGGGTGAGTCGCGGCGCGTCGATGCCGGCCGCGTTCACTACCGCACCCGCCGACACCAGATACTCCGCGCCCGCGCGCTCGCTGATGCGTACCGTGCGGCTGTCCACGCTCTCCGCCATGCACTGCTCGCGCACCTCCGCGCCCAGCTCGCGTGCGCGCTCTGCGAAATACCGTGCGGCGGCGGGCGGGTAGAGCACGCAGTCATCGGGCACGTGCAGCGCGCCGGCGAGGCCGCGACGCAGGTGCGGCTCCATCTCGGCGAGCGCGCGCTCGTCGAGCACCTCCGCCGCGATCCCGTGGCGCACGTAGCGCTCGCGCTTCTCGTGCACGGCGTCCATCTCCTCCGGCGCCGACGCCACCCAGAGCGTGCCGCGACGCTCGTCCTCGCATTCCGGCGGCAGTTCCTCCGACAGCTCCGCCCAGAGCTGTCGCGAGTATGCGGTGAGCTGGAGCTCGGCCTCGGAGTCATCCATCACCACCAGGTGACCCATAGCGGCGGCGGTGCTCCCACCACCCACGAAGTCGGCGTCTATGACGAGCACACGCACTCCCTCGCGGGTGAGCGCCAGCGCGCACGCTGCACCCACCACCCCGGCTCCAACTATCAGGACGTCGGGCTGACTGCTCGGCATCACCCTTCGGGGAAGCCGAAGCGGAAGGGATCGGCGGGGTCGAAGAGGAGCGTGGCGCGCGACGTCACGTACGCGCTCCCACGTATGAAGGGAACGAGCTCGCCATCGCGCTCCTCCAGCCAGCCGGTGAACAGGCTCCCCGTGATGCTCTCCTGGCGATACTTCCTGCCCACGGCCAGCTCTCCGCGCGCGTGGAGCGCGGCCATCTTCGCCGACGTTCCCGTTCCGCACGGAGATCTGTCGTACGCAGCACCGGGACAGAGGACGAAGTTCCTGCTGTCCGCATCGGCACGCGTGGGTGCGGCGCCCAGCTCTATGTGATCTATCAGCGCGCCATCGGAGCCCGTGATGCCGCTCGCCTGGAGCGCGTCGCGGATGGCGGCGGTCGTATGCAGGAGCTCCGCGCGGTTCGAGAGATCGAGCGCCGGTTCGTCGAGCTCGGTGATGAAGAACCAGTTCCCACCGTAGGACACGTCGCCCTTCACGCGTCCTACCTCCGGCACGTCTACCTCGACGTCGGCGAGGTGACGGCGCGCGGGCACGTTCTGCACGGTCACCGTGCCATCGGCGGCCAGCTGCGCACCAACGGTGCCTGCTGGTGTGTCTATACGCACGCTCCCGGCACTCATGCGACCCAGGAACTCGAGCGTCCGCGTCACGCCGATCAGCCCGTGGCCGCACATGCCGAGGTAGCCCACATCGTTGAAGAAGATCACGCCCGCAATGGACCCCGCGTCGACGGGCGGCGTGAGGAGCGCGCCCACGATGGCATCGTGTCCGCGCGGCTCGCACACCACTCCGCGGCGGAGCGCGTCGAAGTCGCGGCGCAGCACTTCACGGCGCTCGAGCATGGTGGCGCCCTCCGGCTGTGGCCAACCGGAGACCACCACGCGCGTGGGCTCGCCCTCGGTATGCGAGTCGACGATGTCCACGGAACGCACTTCGGAACCCGCGAGAGGCATACTATGCCACCGGTCTCACCGCGAGCTGTTCGCGGATGAGGGAGAGCACCGCGTCCAGCTCCGCTCCCTCGAGCTCGAGCCGCGGGGGACGCACCCGTGCGCTCCCCCGTCCCAGCTCGTTCTGCACCAGCTTGATCGTCTGCACGAACTTCGGTCCGAGGTCGAGACGGAGGAGCGGGAGGAACCATTCGTAGAGCGAGCGTGCCGCCTCGGTCTCCCCGGCGGAGGCCAGCTCGAAGAGCCGCACCGACTCGTCGGGGAGCGCGTTCACCAGACCGGCTATCCACCCTACCGCGCCAGCGGCGATCCCTTCGACGATCAGGTCGTCCACGCCCACGAAGATCGCCAGCCGCTCGCCGAGCAGCGCTCGGATCTTGGTCACCCGCCGTATGTCCGCGCTCGACTCCTTCACCGCGTGCAGGTTCTCGTGCACACAGAGCTCCTCGACGTGCTCCGGGAGGAAGTCGGTGCCGTACGCGATCGGGTTGTTGTAGAGCATGCACGAGAGCGGCGTGGCAGTGATGATCGCTTCCATGTGCGCCTTCATCTCGCGCCACTCGCTCTGGTACACGTACGGCGGAAGAGCCATGAGCCCTTCGCACCCGGCGCGTTGTGCCGCGCGAGCGAGCTCCACCGCCTCGTGCGTGCTGAGCGCGGAGATCCCGGCCACCAGAGGGACCTTGTCGCCGATCGCCGCCTTGCAGCTTTCGAAGACCTTCACCTTCTCATCGAAGGTCAGAGTAGCCGCCTCACCCAGCGAGCCGAGCGCCACGATGCCGTTGGAATCGTGCTCGACCAGCCAGGCGACTTGATCGCGCAGGCAGTCGTGGTCCACCGTGAGATCCTCACGGAAGGGAGTCGTGATCGCGGGGAAAACTCCCCGCCAGTCAGTCGCTCGCATGTTGGTCGGGTGAAAGGGTCAGGGGACAGGGGGCAGGAGGCAGGAAACAGGAGGCAGGGCTACCGGTGAGAGATTCGGGCAGCGGAGCTCGGGCGTCCGGCTTTGCGGGCGCGGTCTTCACGGATTGATCTGCACGGTTTTCGTTTCCGTGTAGAACTCGCGCGCGGCCGGCCCCTGCTCGCGGCTGCCGGAGCTCGAGCCCTTCATCCCGCC
>DATCXR010000084.1:0-12718 GCA_036565685.1 Gemmatimonadaceae bacterium
GCTCGGTTTCGAAGTGATGGCGTTCCATAGGCTCCCTCGCCTCCGCTCTATCCGAAGCGTCCCGTGATGTAGTCCTCGGTCAGCTTCTCCCTGGGCTTGGTGAACATGTCCGGCGTCAGCCCGTACTCGACCAGCCGGCCCAGCCAGAAGAACGCGGTGCGGTCCGACACCCGCGCCGCCTGCTGCAGGTTGTGCGTCACGATCACGATCGTGTAGCGCTCCTTGAGGCTGTAGATCAGCTCCTCGATCTTGAGCGTGGCGATCGGATCGAGCGCCGAGCACGGCTCGTCCATCAACAGGACCTGGGGTTCGACGGCGAGGGCGCGCGCGATGCAGAGACGCTGCTGCTGGCCGCCGGAGAGTGCGAGAGCGCTGGCGTGCAGGCGGTCCTTGACCTCGGCCCAGAGCGCGGCGCGGCGGAGCGACGTCTCGACTATGTCATCGAGCTCGCCACGTCGCGCGATAGCGTTGATGCGCGGACCGAAGGCGACGTTGTCGTAGATCGACCGTGGGAAGGGGTTCGACCGCTGGAAGACCATCCCCACGCGCTGCCGCAAGAGAACGACGTCTGTGCCGCGCGAGTAGACGTCCTCGCTGTCCAGTCGGATCGCACCGCTGTGGCGTACCTCCTGGATGGTGTCGTTGAGCCGATTGATGGAGCGCAGCAGCGTGGACTTGCCGCACCCCGACGGCCCGATGAGAGCGGTTATCGCGCGGGCGGGAATGTCGAGGGTTATGTCGTGCAGCGCCTGCGTACCGCCGTACCAGAACGAGAAACGGTCCACGGCGACCACGGCATTGGCCGCTCGCGCCGGCTTGTCGAGCGTGAGTCCGGCAGCGGCGCTCATCCGAACCTCCCGGTGATGTATGCCTCGGTGCGCTCGTCGGCCGGTGCGGTGAAGAGTGCTTCGGTGGGTGCCACCTCCACCAGCTCGCCAGCCAGGAAGAATGCGGTGCGGTCGGAGACGCGCGCCGCCTGCTGCATGTTGTGCGTGACTATCACTATGGTTACCTCGCGGCGGAGCTCGTGCACCAGCTCTTCGATGCGCTGCGTGCTACCGGGGTCGAGCGATGCGGTGGGCTCGTCGAGGAGGAGCACTTCCGGGTTGCTCGCCAGCGCGCGCGCTATGCACAGACGCTGCTGTTGACCCCCGGAGAGAGCGACGGCGCTGCTCTCGAGGCGATCCCTGGTCTCCTCCCAGAGCGCGGCGCGTGTGAGCGAGCGCTCCACTACCTCGTCAACCTCGGCGCGTCGGAGGCGCCGGCCCAGGACCCGGAGCCCCGCCGCCACGTTGTCGCGGATGGACATTGTGGGGAAGGGGGTAGGACGCTGGAAGACCATCCCCACTCTCTTGCGGACGGCGATCGGGCTGACGCCGGGCGCGTAGATGTCGTGCGTGCCGAGCAGCACGTGACCGCTAACACGGGCGTTGGGCACGGTCTCGTGCATCCTGTTGAGGCAGCGGAGGAAGGTCGACTTTCCGCACCCCGAAGGTCCGATCACCGCGGTCACCTGGCGATCGGGGATGGCGAGCGACACGTGCCGCACGGCGTGGTTGCGATCGAACCAGGCGTCGAGGTGGTCCACCGCGATGCGCGTGGGAGCGGGCCGGGCTTCGAGCTCGCCTCGGGCGTCGTCGCTGCCGCGTGTTGCGTTTTGCGCCTGGTCACTCGTGGTGCGAAGCATCTCAGCCGGCGTTACCACCGGCGAATCGGCCACGCGTCGTGAAGCGGGCAACGATGCTGATGACGAGGATGAGCGCGATGAGGACGAGCGCTCCAGCCCAGGCGAGGCGGTGCCATTCGTCGTAAGGACTGATTGCATAGGTGAAGATCTGTAGAGGTAGCGCCGCGATAGGCTGACCGGGCGACGTGGACCAGTACTGATTGCCGAACGCGGTGAAAAGCAGCGGCGCGGTCTCGCCAGCGACGCGCGCGAGCGAGATGAGCGCGCCGGTCACGATCCCCGCGCTGGCCGTGCGAAGCACGATGCTCAGCGACGCGCGCCAGCGCGGATAGCCGAGCGCCAGCGCCGCCTCCCTCAGCGACGAGGGAACGAGGAGCAGCATCTCCTCGGTGGTGCGCGCTATCATCGGGATCATCATCGTCCCGAGCGCGATCCCGCCCGCGAGAGCGGAGAAGTGCCCCATCGGGTGCACTATGAGCGTCCAGATGAAGATCCCCGTCACGATCGAAGGGAGTCCGCTCAGCACGTCGGAGAGAAATCGCACACCGTTGGCGAGCGCGCTCCCGCGATGCTCACTGAGGTAGAGTCCCGTGCCCACGCCCACGGGGAGACCGATACCGGTGGCGATTGCGACGAGCATGAGCGTCCCGACGATGGCATTCCCCATTCCGCCGCCCTCCTCGCCCACGGGACGCGGCGCCTGCGTGAAGAAGTCCACACCGATCGCGCCGACGCCGGTGCTCACGAGATGCCAGAGGATGAAGAGGAGCGGGAGTGTGGCGCCCACGGCCGCGATAGCCGTGAGCGCGACCATCACCGCGCTGCGTATCCGGCGCGCACGGAAGCCGCGGCTGCGCCTCGGCGTGATCGCGAACGTGCTCACCGCGGCCTCCCATGCGACACGCGTCGCACTAGCAGACGGGCAAGAGCGTTGACGATGATGGTGATGACGAAGAGCGTGAAGCCCACGGCCATGAGCGCCGAGAGATGCGCATCGCTCGAAGCCTCGCTGAACTCGTTCGCGATCAGCGACGCCATCGTGTAGCTGGGCGCGAGGAGCGAGGCCGAGATCTCGTGGCGGTTGCCGATCAGCATCGTCACGGCCATCGTCTCGCCGAGTGCGCGACCCAGACCGAGGATGATGCCGCCGATGATCCCGGACTTCGCATATGGGAGCACCGCGCCGCGCACCATCTCCCACTTCGTCGCTCCGAGCGCGAGAGCGGCTTCGCGCTGCGACCGAGGCACGGCGAGCAGAACCTCGCGCGACACCGACGCGATGTACGGAAGCACCATGATCGCGAGGATCAGACCCGCGGCGAGGATGCTCGGCCCGTACGCCGGTCCGGAAAAGAGCGGCGTTGCTCCGAGCCCGAGAGAGTCACGCAGGAAAGGGATCACCGGGTCGCGCAGAATCGGGAGGAGCACGAAGATTCCCCAGAGCCCGTAGACCACGCTCGGGATCGCGGCCAGGAGATCCACCAGGAACCCGATGGCCAGCCGCATCCAGCGGGGCGAGAGCTCGGAGAGGAAGATCGAGACTCCGAGCGCCAGAGGGACCGCTATCAGCAGCGCGAGGAACGACGACAACAGCGTCCCGTAGATGGCGGGCGCCGCACCGAACTCGCCGGCCACCGGGTCCCACGCACTCGACGTGAGAAAGTCCACGCCGAACTGGCGGAAGGTGGGCCAGCCGGCGGAGAAGAGCTCCCACGCTACCAGCGCCAGAAGGAGGGGGATGCAGAGCGCGAAAAGCGTTGTCGTGGCGCGATAGACCCCATCGCCCACCGATCGCTCGCCGAGGCTGCCCGCGGCCAGAGCCTCCCCGGCCGTATCGCCGGGGGCGCTGGCGGGGGAGGCAATGGCATCGTGTAATGCGGCGCGAGCCATTCTAGAACGCCACCTGCCAGTGCACGTACCACCGCTCGGAGGTGTCTCCGCCCAGGCCGTCTACGGGCTCGGTACGTTGGTAGTCAAGGGCGAGCGCGGTCTTCGACGTCGGCTCCCAGAAGACGCCGCCCAGAAGGTAGCGCAGCTTGCCGGTGACGTCGCGGTCGGGTGTGAACTGGTCCCAGCGAAAGATCAGCCCCACTGACGAGCGGTCCGATCCGGACGCCCACTCGAGTGGCCGCGCGATCGCGAAGGCGCTGTACAGCTCTCCCGTGTTGCGAACGGCACCGCGAGCGAGTGGAGTGGTTCCTGTCTCGACGTCGTCTACCTTGCGCGCCCACTCACCGCCGAGCGTGAGCCGCCGGTCGCGAATACCGGCAAAGATGCCGTAGCGCGTGCGATCGAGCCCGGCGGTTATGGGATCGCTCGGGTCGGTGGCGAAGCGGCTCGCACTCTTCCCCGAATAGATCCACGGCGAGATGGTGAGCGTGCTGAAGTAGCCGTCGGTCTTGCCGAGCGGAGTGAGCGAGACGCGTGCTGCGTAGTCCTTGAAGCGGTCGGATTCCGGGTGGTCGTAACCGCTGCCATTGACGAGCGTGGCGTAGAACTCGCCCGCCTTCCCGGGAAGCGTAAGCTCGGTCGCCACGCCCAGATCTGCGGAGGCGAAGAAGTCGTACGTCTCGGTCGCAACCTTGTTGAGGTAGCGCGGCCAGAATTCCTGTTGGTGATCGATGACGACGTTGTGCAGCATCCCCACGCGGGCTACCGCGGCGAAGTGGTCGGGGTCACCGCTCTTCGCGATGTCGTACTGCAGGTAGGCGTACTTGAGGCGCACGATCCAGCCATCGTAGGCGCCGTTCGAGCCGTCCTGCTGCTTGATGTCGGTCGTCACGCGCACGTTGAAGCGGTCGCCCGCTGGCATCCTGAAGGTCAGGTACGCTCGCCCGATGTCGAACTCGTTGGGCGCCTTCCCACCGTTGGCCGCCTTGCTCGCCTCGTCGGTGCTCATGTGGAAGTCGCCGAAAACGAGACCGGAGAAATCGAGGCCGGGCCTGGCCGGCTTCTCGTCCTTCGCTTCCGTTTCCGAGCTGTCGGATGCGCCGCTGGATGTGCTGCTGGATGCGCTGCTGGATGCACTGTCGGAGCTGCCTGACGTCGAGCTCTGCGCGTTTGCGAGTGCGGGCGCTACGGTGGCGAGCAGCATCGCTGCCATCGCCGTACGAGGAAGTTTCATTGTGGTCAATTCAGGGAAAATGGATCCCCGCTTTCGCGGGGATGACGCTGTTTGGTGTGCAGTTCACTGTTTCCTGTTTCCTGTTTCCTGTTTCCTGTCCCTGCCTCCCTCTCACTTCTCCGCCACGGTGATGGCCCCGATCCGCTTCTCGAGCTGCGAGACTATCGAGGGCGGGAGCGGAGCGTAGTCGAGCGAGGATGCCGATTTCTCTCCTTCGCGCAGATACCATCTCAGGAAGCCGATGAGCGCTTCGGCCTTCTTCGCGTCCGGCTGGTTGGCGTAGACCAGCAGGTACGTGAACGACGAGATCGGATATGCATCCGCGCCCGGCGCGTTCACGATCGAGATTCGGTAGTCGGTGTCGGCCGAGAGATTGCCTGCCGCACCAGCGGCAGCGGCCGTCACGGACTCGATGGTCGGTGCCACGAAGGTCCCCTCCGCGTTCTGGATGCTCGCGTACGCGAGTCCGTTCTGCTTGGCGTACGCCAGCTCCACGTAGCCGATCGCGCCGGGCATCTGCTTCACCTGTCCGGCGACGCCCTCGTTACCCTTGGCGCCGAGTCCGGTGGGCCACGCGAGCTCCTTCCCCTTTCCGGGTCCATCCTTCCAGGACGGGCTAACGGCAGCCAGATAGTCGGAGAAGATGTACGTCGTTCCGCTGCCATCGGAGCGGTGCACCACGAGGATCTCGCTCGAGGGGAGCGTCACGCCGCGGTTGAGCGCCGCTATCCGGCTGTCGTTCCACTTCGTGATCCTGCCGAGGAATATGTCGGCGAGCACGGGGCCGCTCAGCGCGAGAGTGTCGCGCACATCGGGGAGGTTGTACGTCACCACCACCGCGCCGAGCACGGTGGGCAGGTGCAATACCGGCGACTCGAGCTTCGCCATCTCGGTGTCCGTCATCGGTGCGTCGGAAGCTCCGAAGTCCACAGTGCCCGCGGTGAGCTGACGAATCCCGCCGCCGGATCCGATCGACTGGTAGTTGATGCGTACTCCGGTCTCCCGTGCGTAGTCGGAAAACCACTTGCTGTAGAGCGGGTAGGGGAACGTAGCTCCCGCACCGTCGAGGTCCTGCGAGCCGGCGCACGCCGCGCCGAGTCCAACTATCATCGCCGCCGTCGCGATTCCGCGTATGCGGTTGCGCATCATCATCTCCGTCGTGTGAGCATGCGCGCAAAGTGCGCCCGGCGGGTCATGGTTCTGCACGGGGTGTGTAACGCTTCCGTAACGAAGTGGTGGATCCCGGGGGGCGCGGAGACCCGGGTTACCGCTCCGCGCGTCTCGCGCCAGCGGCGCAGCGAGTGCCAGAGCACGCGGAGGGTCCCCTGGTCGAGCGGCCCGGCTGCCGAGAGGTCTACGCGCAGCAGCAGGATCTCGGTCGGCAGCTCCTCGCAGAGGCGAAGGGCGTGGAGGAGGGCGGGTACCGACACTGCGCCGGTAACATAGAGCGTCGCCGCTCCGGGGTGGGCCTCGAGGGTGAAGTGTTCCCTCATCGTCATCATCAGCTCCTTGTCGTCTTCGGAGCCAATGATGATCGCCCTCTGTCACGGCCCTGTGGGCCTGGCCGTCACGGTTGTGTAACCACGCCCTCCGGGGCCGCGGAAGTGCTCCCCCGCGCCGGGAAGAGCGCCGCGATGGTGGTGCCTTTCCCCGGCTCGCTCTCCGCCGTCGCGTGCCCACCGTGCGCCTCCACCAGGTGGCGCACGATCGAGAGCCCGAGCCCGGTGCCGCCGCCCTCGCGCGAGCGCGCCCTGTCCACGCGATAGAAGCGCTCGAAGATCCGCGGCAGATGTTCGGCGGCGATTCCTGTTCCCGTATCGCGCACGCCGAGCCACTTCCCCTCGGGCGAGGAGCGCGTGAACACGGTGACCGTTCCACCCGCGGGCGTATGACGCGCTGCGTTGCTCACGAGATTCACGAGGATCTGCCGGAGCGCGGTGGAATCCACGAACACGGTTTGCGCATCGTCAGATAGATCGAGCTCGAAGTGGACGCCCTTGTCGCGACCGTCACGTCGAGCGCCATCCAATACCTCCTCCGCTATCGCCCGAACGTCAACGAGCTCGGGGATCGGGCGCCAGCCACCCGACTCGATCCGCGACAGATCCAGCAGATCGTCCACGATGCGCCGCATCCGCTCGGCGTTCGATCTGATTGCCTCCGCGAACTGTGCACGCTGAAGCTGTGGCACGTCATCGCTCACGAGCGTCTCGGCGAAGCCGCCGATCACCGTGAGCGGAGTCTTGAGCTCGTGCGACACGTTGGCCACGAAGTCGCGTCGCACCGCCTCGAGCCGCCGGCGCTCGGTGAGATCGAGGAGGGCGA
This sequence comes from Gemmatimonadaceae bacterium, assembly GCA_036565685.1. Taxonomy (GTDB): domain Bacteria; phylum Gemmatimonadota; class Gemmatimonadetes; order Gemmatimonadales; family Gemmatimonadaceae; genus JADGGM01. The sequence goes on from DATCXR010000084.1 coordinate 7,137, forward strand.
GAAGCGCGCCGCCGCCGCCGAGCGCTCGCGCGGTCACGGCCACGGTGCGTGAGCCGATGACTGTCTCCGCCGCTTCCGGCGGAACGTCGGACAGCGCGCCCTCCAGCGCGGCGTGCAGAACCGGGTCGTGTGGGAGACGGGTGGCCGAGAAGGGAACTGTATCGCGCACGCCGAGGATGCGCCGCGCGCTCTCGTTGAGGCGGATCACCTGCCTCCGGGCGTCCACTGCCACGACACCTTCGTGCAGCGACTCGAGCGCGGCGATCAACAGCCCTTCTTCTTCCTGCAGCGCCGCGAGCCGCCCCGAGAGCTGATCGGCCATGTCGCGCACCGCGCTGCCCAACTCTCCCACTTCGTCGCTCGAAGAGAGTGTCGGGCGGCGCGAGAGGTCGCCGGCGGCGACCGCGCGCGCCACGTCGCGAAGCTCGACGACGGGTCGCGTGACGCGACGCGCGATCGCGGTCGCAATCAGGAGCGCGGCTGCCAGCGCTATCGCACCCGAGAGAAGGATGTCGTTGCGCGCCCGCCGCACGATTCCCGCGAGCTGCGCGGTGCTCATCGAGACGCGCGCCACGCCGCCGCGCGGCCCGGGGACAGCCACGTAGATCTCGTCGTCGCCGCGCGACACGCTCGAGCGGCGCGAGATCCCCGTGTCGCCGTGCCGTGCCGTGGACACTTCGGGACGCGTGGCGTGGTTCTCGAGGAGTACTAGCGCCGGGCCGTCGAACTCGGAATCGCCGATCACCCGGCCGGTGGAGTCTACGAGGGTGACGCGATGATCGAGGGCGGCACCGGCAGCGTTGGCGAGCGCGTCAGCATCGGGGGCGTTCGCCCACTGCACCGCGACGAAGCTCGCCTCCCGGGTGAGGCGCCGCACCTCCGACGCTGCCAGCTCGCTCTTCAGGCGCGCGCTACTCAGCGCCACCATCAGCAGCACGAGCACTGCGATGACGAGCGCGAAGCCGAGAAAGATGCGGTAGCCGAGCTTCACCGCGATTCGCCGCGCGGTTCGCGCAGCCGGTAGCCGAAGCCGCGCACGGTCTCGATCAGATCGCCCGCCTCGCCGAGCTTCGCGCGCAAGCGCTGGACGTGCATGTCCACGGTGCGCGTCTGCACGTCGGGCGCGGCATCCCACACACTCTCGAGGAGCCGCGCGCGCTCCTGAACGCGGCCGCGCCGCTCGGCGAGCAGGAGGAGCAGCCGATACTCGGTGGGCGTGAGCTCCACCTCCCCGTCATTCACCTGCACAGTGTGCGCGGCGCGGTCGATGCTTATCGGGCCCACGCTCAGCACGTCCGCCGCCGGCGTGCTGGTGGCGGAGATGCGCCGCAGGATTGCGCCCACGCGGAGCACGAGCTCGTGCGGACTGAAGGGCTTGGTGAGGTAGTCGTCGGCGCCGAGGGTGAGCCCGCGAATGCGGTCGTGCTCCTCCCGCCGCGCGGTGAGCATGAGCACCGCGATGTGCTTCGTGCGTTCGTCGGCGCGGAGCCGCTCCAGCACCTCGTAACCGGAGATTCCCGGCAGCATGAGGTCGAGGACGAGGAGCGCGGGGCAGTCGCTCCGCGCCAGCGTGAGCGCCTCGGTACCGGAGGACGCGGTGGTCACGCGATATCCGGCACGCGCGAGATGGTATGCTACCAATGCCACGATGTCGGGCTCATCGTCCACCACGAGGATGTGCTCGGCGCTGGCCATGGCGGAAAGGTGCGCCGAAAACGCGCTGCGGAGAAGTGGATCCTGTCGTCCCGCCGCCCGGGAGCTCGCTCCGTCCCGACGCGACGTCGCGCGCTGGCTTCCCACGGGGAGCGCCCGGCTGGTAGCTTGTGCCCATGATTCGCGCAGCCGGCATCGTCCTCGCGTTAGCGCTCGCCGCGTTCCTGGTTCTGCGCGATGCGCGCGGCGGCGCGGGTTCGGGCGCCGTGGACACTTCCGCCGCCACCGAGCGCGGCCCCGGAGGGCGCGATGGCGCTGCTGGCGATGGTGGTGTGAGCGAGGAAACGGGGAGCGTGGCCTACGATGGTCCGCGGTTGCGCATCATCGCCACCAACGACCTGCACGGCGCGCTGGATCCCGCGCACACGACCAGCGGGAAACCGGTAGGTGGCGCGGCGGCGATGGCCGCGTCCATAGAGCGCGCGGAGCGGGAATGCAGCTCGCCATGCGTCACGCTCCTCGTGGATGCGGGCGACATGTTCCAGGGGACGGCCGAGTCGAACCTCGCGCACGGGCGGCCAGTGGTGGAGCTGTACAACGCGCTCGGCTACGCCGCCGCCGCCGTGGGGAACCACGAGTTCGACTGGGGACTCGACACGCTGCGCCAGCGGATGAGCGAGGCGCGCTTCTCGATACTCGGCGCGAACGTGCAGTATCGCAACGGACGCGACGTGCAGTGGATCCCCGACGACACTCTGGTTCAGCGCGGCCCGTACCGCATAGGGATCATCGGCGTGATCGGTCCCGAGACCTACGGGAGCACCATGGCGGCCAACGTCGCCACGCTGCGCTTCGCCAGGGCGGCGCCGATAGTGGATTCTCTCTCTCTCGCCCTTCGAGCTCGCGGTGCCAACGTGATCGTGGTGCTCGCGCACAGCGGGGCGTTCTGCAAACGGAATGGAACGCAGGCGTGTGATGGCGGCGTGATCTCCTTCGCGCACGAGCTGCGCGAGCGCGTGGACGCGATCGTCTCCGGTCACACACACAGCGTGGTGGACTTCCAGATACGCGGCGTGCCCATAGTGCAGGCGCAGTCGAGTGGGCGTGCGGTGGCGGTGCTGGATCTCGCACCGGGTGCGGCCGATGACGGAAGCGAGGGCGAGCTGATAGCGGAGCACGTCTATCACGTGTCGAGCGGCGCGCGAGCGTCGAGCGAGATCGAGGCGATCATCGAGCACGCCGATGCGCGCGTGGCCAGTCTCGTGAACCGTCCGGTGGCGCGCCTCGCCACGGCGCTGCCTCGAAGGGGCGACGAGTATCCGCTCGGCAATCTCATTGCCGACGCGCAGCGATGGGCGGGGCAGGCAGACGTGGCGCTGGTGAACAACGGCGGGATCCGTACCGGGCTGCCGGCGGGGACGGTGACGTACGGCGAGTTGTTCCAGGTGCAACCATTCGGGAATCCGCTCAGACGGATACAGGTGAGCGGGGCCACTTTACGCGCCTACCTCGAGGCGCTCGTGCGCGACGGCGAGCCGCGCACGCACGCGAGCGGGATGACGGTCCGTTTCGACCCGGAGCGGCGGTCGGGTGATCGGATCGTGTCCGTCACGATGTCCAACGGCGCGCCGCTGCGCGACGATGCCTCCTACACGGTAGTGCTCAACGAGTACATGGCCACCGGGCGCGACGGTCGGATCCTGATGCGCGATGCCAGCAGGAACGAGCAGCTCGGGCCGACCGACATCGACGCGTTCGTGGCGTATCTGGAATCGCGTCCCCAGCCGGTCGGCGGGCCACGGGAGAGTCGTTTCATTTCCACCGGAGATCGATGACGACCTCGGTGACCAGGGAGCTGGTGCGAGCGCTGCCCAAGGCGGAGCTGCACTGCCACCTCGACGGATCGATCCGACCGGAGACCTTGCTGGAGCTGGGGCGCGAGTACGGGCAGCCGATGCCCGCCTCCACTCCGGAGGCGCTCGGCCGGATCATGGCGGCGCGCGACGTGCGCGATCTGGACGACTACCTCCGCCGCTTCGACATCACGCTTTCCGTGATGCAGGCGGCCGACGCGCTCGGGCGGATCGCCTACGAGTTGGTGGAGGACGCGGCAAGCGACGGCGTGCGCTACATCGAGATCCGGTTCTGTCCCGCGCTGAACGTGCGCGGCTCGCTCTCGCTTACGGATGTGATGGACGCCGTGCTGCGCGGCGTGGCATTGGGGGAGCGTGATCACGGCACACGTGCGCGCGTGATAGTGTGCGCGCTTCGGAGCATGCCGCCGGCGCTCTCGCGCGAGCTGGCCGAGCTGGCGGCGGAGTACAGGGGGAGGGGAGTGGTGGGCTTCGATCTGGCGGGAGGGGAGCACGGGAATCCGGCCGCGGCGCACGCCGCTGCGTTCGACCTCGCGCGGCGGTTGGGTCTGGCGGTGACGGTTCATGCGGGCGAGGCGTTCGGGCCGAAGTCGATCCGTCAGGCAGTATTCGACCTGTGCGCGAACCGGATAGGTCATGGGACGAGGTTATACGAGGACCCCGACCTCGCCAGTTATGTCAATGATCGGCGCATCACACTGGAAATCTGCCTGACCAGCAACGTTCAGACGCGCGCAGTGCCCGCGCACGACGTTCACCCGTTGCGCGACTACTTCGACCGCGGGATGAGCGTCACCCTCAGCACCGACAACCGGTTGATCAGCGGCACCACGCTCACCGACGAATACCTGCACGCGGCCCGCGCCCTCGGCTTCACGCTCCACGAGCTGGGTGAGATCGCTCTCGAGAGCTTCGCCGCCGCGTTCCTTCCCTGGGAGACGCGCCGCGCTCTGATGGATGAAGCCCGGCGCGAGATCGAGGCGCTGACGACCGCACGGTGAGCGACGAATTTTCCCTCGAGGGTTCCCGCGCGGCGGAGGCGCCGCTCGACGATGTAGAGAGCGCTGCCCGCTCCGTACGCGAACGCATCGGTGATCGCCCTCCACTCCTGGCGCTCATCCTCGGCTCCGGCCTGGGTGGCGTGGTGGAAACCTTCGACGACGCGCGACGCGTCCCGTACTCCGAGATTCCGAACCTCCCCGCAGCGTCCGTTCGCGGCCACGCGGGTGAGCTCGTGGCTGGCAGGCTCCAAGGCGCCGAGCTCCTCGCGTTCGCGGGCCGCTTCCATCTCTACGAAGGCCACGTGCCCGAAGCCGCAGCCTTCCCCGTGCGCCTGGCCCATGCCCTCGGCGCACGCACGCTCGTGGTTTCCAACGCCGCCGGCGGGATCCGCCGCACTTTCCGACCGGGCGACCTGATGGTCATCCGCGATCAGATCAACCTGATGTGGCGTTCGCCCCTGACAGGCCCGGCGCGCTTCGACGAGCCGCGCTTCCCGGAGATGTGCGATGCCTACGACCCCGCGCTCGCAACTCTCCTCCTCGAATCCGCGCGCCGCGCCGCAGTCCCGGTAGTGGAGGGCATCTACGCCGGCGTCCCCGGCCCCTCGTACGAAACCCCCGCCGAGATCCGCATGCTCGAGCGCCTCGGCGCCGACGCCGTAGCCATGTCCATCATCCCCGAGGTCATCGCCGCCCGCTCGCTCGGGATGCGCGTCGCGGGGATCAGCTGCATCACGAATCCCGCCGCCGGTGTTACCGCCCAACGCCTCGATCACTCCGATGTCGTACGAGTTGCATCGCGCGTGGCGGGGGATGTTGCGCTGGTCATCAGAGGAGTGGTGGATGGATTGCGTGGCTGATCGGGCTCATCTCGGGGGCTGGGTTCATCGCGCGGACCTGCGGAGGCGGAGGTCGCGGAGATTAACTGAGAGGACGCGGAGAACGTCCTTCGGCAGCAGGCATCACGATCGTGAGACTGGCTGTGTCGCGAAAGAAAGCTCCCCTCGGTAAGGAACGCGGAGAACGCGGAGGAGCGCGGAGAACGCGGAGAAAA
>DATCXR010000106.1:0-2280 GCA_036565685.1 Gemmatimonadaceae bacterium
GAGAGGAGAGTGTGACGATGGAAGAACACCACGACTGGCTGGCCGAACGTTTCGAGGAGAACCGCGCTCACCTCCGAGCGGTAGCCTACCGGATGCTGGGCTCGAGCGCGGAGGCGGAGGACGCCGTTCAGGAGGCCTGGCTGCGGCTCGGTCGCTCGGACACGAGTGACGTCGAGAACCTGGGTGGCTGGCTCACTACGGTAGTGGCTCGCGTCTGTCTCGACCTCCTGCGCTCGCGCACGTCGAAGCGCGAGGAATCACTGGAGACGCACTACGACGCGGTCATCGGCGAGCGTGCGTCAGCGAGCGATCCCGAAGCGGAAACGCTGATGGCCGACTCGGTCGGTGCCGCGCTCCTCGTGGTACTCGAAACGCTCTCCCCCGCCGAGAGGCTCGCCTTCGTGCTGCACGACATGTTCGCCGTACCCTTCGATGAGATAGCGCCGATCGTGGGTCGCTCTCCGGTCGCCGTGCGACAGCTCGCGAGCCGGGCGCGTCGAAGGGTGCAGCAGGCGGATGCCACTCCCGAGGCGGATCACGCCGTGAAGCGGAGGGTGGTGGATGCCTTCCTCGCCGCATCGCGCGAGGGCGACTTCGAGGCTCTCCTCTCGGTGCTCGATCCGGATGTGGTACTCAGGTCCGACGGCGTGGCGGTTCAGATGAGCGCGAAGAATCGGGCGGCGGGTGCCATGCGGCTCGTTCCCGAGATCCGGGGTGCGCGGAGCGTGGCGGATACCTTCGCCGGCCGCGCCAGAGAGGCGCGGGTGGTGCTCATTGACGGGAGCCTGGGTGCGACGTGGGCTCCGGGTGGGGAGCCGCGCAGCGTCTTCTTCATGCGGATCGAGCGCGGCAGGATCGTCGAGATAAATCTGGTGGCCGATCCCGAGCACCTCGGCCAGCTCGAGATAGAGTTCCTCTAGGCGAACCTCGCCCAGATCGAATTGGGATAGCGGCGAACGAGCCACCCATCTATCCCGAGCCACCTTCCCGCGCGCGCGAAGAAGAAGGAGATCATCATGGCACCCAGCATCACGTGGAAGCCCTGTTGTCCAGGGCTCATGTGCTGCACCGCCATCCCGTAGAAGATGACCTGGAAGAAGCCGAAGAAGGCACCGAGCGCTGTAAGGATACCGAAGGTGAGCGAGATACCGATCGCCACCTCGGCAATCGCGGTGAGGTGAGCGAAGACGTGGCTGTTGGGGATCACGGTGTCGAGCAGGAACTCGCGGTACCAGCTGATGGGATTCTCGGCCGCGTACCTAGTGAGGAGCTTCGGCATCACGTTGATCCAGCGCGTGGTCGCCATCGGCACGGGGAGGAATCCCCACGCGAGCCCGATGGTGAGCTTGGTGAAGATGCTCTTGAAGAACCAGAGTCCCACCACCACTCGCAGAAAGGCGAGCCAGCGCTCCGGATGACGCATGGTTCCCGCGTACAGTGCACCGGCTTGCATCGCTACTCCTCGTTCGTGGTGATACCGCGCCATACCCGGGCGCCGCCGTTCGAGAACGCGCCCGTGTAGACCTCTCCGACGTCGCCGGATCTCCCCTCGGCCGCGGCGCGCTCGGCGATCTCCCCGCGCACCATCGTGGCCAGCGCATCGGCCGCCTTGTCACCGCCCACTATTCCGTACACCGCGGGACCCCACGAGCTCTGACCCACTCCGGCCGCGCCCCACTCGCTCATCTTGTCCACCAGCGTGGTGCTGAGCCCCGGCGAGAAGGCGCTTCCCTGCGCCGGCGCGAACCAGCGGCCGTTGATGCACTGGATCTCGGTGAGCGCGTGCCCGAAGGCACGCAAGTCCTTCTCCACCAGCGCGGGGAGGAGCGCCATGAGCACGAGATGCGACACGCGCATCACGCCGCGCTCCGGCGGAGGTGGAAGCCGCGCGAAGGCGGCCGCTTCCTTCTCGCCGCTCATTCCTTCCTTGTCTGGCGGAAGTGCCACGACGTAGCGCCACGCGGCTGGCAGCTCGTAGCGCGCGAGAAGCGGAGCAGGATCGCGACTTCCCTTGCGACGCCCGCCCTCGAGCACGAAGCCGCCTTCGGCGAAGATCCACGTGCCGATCGCAGAGCGTCGCGCGCGGCCCACGGCGAGTGCGAGGAGCGGCGCGGCAGTGGGGAGCGAATAGAGCTCGGCAAGCGCTCTCGCCACCGCGAGCGCGAGCTGCGTTCCCGAGCCCAGCCCCGCGTGCGATGGGATCGCCCGGTGAATGCGGATGCGCGCGCCGCGCTCGAGGTTGTGGTGCTCCATGAAGCGACGCGCGAACTCCTCCGCCCG
>DATCXR010000116.1:0-2435 GCA_036565685.1 Gemmatimonadaceae bacterium
CTCCGCGAGACCCGCTCGCAGCCGCTCCTCGCTCACGTCGTACATTCTCGCGAGCGCCGCCGGGTCGGCGCACGCGTCCTTGTCGACGCGCACGAGCATCCAGGCCGAGGCGGGCGAGAGATCGAGGCCCGCTCGCTCCACTATCCGCTCGATGTACTGCCGCCGTACGTCGCGGTCGGCCAGGATGCTGATCCCGCGCAGGAGCTTGGGGAGCGAGTCGTCGCTGGTGGGCATCGGGAAAGTCTCGCCTACATCGCCGCCCACGTTCGCGCTCGCCGCGGCCACGGTCTCGCGAAGCGGCTGCTCGGGGAGGAGCCAGGTGATCAGGAATCCCAGGAGCGAGATCCCCGCCGCCACGATGAACATCGTAGAGAGCGACTCGGTGAACCCCTGCACGTAGAGCGAGCGCGTCGCCACCGGAATGGTCGCCAACGTCTCCGGATTCAGCGAGCGCGTCGCATCGGCCACCGCGCCGGTGCCACCCGGAAGGAGGTGCGTGAGATTGGCGCTCAACTGCGACGCGAAGATCGCTCCGAGCACCGCCGTACCGAGCGCACCGCCCACCAACCGAAAGAGCGTGGCACCCGACGTCGCGACTCCGAGATCGCGATAGTCGACCGCGTTCTGCACGGCGATCACGAGCACCTGCATCACCATGCCGAGGCCGAGGCCGAGCACCAGCATTGCCAGCGACGCGCCGAGCAAGCTCGTGTCGGGCGTCATGCGCGAGAAGAGGACGAGCCCAACCGTGGCCGCGGCGGTGCCGAGGATGGGGAAGATCTTGTAGCGCCCCCATCTGCTGATGAGCAATCCGGAGAGGATGGACGTGACGAGCATCCCGCCCATCATCGGCGTCATCTGCAGCCCCGACGCCGTGGGGCTCGATCCCATGGAGAGCTGCAGGAAGACGGGGAGATACGTCACCGATCCGAAGAGCGCGAAGCCCACGATGAGCCCGATCGCGGAGGTCACCGAGAACGACCGGTTTCTGAAGAGCCGCAGCGGGAGCACGGGCTCCGCCGCGCGATGCTCGGCGAAGAGAAAACCCACCAGCGCCAGGATGGCGATGATCACCATTCCGATCATCGCTGGTGAGTCCCAGGAAAGCTTCGACCCTCCGATGTCGGCGACGATGACGATGGCGCTGAGCAGAACGGCGAGCAGCGCGGAGCCCAGGTAGTCGATTGAGCGCTGGACTCGCTCGCTGCTCGGCGGAAGCGTGGCGGCGAGGACGACCATCGCGGCGATGCCGAGCGGTAGGTTGATGTAGAAGATCCAGCGCCAGCTAAGGTGCGTGGTGAAGTAGCCGCCGAGCAGCGGGCCGGCAATGCTCGCCACGCCGAAGACCGCGCCGAAGAGCCCCTGGTAGCGGCCGCGCTCGCGGGGCGAGACGATGTCTCCCACCATCGCCTGCGTCGTGACCACGAGCCCACCACCACCGAGCCCCTGTACGCCACGGAAGGCGATGAGTTGCCAGAGGTTGCGGCTCTGCCCGCAGAGCACCGAGCCGAGGAGGAAGATCACGACCGCGCTCTGCAGGATCCCCTTGCGTCCGTAGAGGTCGCCGAGCTTGCCGTAGAGCGGCGTTACGACGGTCTGCGCGAGGATGTAGGCGGTGACTACCCACGAGAGCTGCGCAACTCCGCCGAGCTCGCCGACGATGGTCGGAAGCGCCGTCGCGACGATGGTGGAGTCGAGCGCGGCCAGAAGGAGTACGAGGAGCAGGCCGCTGAACGCGATGAGTACGCGCCGATGATCGAGGGGTGCTGGTATTTCGGTTGCTGGGTTTGCTACGGTCGCCATATCGGGTCGTATGCGGGTCAGGCCATGCATCGTGCGCAAGAGTCATCCCCGCGAAAGCGGGGACCCATGTTACCCAGCCGAACATGGGTCCCCGCTTTCGCGGGGATGACGGTCGCGAACTATGCAAATCCCCCGGCCATTACCGCATCGCCAACTCACCCGGCTGCACTACCACGTCAGCGCTGGTGTTCCCGTACCGGTCCACTTCGTTCACGACGACTACGTCCGGCACGGGTGCACCGGCGCGGCTCAGCGTGAAGAGCCGCTGCTCGCTCGGCAGGATGGTCGTCGTCCACCGGCCGTCCACCCGCGCTCGCACGGCCCAGAGCCAGACCCCGTGCGCGGTGGCCGGAGCGACGCGGAGCTGCGTGTTCCCCGTGATGGAATCCACCGCTACCCACGCACGCGGCTTCGCCGGCGCGCTGTCGCTGAGCCACGGAGACGCGGGTACGAGCGCCGGCGTCGAGTACAATCCACTCTCGAGGGAGTCGACCAGCTTGCCGCGGTCGTCCATCAGCGCCTTCATGCTGAAGTGCACGTTCCCCGTCGCGCTGGGCTGCGCGCGCGTCGCGCGGATCTGCTCGAGCAACTCGCTCGCGGGCCAGCTGTTGGGACCACCGCTCGCGCCCTTG
>DATCXR010000150.1:0-7095 GCA_036565685.1 Gemmatimonadaceae bacterium
CCCCCGCCACTCTCGCTCACTCAGTTTGGTGGGCCGGTGCCCGGTTGCTCGGCTCCTCAACCGACGATCTCCGCCGTGCTGCCAGCGCTCGTGCCACTGGCTCACTGCCGCTCGGCTCACGCCCAGCGTGCGTGCGATCTCCGCCTGGGTCAATTGATCGGAACGAAACAGTCGCGCGGCCATGAGGCGCCGCGCCTCTCGCTGGGCCGCCGTCCAGCCCGACGGTCGCTGTACTTGCATCACCGCTCCTGCTCGCCCTCGGCAGCGATGTTAAGCAAGAATCGTGAAGCTCATTAACCGAGAGGGACTCGGACGCCGAGCTGCAGCCGGAGCGGCCAGAGAGGGCCCTACTGTCCGGAGCCTTCTCCGCGTCCTCTCAGTTAATCTCCGCGACCTCCGCCTCCGCAGGTCCGCGAGATGAGCCGAGCCATACGATGCTCCCGACCAGCCGAGATGATGCCTTGCCCCGCCTCCCACACGGCTATTGATTCTGCCACGATGCGCACCCGCGATTACCACTCGTTCCAGGACCTTCGAAGATGATCCGCTCGACAGCAGCTCTCCTCTCATGCCTTGTGACGGCTCTCGTTGCGGCGCCGGCCGGCGCGCAGCAGGCGGATAGCGCGTACGCGCGCCTGGTGCGCGAGTACACGACCGACCCGCGCTTCCTGCCGGCATCGCTCGAGTCGCTTCCCGCGAGCGCTACGGTACCGAGTCCGCGGAAGCACTTCGGTACCATGGTCGGGGCGCCAGGGGTGACGCATCATGCGGAGGAGGTCTACGGCTACTTTCGCGCGCTCGCGAAAGCCACGCCCCGGGTGAAAGTCGAGACGGTCGGAAAGAGCGAGGAGGGACGCGACATCATCCTCGCCATAATCGCCGACGACAGCACCATGCGCGACCTCGCTCGCTACAAGCAGCTCCTCGCGCGCCTCGCCGACCCGCGCACCCTCCCGAGCGATTCGCTCGAGCGCGTATTGAATGCCGCGAAGCCGGTCTACTATCTGAACGGCGGACTCCATTCGCCGGAGATGGGCTCTCCCGAGATGCTCATGGAGCTCGCCTACCGCCTCGCCGTCAGCGACGACAGCGCGATCGCGCGCATCCGCGACAACGTCATCACTATCATCAACCCGGTGAGCGAGCCCGATGGGCGCGACAAGCAGGTTGACTGGTACTACCGCTACACGAAGGGACGTCCCGAGTTCGACGATGGATTCCCGCGCTCCACGCCGTACTGGGGGCGCTACGTGGTGCACGACAACAACCGCGATGGGATCCAGATGTCCCAGCAGCTCACCAGGGCGATCTACCAGATCTACTACGACTGGCATCCGCTCATCATGCACGACCTCCACGAGTCGGTGCCGCTCCTCTACATCTCCACCGGCACTGGCCCGTACAACGTCACCAACGACCCGATCGCGATCAGCGAGTGGCAGCTCCTCGCCAACAACGAGATCACCGCGCTCAGCGCCGCTGGCCTCCCCGGCGTGTGGACGTGGGGGTTCTTCGACGGCTGGTGGCCCGGCTATGCGGTGTGGGTCGCCAACAACCACAACTCCATCGGGCGCTTCTACGAGACTTTCGGCAACGCGGGCGCCGATACCTACATCCGTGATCTCTCCAACGACCGCTACGCCGGCGACCCGGTGACGAGCCGCCAGTGGTACCGCTCGTGGCCGCCCACGAAGAAGGTGCGCTGGTCGATGCGCGACAACGTGAACTACCAGGAGGCCGGCGTCCTCACCACGCTCGGCTACACCGCCGACAACGCGAAGACCCTGCTGCGCAACTTCTGGCAGAAGAGCTACAACAGCCTGCAGCGCGGAAAGACGGAGAAGCCACATGCATACGTGATCCCCGGCTTCGAGCGTCAGCGCGACCCGCGTCGCACCGCCTACCTGGTGAACCAGCTCGAGCGGCAGCACATCGAGGTGCACCGGCGCTCGGCGGGTGATTCCGCGGGCGACTTCGTCATCCTCCTCGACCAGCCATACCGCGACCTGGCGGTCAATCTGCTGAGCATTCAGAAATACCCGTCTTCCGCGCAGTACCCACCGTACGACGACATCGCCTGGACGCTCGGCTACCTCTACGGCGTCGATGTGAAAGCGGTGGACGACACCTCCGTGTTCCGCTGGACCGGTCTCGAGCTGCTCCGCGACACGGTGGCCGCCACCGCTTCGGTAGCTGGGAACGGCAGCGTCTATCTCATGCCGTATCACGCGCAGTCCGAGCTCCTCCCCGCGCTGCAGTGGCTACGAAAGAGCGTGAAGGGAGCGCGCGCCTGGGCGGCGGAGAGCGCGTTCGTGGTTGGAGCCGACAGCTTCCCCGCCGGCTCCGTCATCCTCGAAGGTGTGAGCGCTTCGGCCGCGCGCGAGCTTGCCGCACGCTGGGCCCTCCCGCTCGTCGCCACCGCGAGCGCGCCGTCCGTGCGGCGGCACGAGCTCGATCTGCCGCGCGTCGCCATCTACCACAGCTGGTACGACACGCAGGACGAAGGATGGTCGCGCTACACCTTCGAGATGCTCGACATTCCCTATACTTCGATCGACAAGGACGACCTCCGCGCGGGCGACCTGCGCAGGCGCTTCGACGTGATCCTGGTGCCCAACGTGCGCGGAACGGTTGACCGGATCATCCACGGTGTCAATCGCGACTTCGGGCCGATGCCATTCCAGAAGACGCGCGAAACTCCCTCGTTCGGCACGCCGGCTTCCAGCCCCGATGTCACCGGCGGCCCGGGCTTCGATGGGCTCGCGGCGCTTCAGCGCTTCGTGGACGATGGCGGCACGCTCATCACGCTCGCCAATGCGACTCGCCTCGCCGCGGAAACGGGAATCGCCGCGTCGCTGTCGCCGCACACCGCGCGCACGCTCTTTCACCCGGGGTCGGTCGTGCGCGTGCGTTCGCGCCGCTCCACATCGCCGATCCTCTACGGTTATCCGGAGATCACCACGATCTTCCGGGGCAATGGGCCGCTGTACGAAGTCGAGCCGCGCGACAGCTCGATGCTCGTTCTGCAATACGGCACCGCCCTCCCCAAACACGAGCCCGATGGTCCGATCATGGGGATTAAGAAGCCACCCGCGCACGAGCGACCCGATTCGGCCGCAAGCGCTGAATCGAGGAAGGACAGCGCGCGCGCCGCCACCAGCGAGCACGAGTCCACGGCGGCCGGCGGAGAGGAGAAGAAGGGTAGCGCCGACTCCTACGTGGTCTCCGGAATGGTGCGCAACGAGAAGGAGATCGTGGGTGAGGGTGCGGTCTTCGACGTCCCGGTTCGCAAGGGACGCGTCATCGCCTTCACCTTCGACCCGCTCCACCGCTATCTCAACCACCACGACTTCCCCATGGTGTGGAACGCTATCCTCAACTGGAACGACCATCCGGCCACGAGCCGCCAGTCGCCAGTCTCCGCGGAGGACCGGCAATAGCATGGGCGCCGGCTCGTGCAGGTCGCTCTCGGTGCTCCTCGCGCTCTCGCTGGCAGCGATGACAGCCTCCGCCGCCGCCCAGAGCACGACGCATCGCCTCATCGCCGGCGAGCGCGTCTTCCTCCTGGACGGGAAGCCTTTCCAGATCATTTCCGGCGAGATGCACTACTCGCGCATCCCGCGCGCGTACTGGCACGACCGTCTCCGGAAGGCGCGCGCCATGGGGCTGAACACCGTCTCCACCTACGTCTTCTGGAACTATCACGAGCTCACGCCGGGGCACTTCGACTTTTCCGGCCAGCGCGACATCGCCGCCTACCTGCGTGCAGCGCAGGAGGAAGGGCTCTTCGTGATCCTGCGCCCCGGGCCGTACGTCTGCGCGGAATGGGATCTCGGCGGCTACCCCGCGTGGCTCCTTGCGGACTCTGCAACGGTGCTCCGCAGCACGGACGCAAAATTCACGAGGCCCGCCGAACGCTGGCTCGATCGACTCGGAAAGGAGCTCTCGCCGCTGCTCTCCACGCGCGGCGGGCCGATCATCGCCGTTCAGGTGGAGAACGAGTACGGATCCTTCGACGACGACAAGGACTACCTGCGTTGGCAGCTGGGGGCGCTCCGTCACGCCGGGTTCGGCGACGCCCTTCTGTACACCGCGGACGGCGACGTACAGCTCCCGAGGGGAACGCTTTCCGAGCTGCCGGCGGTGGTGAACTTCGGACCGGGCGAAGCCGACAGCGCCTTCGCGCGACTCCGTGACTTCCGCCCTCGAGAACCGCTGATGAGCGGCGAGTACTGGGCGGGGTGGTTCGACCAGTGGGGTCGTCCGCATCACCACACCGACGCCGAGCAGCAAACCCGTGAGCTCGACTGGATGCTCTCGCGCGGTTACTCGGTGAACATGTACATGTTTCACGGCGGCACGTCGTTCGGCTTCATGAACGGCGCGAACGGCTCGCCCAGCGCGCACGACTACTGGCCGCAGACCACGAGCTACGACTACGACGCGGCCCTCGACGAATCCGGACGTCCGACACCCAAGTATTACGCTTTCCGCGATGTCATCGCGCGTCACCGCCCCGGCGTCGCGCTCCCTCCGGTCCCCGACTCTCCGCCGCTGGTGGAGCTCCCCGCCTTCGCGCTCGAGGAAGTCGCGCCGCTCTCCGCGGCGCTCGGCAATGGAACGGAGATGGAGCGGCCCGAGAGCATGGAGGAGCTCGGCCAGTCGTACGGCTACATCCTCTACCGCACGCGCGTCTCCGCGGGCGGCAGCGATGAAGCGGAGCTGGTGGCCGACGAGGTGCGCGACTACGCTCGCGTATACGTGAACGATTCGCTCGTGGGAACTCTCGACCGGCGGCTCGGCCAGGATCGGCTCCCCGTGCACATCCCCGCGGGAGGCGCCACGCTCGATATCCTCGTCGAGAATATGGGGCGCATCAACTTCACCAAGGCGCTGCGCGGCGAGCGAAAGGGGATCACACACTCCGTGACGCTCGGCGGACGTGTGCTGACCGGCTGGGAAGTCTTCCCGCTCCCCATGAAGTCGCTCGACGGAATCGCTTTCGAGCACGCGTCGGCGAGCGAGAGGCAAGGTCCCGCATTCTACCGCGGCGCCGTCACGGTGAACGACCCGGGCGACACCTTCCTCGACATGCGCGGCTGGGGAAAGGGTACGGTGTGGATCAACGGCCATCACCTCGGCCGATTCTGGAAGATCGGTCCACCGCAGACTCTCTACGTGCCAGGCCCATGGCTGAAGCCGGGCGTGAACGAAGTGGTCGTCTTCGATCTGGATGTCCCTCGCAGGCGAACGCTCGCCGGCGTCCCCCGACCCATCCTCGACGAGCTTCACCAGTGAGCCCTTCGGATCAGAGCGACGATCGCAAGCGGGGGCCGAACCGGCGGCAATTCCTCGAGCGGGGCGCGTTTGCCGGGCTCGGGCTCGGTATGCTCGGCGCCCTCCCCCGCTCGCTCCTCGCGCTCTCCGATGAACGGTCGGTTACAGCGCGAAGGGGTGACGACGGCCTCGCGCTGGGTAACGACGTGGTCTCCGCGAGCTGGAGCACATCGGATGGAGTCCTCCGCGCCGGCGCGATCACCAGCAAGAGGAACGGTGCGCGCCTCATGGTCCCCGCTCACGTTTTCGCGCTGGCGCTCGCCGACGGTACGCGGCTCGACTCGACCCGACTCCGTATCGTCGGCGAGCCATCCATCGATGCCATCTCTCCGCGCCCGGACGCATCGCGCTTCGCCGAGCGCCTGGGGGGCGGCCGCGTCAGCGTTACTCTCCGCGATCCCGACGGACGCCTGGAAGCAACGTGGCGCGCCGAGCTGCGCGATGGATCGCACTACCTTCGCCAGGAGGTCACGCTCCGTGCGCTCCGCGCGCCGCTCGCGGTACGCGAGATCGCGCTCGTGGAGCTGAGCGCGCCTGGCGTGACGGTCACCGGGAGCGTCAAGGGGAGCCCCGTGACAGTGAGCGACTGGTTCACAGGCTTCGAGCACCCGCTTTCCACGAGCATCGTGGATGCGGAGCGCGTGCGCTGCTTCCTCACGCGCGAGCTCCCGCTCCGTCCCGAGTCTCCCGTCACGGTTTCGTCAGTGACGGGAATCGCGCGCCCCGGGCAGATGCGGCGCGACTTCCTGGCCTACGTGGAGCGCGAGCGCGCTCATCCCTATCGCACCTTTCTGCACTACAACTCCTGGTACGACATCGGCTACTTCTCGAAGTATTCGGAGCCCGAGGCGCTCGCGGTGATCCAGGCGTTCGGCACCGAGCTCGCGCGTCAACGTGGGGTCGTGCTCGACTCCTTCCTCTTCGACGACGGCTGGGACGATCCGAAGACGCTCTGGGGATTCCACCCTGGTTTTCCCGACGGTTTCGCCAGAGTGCGCGAGGAGGCGGCGCGCTGCGGTGCCGCTCCCGGCGTCTGGCTCTCCCCGTGGGGCGGTTACGGCGACCCGAAGAAGGCGCGCCTCGAGTACGGGCGACGTCAGGGCTTCGAGACCAACGAGGGCGGCTTCGCGCTCTCCGGACCGAAGTACTACCAGCGCTTCCGCGACGCGTGCATGCGCATGGTGCGCGAGTACGGCGTGAACCAGTTCAAGATCGACGGCACCGGCAACGCGTCACACGCCATCCCGGGCAGCGTCTTCGACAGCGACTTCGACGCCGCCATTCATCTGATCGGGGAGCTGCGTTCGGCGAAGCCCGACATCTACATCAACCTCACCACCGGCACCTACCCTTCCCCCTTCTGGCTGCGGTACGCCGACTCGATCTGGCGCGGCGGCGACGACCATGATTTCGCCGGCGTGGGCTCCGACCGGCAGCGGTGGATCACCTACCGCGACGG
Organism: Gemmatimonadaceae bacterium; assembly: GCA_036565685.1. Classification (GTDB taxonomy): domain Bacteria; phylum Gemmatimonadota; class Gemmatimonadetes; order Gemmatimonadales; family Gemmatimonadaceae; genus JADGGM01. Next base: position 6,797 of record DATCXR010000150.1, read on the forward strand.
CGACACCTACGAGAACGTGGTGCGGCGCGGTGCGCTCTTCCCGATCAACTCCCTCATGTTGCACGGGATCATCTACGCGCGCCACGCGAAGCAGCTCGACATCGACCCGCACCGCGACTTCGGCGCCGAGGTCCGGAGTTACTTCGGCACCGGTACGCAGCTGCAGGAGATGTACGTGACGCCCGTCCTCACCTCCGAGGAGTGGAACACGCTCGCCGAATGCGCGAAGTGGTCGCGCGCCAACGCGACGACGCTCGTGGATACCCACTGGATCGGCGGCGACCCGAAGAAGCTCGAGC
>DATCXR010000177.1:0-20060 GCA_036565685.1 Gemmatimonadaceae bacterium
AGCTCGACCATGGCTTTGCCATGGTCGAGCTTGCTCACAATTAAAGACCTGACCCCGTCGCATCTTGACGGATCGCGGCCCTCGTACAACTCTAGACATCGCGTTCGCGGGTGCGGATCGGGATGTAGTTAGTCCATCCAGTGGGTGCCTCGTGTCCAGAGTCCCCGTCGTCGGCGTTGTCCTCGCGATCATGGCATGTGGTCCGGCCGTTCGCGCGGCGCCTCCCCTGGGTACCGACGGTGCCCGGGTCTTCACGGCGGACGACATCGCACAGATGCGCGTCGCCACCGCCTGGGACGTCGTCGAGCGAACCGGATTCGTCAATCTTCATGAGTCGCCCTTCGGGGACAGCGCCACCATGTTCACGCGCCGCGGCAAGAGCAGCATTCTGCTCAGCGGCGCCGACGTCCCGGTATTGCTCGTCAACGGCGTGCGACAGGACGATCCGCGAATGCTCCGACAGATCGCCGCGCGGAGCATCGAGAAGCTCTGGCTGGTCAGCGGCATTCAGGCGACGGTCCAGCAGGGCACCAACTCCGGTGCGGGACTGATCTCGATCATCACCAAGTCCGCGCCGGACTCCATCTGACCCGGTCGTGATGCAGCGAGCGCGCGGGAGGCGACTGCCTCCCGCGCGCTCGTCACTGCTCTACCCGATCGTGTTCCGGCTAAGGATCGCGATCGATGCACCCGCCTGCCGCCTTGGATGCCGGATTGTTTCCTTCCTCGATCGGGATCGGGAAGTTCACATCTGGTCCGTACGTGCCCTGTGGCGTGCCGCGATAGATGTACGTCCCGGTGGGGAATACCGTTTCGGCATTCCGCCCGTAGCCTCCACGCGCCACCGAGCGTGCCATCCGGCGGAGATCGCCGAGCCGGTGTCCGGTCGCATACAGCCAGAACGCGCGCTCACGAAACATGAGATTCACACGCGCATCGGGCGTCCCCGGGTCGGCCAACGGCGCCAGGCCCAGACCGGAGCCAGAACGCAGCGCGTTCAGATCGCCCAGCCAGGTGCCTGGCTGTCCCGCATCGAGAGCCGCCTCGGCCTCGATGAGTCGAGCTTCGATTCCACTCGCCAGCACCGTGTTGTTGGCGCGGTCAGAGTACTTGTCCGGGCCGAAGAGGCGGGTGTTGGTCGCGAATCCTGACCCCAGGTCGGTGAACGGTGTGCGCGGGTCCGCGGACGAGCGGAAGTCCAGCCCGTTCGTGCCTTCCACATCCGACTGCCCCCAGCGACCCTCGTTCCAGATGAACTCCCACTGCCCGTTGTTCTCACGACCCGTGTTGGCCGAATGGTTGATTACATACTCGAAATCCGTCGGCACTGTGCTCACCGCCGCGGCAGCATCGGAGAAGTTGCCCCTGCCGAGGTCGAGGAGCGTGCGTGCCTTGCCGACTCGCGCCAGCGACTCGAGATCCGCGTCGCCGGCCGTCTGCGCAATGGTGATGGCCGAATCGAAGTGAGCAACCGCGATAGCCAGCGCCTGCTCCGTGGTGAGCGGATCGTTGTTGGCCAACGAGCCATCCTCGTTCAGCGACGTGAATGGCACGCCGGAGCAATAGGTCTCGGCGAGGAATACTTCGGCGAATCCGGTAAGGCTGAGCGCCTGTGAGTGACCGGCGTTGTCCGGATCGAACTCGTTGTACGCTGCCGACGTGCGTTCTCCGGACGCGCGTGCACGCTGGATGTTGAAGAAGATCGGCGTCAGCGTGGTGTTGGAGGTGGTCATCCGTCGCTGGTCGATCACGATTCGCGTTGGAAACGTTTCGGTGAAGCTGAACTCGTCGGTGAGCAGGCCCGTGAGATTCACCAGCCCCTCGGAAGCCGAGCTCCCGTCGACACCCACCTGGAAGTCGCCGATCAGGCCCGCGAGCTGGGTGGGCAGCTTGTCCGCGCCGGCCACCGTGCCGGGGTTCGCCACGTCGGGGTCGTCGACCCGCAACAGGCGGTCGGTGTTGCACGCAGCCACGGCAAGAGCGCAGACGAGCGCTCCGATCGCGGGCCGGAGCCGCGCCAGTATGGAATATGTACAGTCTCGCATGATGGATTCTCGCTCGTAGAAGTAGCGTCGGCTCACCACGTTACATCCAGGCGCACGGTGAAGTAGCGCAGCGGAGGCAAAGTCAGGAAATCATCCGTGGAGAAGTTGGTGCCCCCGGCGGAGATCAGCTCGGGATCGAAGCCCTGATAGTTCGTCCACGTGTGGAGGTTGCGTCCGGCGACCGTGAGCGAGAGGGCGCTGGCGTTGATGCGCGACGCGACGTTCCGCGGCGCCATGACGGTGAGCGACACCTCGCGCAGCTTCCAGAAGGAAGCGTCCTCGATGTAGCCGGCATCGGTGCCGTAGAAGTTCACACCGATTGCCGCCGCTTGCGACGCCAGCGATGCATTGGGATCGTTCCAACCCTCGCAGTTGGCGAAGGCGCAGCGGAAGCGCTCGGTCAGGTTCAGCAGCTTGTGACCGCCTTTGTAATCGAGCAGCCCGTTGACGCGGAAGTACTTGAACAGCGTGAGGTTCGTCGTGAACGAGAATTCGCGCTTGGGGAACGGCGTACCGAGGAACACCGCCGTGTCACCCACTGTGACTTCGTCAGGCGACAGCAGACCGTCACCGTTCGCGTCCGAGAACGTGAGGGGCTTCTGCCAATAGCCACCCGCGGAGTAGCCGTTGACGTGCTCCTGATCGCCGCCGTTGAAGATGATCGGTGTTATGCCGGCACCGAGGTCCACCACCTTGTTCTTGTTGGTGGAGCCGTTGAATCCGACCGTCCATTGCACTGGATCACGATTCAGCACGTTGGCATTCAGGAGCATCTCGAAGCCGGAATTCTGAATCTTGCCCAGGTTGCGCCATTGGTTCTCGGCCTGGCCATTCGACGGCGCCAGTGGAACGGAGATCAGCGCGTCCTGCGTGTGCTTGTTGTAGTAGGTGAAGGAGAGCGACGCCCGCTCGTCGAACAGTCCGACATCCAGCCCTGTCTCGACCTCCTTGGACCGTTCCGCCTTGAGGTTCGGGTTGCCCACCCCGCCCACCTCGAAACCCGCCTCCTCCCCGACGGCGGTGGCGACTGAAACAGGATTGAAGAACTTGATGGCATCGCGGAAGTTGGGGCGTTGGCCCGTCTCGCCGTACGCCACCCGCAGCCGCAGCGAACTGAAATACCGCGACTTCGGGAACCACGGTTCCTCGCCGATCACGTACGAGAGCCCCGCCGACGGATAGTAGATCTCCTTGAAGTTCTGACCGAACGCGCTGTTTTTGTCGGCTCGCAGCGCGGCGTTCACGAAGACTCGATCCCGCCAGGCGATCTGCTCCTGCGCGTACGCGCCGAGCGTGACGTTCTCGGTATTCGTCTCACCAACCGAGAACAACGAGTTCGTGCCGTTGAGGGAACCGGTACCATCCAACAGGAGCTGGCCAAACGCGAAAGTGCCGCGCACGGTCTCGTTGTTGTACTGCACTCCGAGGCTCGTCGTCGAGCGGACGTCCGACATCAACTGGAAGGTCGCCGTCCCACCGCCATTCATTGTGTAGAAGAAGGTCTGGAACGGGTTCGAGGTGCGCTGCCCTTCCGGGAGGTCGGCGAAGAACACCGCCTGCGGTGGTACCAGCTCCTGGTCTATCCGGTTCGTGAAATCGAGCCCGGTGGTGGCGACCAGGTTGAGCCACTTGGTGACCTGCCACGAGCCGTTCACCGATCCGGTGAAGCGGTCGACGTTCTGCTGGGTGTTGATCGCCGAGATCGCCTGCGGTGTCTGCCCGAGTATGTAGCCGCGACCGTCCGGGTCATCAGTGGCATTGCCGAGCAGGCCGCCGCCGAGCACACCGAGGATGTTGTTGTCGTTCTGGGGGAGGCGCAGACGGCTCTGCAGATAGCCCACCGACGCGGTGATGTTCATGTTGTCGCGCGGCTGGGCGCTGATGTTCGCCCGGGTGTCGAAGTGGTGGATGGTGTTCCAGTCGAGCGAGCCCTTCTGCTTATCCCAGTTGCCCGAGATGTAATAGGTCGCGCGGTCGGTTCCGCCCGTCACGCTCAGGCCGTAATTCTGGGAATTGCCATCCGTGAACGGACTCGCCTGCATGAGTGGATTCCAGGCCAACGTGCCAGCTTGCGTGCATTCGCCGCCGGCCATCTGGTAGTTCGCACAGCCTGCGGTGTCCCCTGGCGCGACGACGGTAAATCCGAAGAAGTTCGCGGGGAAAACCGTCTCCTGTTTGGCGGTACCGCCGCCGGCGTGCAGCGTCCAGCGGGCATCACCCGAGTAGCCACGCTTCGTGGTCACGATGATCACGCCGTTCGCCGCCGCAGTGCCGTAGAGCGAGGCCGCCGCTGGTCCCTTCACGACCTCGATATTTTCGATGTCTTCGGGATTGAGGTCGTTGAGGCGTGATGGCACCTGGCCGCCGACGCCGATCGTGGACGAGCCCAGGTCCGAGTTAACGCGCACTCCGTCCACGATGACCAGCGGATCGTTGGTCAGCGACAAGCTGTTGGAGCCGCGGATGCGGATCCGGGCATTGGCGCCGGCCGTGCCGCTCGACGCAGTGACCGTGACACCGGGGACGCGCGACTGCAACAGATCCGACGCGTTGGTCACCGGAGTGAGGTTCACCGAGTCGGCTTCGAGCTTGCCCGTCAACACACTGCTCGCCCGCGCCCGTTGTGTTTCACCGCTGGCCGTTACGACCATCGCATCGAGCGAAACGGCGCGCTGGGTCATGGCGAAGTCGGCCGTCACGGTGCCACCGGCCGTCAGGGTGATCGACTGCGTCTCCGCGGCGTAGCCGACCCGCTGGGCGCGAATCTGATATGACCCCGCTTCGATGCTCCTGATGTGATACTGTCCTTCCGCGTCCGTTATTGCACCGCGCTTCGTGCCCTCGACGGTCAGCTGCACGTTGGCCACGGGCGCGCTGGTCGCCCTGTCGACTACTTTTCCCTGGATGGTCCCCTGCTGCGTGGCGGCAACCGCAGGCCACAGAACGAGGGCGACCAGAGCCGGGAGTACCCGACATCGTGTCTCTCGCATACTTCCTCCCTTCCGAGTGGATGAAGTGGGACCGCGAACTTCTCCGAGCCGCGTCGAGTCCCCTTGGGCGCGGCAGGCGAGGCGGCGCATGGATCCACGGCACCTCGGTATCGATCGACGCAGCCCGGCGCACGGTGCAAGGCTCCGGCGGGGCTTGCGTTTGATGCCGACAGCAGCTGGCGCGCTACGTCAAGGTTGAATCGATACCACGACACGAAGGCTCGGAACGAGCGAGCACTTCCGTTCCGAGCTAAGGGAGTCGCACGAGTGTTGGAATCCGCCGACGCGCATGCGCGAATGCGCGAGCACGGAACGGTCGTCGGTTGCCAGCGGAGGGGCAGCTCGCCGTCGCGACCGGCAGGGGTAGCTGCCGAGTCCGCCCAGGCATTCGATCGACCGTAATGTCGCCAAACAGGTGCGATCAAGCGCGACGATACCTTGCACACTTCACGGGCGCAATAGAGCTCATGCGAGCTCTACTTATCGTGTGGCGAACAGCACCTGTCGTGGGGTGAACGCCCAGCATCGCGCGTCTGGGGACGGACGCTGGGGATGCCGGGCCGTCAAGCGATGTCGGCTGAGGCCAGGCGGCGCCGCACACCATGGCGGATCACCGCGGCGGCAAGACCGAGGTTCACGGGGAGTGCGAAGGATATGATCTCCCAGTTCACCTGGCTCGGGCCGGGGAGAAGCTTGAGCGCGAGACCGGCGAGCGAGGAGACGGCGACGAACATCGCGAGGCGCTCGGCGATCGGGTGCGGCTTGCGCGAGCGACACGCGACACGCCGAAGAGTGAACGCGAGCAGGAGCGCCACCGGCGAGAGCTGCAGCAGGTTCTCGTTGTAGTAAGTGGCCCAGTGGTCGGTGAGCCCCCAGAGCGCTGCGAGCACCAGTCCGCCGAGTCCGGCGAAGAGCGTCCACGCGCCGCCGAGCACGAGGAAACCCGCTCGAGCGGGAGCGGACGTCTCGAACGATCTGCTCATGGCGTAGAGCGCCCCGCCCACGATGAGCCCCGCGAGGAGAAACCACGGCCACCAGCCGGGCGGATTGGCGGGCGGCGGAGTCGCGGTGGATGTGTAGAGCGTGCGCTCCGCCTTCACGAGCGGATGCGACTTGCCGTCGGGGCCCGTCACCGTGACATCGCGCAGGTAGCGGTGCAGCGCCATCGGGAGGAACATCTCTTCGTAGCGCGAGATAGGTTCGTCCGTGGGACGGGCAAGGCCGAGCTCGATTCCGACGTACACCGGGAGACTGCTCTCCGTGAGTCGTCGCGTCTCGGAACGGAAGCTGGTCCCCGCCGGGATGTCCTCCGTCTGCTCCTTGATGGCGCCGCCGATCACGCGGTCCACCACGTCGCGCACGCGAGTGGAGCAGTTGTCGCGGAAGTAGTCGTAGTGGTAGAACCTGTTCTCCGGGAGCGCGTTCCACTCCAGGAAGCGCTTTATCTCGAGGCGCTGCGCCGGCTCGAGGTCCAGCTCCTGCGCCCAGACGGTGCGGTTGCTCTGGAAGTAGAAGGGGAGCTCCGTGCGCACCTGTCCACCCTGCATCCAGTAGCGCATGTCGCCCTTCATGAAACGCGGCCAGAAGTCCGCCGCGCCGAAGTCGAACATCCCGTAGTTGTACCACACCGCCTGGCCGGTGCGCGTGTCCTGGAGCATGATCGCGTTGTGCCCGAAGCGCTCCCACACCTCCGCGCCCGGCCCGATGGTGATCACCGAGATGCGGAGGTTGGAGCCCGGCTCCTGGGCGGGGAGTCCCTCGCTGCTGAACGCGAGGAGCGCGATTACGACCAGGAGCGCGCAGAACAGGGCGGAAGAGAGTCGCCGCACGACTGATCGCACGATCCACTCTGTGCGGCGACGACGTGGAACCACGACGCTGGTATGTTGTGTTGGTAGTGGCAAGCAGGTTCTCGAATTGTGGAACGTTCGCGAGCCGCATGGTTCGTGCGGCGCGGCCGCGGGGTCACCCGCGACGAGGTGCGTCGATCACGACAGTAGCAATGTCGCTCGTATTCTAACGCTCGTACACGGCTTCGAGCGCAGCCATACGGTGTACCCGAGCGTGCCAGAAGAGAGCCAGGAGCCGAATCCCATGACTTTCCAACTTCCGGACGCCATCTCCGTCCTCGAACGCACCCCGCGCACCTTCCACGCGCTCCTCGCCGGGCTCCCGGAGTCGTGGACGCGGACGAACGAAGGCCCCGAGACCTTCAGTCCCTTCGACAACCTCGCTCACCTCGTCCATGGGGAGCGTACCGACTGGATCCCGCGCGCCCGGATCATCCTCGCCCAGGGCGACGATCGTCGCTTCGAACCCTTCGATCGTTTCGCCCACGTCCGCGAGAGCGAGGGAAAGCAGCTCACCGCCCTTCTCGACGAGTTTGCGCGACTTCGCTCGGAGAATCTCGACGCGCTTCGCTCCTGGGATCTCACCGAGGCTAAGCTCGCGCTCGAGGGAGAGCATCCGGAACTGGGGCCGGTGACACTGCGGCAGCTGCTGGCCGCATGGGTGGTACACGACCTCGGACACATCGCGCAGACCGCGCGCGTCATGGCCAAGCAGTATCGGGAGGCGGTCGGCCCCTGGCGGAAGTACCTGCCGGTGCTCGATCGGGGACCGCGCTAGCGCGTAGAGCGCTCGGTCGACCGGCAGAAGACGAGCGATGCGAGCAGCTGAGCCGCAACGCCGCTGGACGCTCGGGCAGGAGATCCGGTTTCCGGCTCGACCAGTGGCGGATATTCGGACGTGCGGGCAGGTAATGCGAACGCTGCGTCATGTCGGCCACTTCGATTCGCGCACACTCTACACACTGGGTATTTCATCAGCGCGGGAGCGGCGCGACGACGGCACGAGCCACCTGAACTCCACGGGAGCGAAGAACGTATGCCAACACTGATCGCCAAACCGACCATTCTCCTGGCAGCTGGAAGCGTTCCAAAGGAGATCGAGGAGTATGCCGGGCGCGTGAACTCCGGCCACACCAACGTGAGCATCGCGCGCATGATCTCGCCGGAAGGGTGGGACGAACCGGGGCAGCGGGCTCGGTTCGAGGAGATCACCGTGGTGCTGCACGGGATGCTGCGCGTGGAACATGATGACGGCGTGCTCGAGGTCCGCGCTGGTCAGGCGGTGGTTGCACGCCCGGGCGAGTGGGTTCGCTATAGTACGCCCGATCCCGACGGAGCGGAGTATGTTGCGGTGTGCACTCCCGCGTTCTCGCCTCAGGCGGTGGATCGCGACGCAGAAGACGCGGAATGAGTGCAGCGTGCGCGAGGAGCTGGCGGACGCGGCTTCTTCCGTTACTGCTCTCGTTGACGTTCATGGCCTGCAGTGGCGAGCGCTCCGCAGCGGAATCCGTCCCCCGAGGACCGGATTCGCGGACGGCGCCGGCGTTCGAGGTGGGCCTCTGGCCAGGCGAGGGGATTCCAGTGATCACTGCAGTCCGAGGCGGCCTCCCGCTCAGGCAATCACCGTCGAGCGATGCCGCGGCCGAGGGGGTGCTCGGCGTAGCCCCCGGCGCTCGCATCACCTACGACAGCACGCGCCTGCAGACGATAGCGCCCGCAACGGTGAGAATTGCCGACGGCGGCGCCGTGGTGCACGGTCGCTTCCTGGGGGCGTTGCGCTCGCTCTCGCGCGATCGCTACTACTCGGATGCGCCTCGCGACACGACGATCGACCTCGCGCCGTCCATGCGCTTCGAGTACCTCCAGCCGCGCGCGGAGGGTACGTGCTTCGTTCGCATCGATGCCTCCGTGATCGAGGCAGACCCCTGCCCCACGCACGATACCGCGAGCTTCGCGGTCTCGGGCGAGCCGGAGCTGCGCTGGTGGATCTTCGTCACCAGCGACTCGGCCAGCGGGTGGCTGCTCGTTTCCGACAGCACGGCGAAGGTGGTTCGTCGAGAGTTCTGAGAGCAGCATCGGGTCTTGCGTCGTGTCGAGGGTCATCGCCGCGAGGCCGGGGCTGGCGGCATCGAGCCCAGCGGCCAGTCGGCCGCGCCGCGTGCATCGTTGGAGCCGTGCTCGACCTTCGTGGCCGCGGCACACTCATCAAGGTGGGGGACGGTCGCGCTCGTAAGCGACGATTGCGCACGAGAAGCTTGTGGCACAATTATGGGATAGGCGATCACCTCCATCAGCGCGCGGACGAGGAGGAACCATGGCACAGATTCCCAAATGGCACGTCGAAGGTGACTGGTTCGACGTCTGCAAGTGTAGCATCCCGTGTCCCTGTACCTTCGCTCAAACACCGAGCTTCGGTGACTGCGACGGCATCCTCGCGTACCGCGTGCGGCGCGGCCGTTTCGGAGACGTCACGCTCGATGGGCTCAACGTACTGGCCGTTGGTCACTTCGATGGCAACATCTGGGCTGGTGAAACGAAGGTGGCGCTCGGGATCTTCATCGACGAACGTGCCGGCGAGGAGCAGCGAGATGCGTTGCGCCGGATCTGGAGCGGTGAGGTCGGTGGGTTCCCGGCGATGTTCGCGCAGATGTTCGGTGAAGTGCGTGGACTCGAATACGCTTCCATCGAGATCGAAGTAGCTGACGACCTGGCCTACTGGCGCGCGGAGATCCCAGGGAAGGTCAGCGCGCGCGCGGAAGCGCTGAGCGGACCCATGACGCCTCCGGGGAAGCGGGTGCAGACGTACAACGCTCCGGGTTCGGAAACGGGCCCGGGCACAGTGGCGACGTGGGGCACCGCGGTCGCGGACAAGGTGAACGCTTACGGCTTCGACTGGGACTGGGCGGGCCGCTCGAGCAAGCACATTCCGTTCGACTGGTCGGGGCCGGACGGCGGCTGATCCCTCACTTTACAGCACTCGATGTCGCAATTCGCGATCGGGGACCCGTGGCGGCGCTGCGGGTCCTCGCCGCCTCACGATGCACGCCACGTCCGATATGCCTTACCCAACCATACCCGCGCCCACCGTTACATCTCTCCTGCACCACACCATCATAGAACACTTCATCTCGCACGGTCACGCGCCATCGATCGAGTTGCTCGCTTCCCTGCTCGACCAGCCGCGTGAGGCGGTGGCGGCAGCACTTCGCACCTTGCAGGACGAACACGGCGTGGTGCTTCATCCAGCGAGCTCGGAGATCTGGGTGTGCCATCCGTTCTCCTCGGCGCCGACCAACTTCTGGGTGCGGAACGCGAGGCGAGGCTGGTGGGGTAACTGCGCATGGTGCTCGATGGGAGTCATTGCGCTGCTGGGCGGGGATGCGAGCGTCACCACCACCCTCGGTGGCGAGTCGACGCAGGTTACCGTGGACGTCGTGGACGGCGCCATATCGCACGGTGAGCTGCTCGTTCACTTCCCCATTCCGATGTCACACGCGTGGGACAATGTCGTCTACACGTGCGGCAACATGCTGCTGTTCGAATCCGGGGAGGCCATCGACAGGTGGTGTGAGCGCCACGACATGCCGAGGGGCGACGCGCAACCTCTCGCGAAAATCTGGGAGTTCGCGCGCGTATGGTATGGACGACACCGCGATCCAGCGTGGAAGAAGTGGTCGGCTGCCGAGGCGAGAGAGATCTTCGCGCGATTCAGTCTTACGGGACCCACGTGGGAGCTTCGGGATACGGGCGAGCGATTCTAGTCAGCATTGGGGCTCATGTGCGGAGGGTGAACGGAAACGTAACCGTGTCAATACACACGTACTGACAAACGCCGCCACCCCGCGGACCGAGCCCTGCTCCCCGCACTCCGCGCCTGGGCTGCCCCACGAGCGAAGTTCCGGCCGCGCCGAGGCGCATAGTCGCTGACGTCATCGAGCGGGGCGGATGGCCGATCGCACCAGCCGTGAGTATGGGGTTGCGGGCTGATGCGATGGCGTATTCACTTCTCTCCGCCACATCAGCCGGAGAGAGGCAAGAAATGAAATCGCCCTGCTGGATCGTCGCTGCCCTGATGTGCCTGGCCTCCACCACGCTGGCGCAGGTCGACATTCGCGCCGTCAGTCCGGTCGCGCCTCTCGTCATGGGCGAGACGTTCACGATCCAGTCGAAGACACTCGACGAGACACGGCGAATCAACGTATACCTCCCGCCGATCTACAAGGACTCGGCGAGCGTCCGGCTCCCGGTGCTCTACATGCCTGACGGCGGAATGGGGGAGGACTTCCTTCACGTCGCCGGTCTCGTACAGGTGTCGGTCGGAAATGGGACCATGCGGCCGTTCATACTCGTAGGCATCGAGAACACCGAGCGCCGCCGCGACCTTACCGGCCCCACGCAGAACGCCGAGGACAGGAAGATCGCCCCGCAGGTTGGCGGGTCGGCGGCATTCCGGAAGTTCATCCGCACGGAGTTGATGCCCATCGTCAACGCGCGATACCGCACGACGAGGGAGAGGGCGATCGTGGGCGAATCTCTGGCGGGGCTCTTCATAGTGGAGACGTTCTTCCTCGAACCGGGTCTCTTCGATACGTACATCGCCTTCGATCCGAGCCTCTGGTGGAACGACCACGCACTGGTGGACAGCGCAGCCGTGCGCCTGCACGCTGAGAAATTCGGCAAGCGCACTCTCTTTCTCGCCAACAGCAGCCAGGACATCGACCAGCTCACGAAGGTTCTCGCCGACACTCTCACGAAGTCCGCGGCGTCTGAGATCACGTGGTACTACCAGCCAATGATGGAGGAGACGCACGCGACTATCTATCACCCGGCCGCGCTGATAGCGTTTCGTCGGGTTTTCAAGCCGGCGCCGAGCAGCCGCTGAGTTCTGGCCACTATGTTCGGGATCTGGATGAGCTGTTCGGCTGTCACGCCGCCACCCGCTTCAGAAGATTTCGTGAATCTTCGTGGGAGCGAATGGCGACCCAGCCGAGGGCGAGCAGTGTACCCACGGCCCAGGCTCCGAGCGACGCGAGCGTCGTTGTATCCGTGGATGTGATGCTCCGTCCCTGGAGCGCCTCCCGGAGAAGGAGAACGAAGAGCGCCGCGTAGCTCGCCGTCACTGCCAGCACCGCCTTCACGCGCGCGGCCGCGTTACGGCGCCACCGCCTGAGGCCGACCGCGACGAGCGCCAACGCCTGGAGCGCGTGCAGGCCGATGAAGTGCGGGACACGCAGGTCGCCGTGCGTGCTGCTCCAGGCGGTAAGGGGAATTCCGGGACCACCATCCGGTGCACCAACCGTGTGCGCGCCTGTGGTCGTCATGGGAGCGCCGGCGCGCGCGGCCTCGAGCTGCGTGGACGTGGGGCGGGTCATCAATCCACCGGTGAGAGCGCCGATGATCGTGAGCGTCATGCCGAGCCGCAGCGCCCACCCGAGCGAGCGGTCGGCGAAGCTCTGCCGCCAGAGCGCCACCGCGACGGCCACGCTCACGATCGTCTGCAGTATGATGGCGCTCCCCATGATGATGAACAGAGTCCGGTCGAGCGTCGTGGACGAGTTGAAGTGGCTGGTCGTTCCGCGCCACGCCTGCGTGTCGATGATCGAGACCTCGAGCACGAACACGATCGCTGTCGTCCACCCAACCATTCGGCGAACGCGCGGCCAGTCGGAGAGCCAGCCGAATACCCATGCCAGGGTGAAGCTGTAGATCGAGGCGGAGATCGCGAACTTGAACGTTTGAGCCAGGCGGGAACGCCGGTGATGATGCGTGGATCGACGAAAGTGCCCACGGCCGAAGCGATGGCCACCAAAAACATCAACGTCCCGACGGCGGTGAGCGGCGGGCTCGAGCGCCAGAGGCTGGCGAAGAGAGCCGCGACTCGCGATCGCGCAGCTAATGGCACGGCGCGCGCGGCGAACAGGGTGGTGTCTCGTATCGGATACATGGTCGGCTCCTCCAATGTTGCCATTGTCAACATAGTCTAGTGTGCCGTGTTGACGTTGTCAACATCTCGGTGTAGCTTTCTCGTACCATGTCCACACCGAAGAGATCGGCTCACAAGCCGCGCCGATCCTACCATCACGGCAACCTCCGCCGCGCACTCATCGATCAAGCGCTCGCTACCATCCAGGCCGAGGGCGTCGATGCGCTGACGCTGCGCTCGATCGGCGCCCGGATCGGCGTCTCGCGCAGCGCGCTCTACCGCCACTTCGCCGACAAGCGCGCCCTGCTCACGGCCGTCGCGACCGAAGGGTTCGCCGCGCTGCGTCAGAAGCTCGTCTCTGCCTGGGAGGAAGGCGGCCGCGACGAAGCCGCGTTCCGCGCCATGGGTGCGGCCTACGTCCACTTCGCGATCGAGAACCCGTCGTACTACCGCGTGATGTTCGGCGGCTTCGTGGACCAGGAGGCGCGCGACCCAGAGCTGGCCCGCGAAGCGATGGCCGCCTTTCAGGCGCTGGTCGACGCCCTCGCGTCGCTGCAGCGCGACTCGATCCTGCGGAGTGACGATACCGTTCTCATGGCGCGATACGTATGGGCGCTGGTGCACGGCATGGCCATGCTGGGCATCGACGGCAACCTTAGAGAGCCAGGCGCTGCCGAACAGCTCGTGCACTATGCGGTCGAGCGACTGCACACCGGAATCGCCGTGGATCGCACTGCTCGAACGAGCCGGAGTTGAGCCGAGCTCGACGTGGCGGCACCGACACAGATGTCGTACGCTATTTACCGACGGGATAAAGCGTCTGTAATACGTAAAAGCTGGTTCATCTCTGGACCCATGGAGGGAGAACCCGATGAATACCTGCCGACAGCTCGACAAGCTCCGTGCTCGCGTCCCTGCTGTTCGCTTCCCGCTCCTGCTCGGGATACTACTTCTGGCCGCGTGCGGATCGGATGATGTCGTGAGGGTGCGAGGGAACGACGTCGCTGGCACGATCGTGGCCGACCGCGGTCAGAAGATCGACGTCAAGCTGGGGAACGTGGGGCCCGCCACCTGGGCAAGCCCGCCCTCGATCTCATTTCCCGTGCTGGAGTATCTCGGTGTCGACGTAGTTCCGCCGTACAACCCGGGCGGCCCGACGCAGCTCTTCCACTTCAGGGCCGTCGCTTCCGGAGAAGCCGTCGTCACCTTTCAGCGCATGCTCGGAGACTCCCTGGTCGCGACCATGCAGGACACGGTTCTGGTGCGCTGAGGAATCCCCGCCGGTGCGCGGAGTCCGGAGGTGCCGTACGAGCATCCAACCAGGGAATCACTCGGCGATACAGGCGCTGCGGATCTCACCTTCAGGAAGCGTACGACGATGGACATCGAAATCCGGCTCCTCCGCGCCGATGACCTCGCAGTGCTCGAGAAGACAGCGAACGGCGTATTCGACGCCCCCGTGCAGGAGCAGCTGGCGCGCGAGTTCCTCGCGGATGCGCGGCACCATCTCGCGGTAGCCATCGAGGACGGCGTGGTGGTCGGAATGGCCTCCGCCATCGACTACGTCCACCCCGACAAGGCGGCGCAGCTCTGGATCAACGAGGTCGGAGTGGCGCCCTCGCATCGGCGGCTCGGCATCGGTCGTCTGTTGCTCGATACGCTGCTCGAGCACGGCCGCACTCTCGGATGTACCGAAGCGTGGCTCGGTACCGAAGAGGACAATGTCGCTGCACGTCGCCTTTACGAGAGCGCGGGAGGTCAGGCAGAGCCGTTCATACTCTACTCCTTTCCGCTCGGGAACAACGATTGATCGGCGTCGGGTCGCTAGGGAGGCTGGCCGGGTACCGGCTACTGGCGCCCGCATCCGGCCGGCTGCAACTTCACCCGCCTGCCACTTTACTACCTCCACGCCTCTTCATCCACATACAGGTGGACGATGCTCTGCCGCACTCTGCTGATCGGTCTCCTCTCGCTGGGCTGCACCGCCAACACCGGGGCGCGCGTCGCTTCCAGCGTTCCCGGCACTCGCGGGAGCGCGGACGTCGACGCCGCATCGTCGACCACTCCTCCGGCATCGGCACCAGCGCAGACGTCGCCTGCCCCGCTGCTCCACGGCCAGGTGCTCGACCTCGCTGTCCACGGCAAATCGCTCGAGGGCAATCTCCTTGGCGACTCGCCCGATCGCACGATCACGATCTACCTGCCACCGAGCTACGACAGCGCGCCGGAGCGGCGCTACCCGGTGATCTACCTGCTGGGTGGTTTCCACGCCGTGCCGGAGCTGGCGAAGATGCCGGGCTTCGGGGCAAAGGACATCATCTTCGCACCCACCGACGAGGCGATCGCCAGCGGCAGGCTCGGTGAAGTGATTCTCGTGAATATCGAAGGCTGGAACCGGCTGGGAGGAAGCTTCTGGGTGAATTCCTCGACGACTGGCAACTGGGAAGACTTCGTCACCCACGACGTAATAGCGACAATCGATGCGAAGTTTCGCACGATCGCGGAGCGCGACAGTCGCGGGCTATACGGTGGATCCATGGGCGGTTTTGGCGCGATCTCGATCGCGATGCACCGTCCGGAGCTCTTCGGAACGATGTTCGCGCAGTCGCCCTGCTGCCTGGCGATGGTCGAGGAGTTGGGGCCGGCACCGACATGGGGAGCACTGGCCCAGGTGACGCTCGAACAGGCCGACGCTGCATTTCAGCACGGTGACCCAACCCCGCTCGAGGCGCTGGCGCTCGCCGCCGCCTTCGCGCCCGACTCCGAACAGGCGCAGTTCTACGGCGACCTCCCTTATCGCGTAGAGGGCGACCGTGTGCTACCGAACGACTCCGCGTACTCGCACTGGACAGCACAGCTGCCAGCGGCGCGCCTGGATCGCGAGGCCGCGGGGCTGAAGACGCTGCATGGCTTCCGCATCCAGTACGGTGACCACGACACCCTCCGCCACATCGTCGTGAGTGTACCGGCTCTCGATAGCGCACTCACCGCGCACGGCGTCCCGCACGAGCTGCACATGGATCACGGCGGCCACGTCGAGATCGAGCGCTTCGCCAACGATGCCATCCCCTTCTTCGCGCGCACGCTCGCGGGTGCCGCGGGGCGGCCGGCGCCCGCGCAGTGAGCGATCAGGGATGGGTCGGATACCGGGTCGCGCCGAAGATCCGCCGGAGCAACACGATCTCCACTACTCCCTTCACCAGGAGCACCGCCCCGGCCGCGTAAAGCCACCAGGCCAGGTCGGGCTGGAATCGCGCCACCACCCTCCACGCCGGCACGAACGCCAGATAAACCAGCAAAACGGGAAGAGTGAAGCCTGTCACCAGGATCGTGACCATCCTTCGCGCGAGCTCCGCCCGGCTCCCGACTCCCCGTCGCGCCGACTGCCGGTACCACCCTGAAATCCGCCAGAGCGAGATCGCGAGAGCGATCGTGAGAGCGAGAAGCACGAGGTCGAAGATCAGCGTCAGGCGCTCATGACCGGGCCCCACGTCGGGTAACGGTCGATTCGTCACCATGCTCAGGACCGTCATCGCCATTCCGCGAGCGGTGGGACCGTCCAACACCGACGATCCGGATGGCGAGGAGAAGGTATCGAGCGCGTTGACGACGTTGGCGGCGATGAACACTCCCACTCGCGCCTCGGGATCGAAGAAGAGCGAGGCCTGAAAGTTCGCGGTGCCGCCGTCGAGGTTCACGAGTCTGTGACCCCCGATCCTCACCGATTCCCACCCATTGCCGAAGGCCCTGGGCGGCGGCTCCCGCTGCATCAGCTCGATGCCTGCCGGTGAGAGCACGCGAGCATCGCGGTAGCGCCCCGTGTCGAGCTGCGCGATCACGAAGTGGGCCATGTCTTCGGCGCTCGCGATGATGTAGCCGGCGGGGAGCTCGGCGCGGTTGTAGGGGAGAGCCACGGCGACGGGGATGCCGAACCACCACCTGTAGCCCGACGCCATCCCATGCCGCTCCGCCTCATCCTGTGAAGTGAAGCTGTTCCGCATCGCGAGCGGCTCGAGGATGTGTCGCGTGACGTACTCCTCGTACGACTCGCCGGAAACAGTCTGGATGATCAGCCCCAGCGTCTCGGAGTTGGCGTTCGAGTACGTGAAGGACTCGCCCGGTGGATCGGCGAGCTCGACGTGCTGCAGTAGTCGAACGCTCCGTTCGAGGGCAGCGTCGTCGTTTGCCGTCCAGAACTGAGTCTCGTACAGCTGCGGGAGCCCGCTGGTCATGGTCAGGAGGTGACGCACCGTGATCACCGTGGATGCGTGTCCATCCGCCGTTTCGAACCAGGGGACGTATCGGCGAACCGGGGCATCGAGATCGATGGCACCGGCCTCCGCCAGCTGCAGCGTGGCGAGCGCCGTGAACGCCTTCGTGATGGAGCCGATCAGGAACGGTGTTCGTGGCGTGACCGGGCGCCCTGATGGGTCGGCACTTCCATAGCCTGCGAGAAAGACGATGCTGTCGCCCTCGACGACGGCGAGCGACAGCCCCGGAATTCGCGAGGAGCGCAGCTTCGCGGTCACATAACGGTCGATGGCCGCGAACCTGTCGGGCTGGTCGTGAATGGCCGCATGGACATCGCAGCCCAGGACCGACGGCAGCATGATACCGAACCGGAGTGCACACCGCATGGCGTGCACCGCACCCCCATGCAGCGGAGAGCCGTCGCGGTCGTGACGGCGAACCATCCAGGACCCGAAGTGCTTCATGAAGTGATGACTCATCGTGTGGCAGCCGAGCTCGTCGCGGTCGTCACACGCGTCACCGCTCGACGTCTTGTCGAGTGTGACGAGCCAATTACCGTACGATGGATGACCCGGTAGGGCTGCGGGCTAGCGGCGGAGGTAGAGATGAAGGATGACACCGATCGGACGAGTGCGACAGTCCGTAGAGACGGCGCGCGCGGAGGGAAGACGCGCATCGTGGTCGTGGGAGGCGGCTTCGGCGGCGTGCAGGCCACGCGAACGCTCGAGCGACTGCTCGGCAAGCGCCCCGATGTAGAGATCACCCTCGTGAGCCGCGACAATTTCTTCGTGCTCACACCGCTCCTCTTCGAGGCGTGCTCCGGCACTCTCGAGCTGCGGCACTGCGCCCAGCCGATCAGGCCGGCGCTGCGCAGGGCGGAGTTCGTCGAAGCGGCGGTGGACGGCGTGGATGTGGACGAGCGCACGGTGCGCGCCACCGCGGCCGGCGGCACGGCATACAGGCTCCCATACGATCAGCTCATCGTGGCTCTCGGAGCATCCACCAACATGTCGCTCATCCCCGGCTCCGAGCACGCGCTGACGTTCAAGACCATGGCCGATGCTCTCGTGCTGCGGAACCATCTCATCGAGCGCTTCGAGCGCGCCGACGCCGCCCGCGACCCCTCGGTTCGCAGCGGCTGCCTGAACGTCGTGGTGATAGGAGGCGGGCTCGTGGGCGTCGAGCTCCTCGGTGAGCTCACCGCCTTCGCCGATGATGTGTTGCGCTACTACCCGCGGCTACGCCGCGAGGAGGCGAAGTTCCACCTGCTCGAGGCGAGCGCTCGCATCCTCCCGGAGGTGGACGAGAAGCTCGCGGCCGACGCCGTGCGTGTGCTCCGGAGGCGCGGCGCCGACATCCGCGCGTCCACGCCCGTACGCTCGATCGAGCCGGGGCTCGTCCACACGGCGAACGAGACGATCGCGGCCAACACGATCGTTCTCGCCGCGGGTATAGTTCCCAGCGATGTCGCCGCGCGCGTCCCCGTGGAGCACGACCGGCGCGGGCGCATCGTGGTCGACGCGACGATGCGGAGCAGGAGCCACCCGGAGGTATGGGCGATCGGCGACTGTGCCGAGATCCCGGGGCCCGATGGTCGTCCGTATCCGGCGCTGGCGCAGCATGCGACACGCGAGGGCCGGCATGTGGCGGAGAACGTCGCGGCAGCGATCGAAGGGCGCGCGGTCACTCCATTCGTGTTTCGCATGCTGGGGACCATGGCCTCGCTCGGACATTCGCGCGCGGTGGCGCAGATAATGGGCGTGCGCGTCACCGGTTTCGTAGCCTGGTGGGTGCGGCGAACGTACTACCTGTTGCAGATGCCGCGGTGGGACAGGCGTCTGCGCGTGGTACTCGACTGGACGGTGGCGCTCTTCTTCCGTCCCGACATCACGAAGGTGGATCTCGATGTGGAGCCGGCTCGGCTGCATCGCGATCGCATCGCCAGCGTAGCACAAGCACAGGAGGCGGGGGCGGAAGAGCGGGTCGCCGTGGCGCCGATGCCTTGACACGAGCCCCTCTATGGTACTCTATTGCGAAGGTAGTCGACAGCTACTGCAGCCTAACGCGCGCGCCATGATGCGCGCCGCGCGGCGGGGGACCCGATCGAGATCCGGGGTGCATCCGGCAACATTGGAGGGAGACTTCCCGCTCCCAACCCGTCAGCTAACCCCGCAGGCATCGCATGGAAGGGTAGTAGGATGGCGAGTACGCCCGCCTTCTGAGTCGCGCCCAATCGGCCCGGCTCGGTCGTTCGCATCGTACTGGAGGGCGACCGTCGTATAGCGACGTCGAGCTCTCGCGCACCACGCTGCCCTGCAAGACAGGTGTCCACCAATAGCGAGGGGGTTCACGATGCATGTGACCGCAAACGATGAAGCTCGAGGCGCGCAGGACAAGGCGCAGCCCGCTTCGACGCCGGTAGCGCAGCCGGCAGGCCAGCCGGCGACGCGGTCGGTGGCAAGCGGCGCCGAGTGGTATGGCGCGACGACCGCTCAGGTGCTGGCATTTTTCGGGCAGCTGAGACGCGTGCCGATAGGCGCATGGTGCCAGCTCGCCGAGAGCGACCCTCACCTGCTTCCGCTGGATGAGCTGGAGCGTCAGATGGCGGCCATGGATCTCGCGCGCGAGACGCAGGCCGACCGCCAGGCGCGCGCGCACCTGCGCGAGGTGATGGAGACGATGCCTAACGCGGTGCGTCGGATCCGCAACCGGATCGACCGCGAGATCGGGATCATCGAGGGGATCGCGACCCCGGCCACCGTGCGCCGGCTGCGTCGCGCCGCCCGGCTGGCAGCGTGCGCCATCGCAGCCCGTCCGTCGCTCTCGCCCGGGGAGTTCGCGCGGCTCTATCGTCCGTTCGCGAATCTCATCCCGCCCACGGCGGTCGAAGTACAGTAACCGGCGGACCAACGACGGGGTCAGGTCTGGAATCGTGAATGGGTAGGGCTGCCATGGCAGCCCTACCCATTCACGATTCCAGACCTGACCCCGTCGTTGGTCC
>DATCXR010000188.1:0-13573 GCA_036565685.1 Gemmatimonadaceae bacterium
GCTCGAGCCGCTGGAACTGTCGCACGCCGAGGAGCTGCTCGAGGTGGCGCTCGAGCCGGAGCTCTGGCGCTTCACCACCAAACGGATCGACTCGCGCGAAGCGCTGCGAAACTACCTGGAGATCGCAATGGCCGAGCGCGATGCCGGCGTGTCGCTACCCTTCATGACGAGGGAGGCCGATAGTGGCCGCGCCATCGGGAGCACGCGCTTTCTCAAGATCTCGCGCAATGACCGGCGCGTGGAGATCGGCTGGACGTGGATCGGGAAGCGCTGGCAGCGCACCGCCGTGAACACGGAAGCGAAGTACATGATGCTCCGCCACGCGTTCGAGACGTGGGAGTGCGTACGTGTAGAGCTGAAGACGAGCACGCTCAACGAGCGGAGCCGCGCCGCGATCAAGCGTATTGGCGGTGTCGAGGAGGGCATCTTCCGGCGTCACACGCGCAACGCCGACGGTAGCTGGCGTGACACGGTTTACTTCAGCATCCTCGATCGCGAGTGGCCCGATGTGAAGAAGCGACTCGAGGAGCTACTGGCGAGGTGAGTCGGCAGTTCGGCTGTCGCCGGGTACGGGCGCGGTTCGTCCCTACCGGTATTCACCTTGCGCTTCCCATCTCCGGGGGTTAATGAGCGAGAGGTGATGTGAAGCTGCGTGCGCGGGCGCGAGTGCGCGTCTGTGCGCGGTTGCCGAACAGGAGGGGTGCATGAGCACGAGGGGACGGGCGGCTGTCGTTACCGCAGTAGTCACGGTGATCACTCTCGTGCTCGTATTCGTCGGCTCTCGCGGCTTCCGCGACTTCGACGCCGCGCTCATCGGCTACGCGGTGGCCACGGTTTTCGCGATCGCCGCGCTCACCTACCGCTACATGCTCTGGCTGGGGCGCCCGCCCACAGGCCACTACTTCCGCGCCGGATGGAGCACCTTCCTGTCGTGGGAGAACTTCCGGCGCTACACGCTGCTGGTGCCGAAGGCGCTCTGGACCGACCTCATCGGCCAGACCTTCATCAAGAAGCGGAGCACCGCTCGCTGGCTCACCCACCAGGCGATCTTCTGGGGCGTGGTCCTCTCCGTGCTCGTCACGGTGCCCCTCACCTTCGGCTGGGTGCGCTTCACGCTGGTCGCGCCCGATCATTACACCGCGTGGTTCTTCGGCTTTCCGGTGCTCACCTTCCCGATCGAGGCGGGAGTGGGGTTCGCCATCTACCACGTGCTCGACTTCACGGCGGTACTACTCATCGCCGGCGTGGTAGCCGCGCTCTGGCGGCGCATCCGCGACAAGGGGCTGCTCACCACGCAGCGCTTCGGCTTCGACCTGATGCCGCTCATCCTCCTCTTCGCCATCGCGATCACGGGGCTCGCGCTCACGGCATCGTCTGCGTGGTGGGGAGGGTCGTTCTACTGGTTCATCGCTCTCGTGCACCAGGTGGTGGTAGTACTCTGGCTGATCTCGCTCCCGTTCGGGAAGTTCTTCCACATCGTGGAGCGGCCGGCGAGCGTGGGCGTCACGGTCTACCAGCAGGTGGCACAGGATGTGGAGCACTACGGGCGCGAGGCGCCACGCACTCCGGCGCCCGCCCCTGCCACCTGTCGCCGCTGCGGTACGCGAATGCCATCGGCGCGCTTCATCAGCGATCTCGAGGGTGTGCTCGCGGATCTGGGACAGCGCTACGAGCTGGGCGGTGAGCAGGGGCTGCTGCAGGACTACTGCCCGACGTGCAAGCGCGTCATTCGCGCCGACGGATACTACACGCTGCTCAAGCGTGATTTTCTCTGAGGTCGTTGCATGACCGTCAACAAGGATTTCTTCGAGCCATCGCGCGCCTTCAATTATGATTTCCAGTCCTCCGGCGCCACGCCGGAGGACTGGAACGAGGCTGCCCGCGCGGGCGAACGGCTGGTGCCCACGCACTGCTCCTTCTGCGGCGTGCAGTGCGGGATGAATCTCCGCGTGAAGGACGGGAAGGTGATCGGTGTGGAGCCGCGTAACTACCCGCACAACCGCGGCTCGCTCTGCCCCAAGGGCGTGGTCGCGTACCAGCAGGCCGACCACCCCGAGCGGCTGCTGTACCCGATGATCCGGCGCGACGGCACGTTGCAGCGCGCGAGCTGGGATGAGGCGCTCGACCTGGTGGTGAAGCGCTGGACGGAGATCCAGGAGGAGCACGGCCGCGACGCGGTGGCGATCTACAGCGGATCGTCGATGACGAACGAGAAGTGCTACCTCATGGGGAAGTTCGCCCGGGTGGCGCTCCGCACGCGCAACGTGGACTACAACGGCCGGCTCTGCATGTCGTCCGCGGCGGGCGCTTACGAGCGGGCGTTCGGGCTGGATCGCGCGCCCCTCCCCATGACGGACATCCCGCTCGCCAACGCGATCCTCGTGGTCGGAAGCAACGTGGCCGAGTGCTTCCCGGTGGCGATGCAGTGGATCTGGAGAGCGCGCGACAGGGGGGCGAAGCTGATCGTGGTGGATCCGCGCGAGACACCGGCGGCGCGCACCGCGGACCTCTGGCTTCCGGTTCGTCCAGGCGGCGACGTCGCGCTGCTCAACGCCATGCTCCGCGTGCTGATCGAAGACGGGCTGGTGGATGAGCAGTACATCCGCGATCGCACCAACGGCTGGGATGATGTGCGCGCTGCCGCGAGCGAGATGTCGCTCGACGAGGCGGAGCGCGCGAGCGGAGTGCCCAGGGCGCGAATCGTGGCGGCGGCGCGCATGTACGGTGGCGCGGCAACATCGCTAGTGATGCACGCGCGTGGGATCGAGCATTCCACGCACGGCGTGGACAACTGCCTGGCGTGCATCAACCTCGCGCTCGCGCGCGGCCAGCTGGGGAAGCCGGGCGGCGGAGCGATGATGCTCACGGGGCAGGGGAACGGGCAGGGCGGCCGCGAGATGGGGCAGAAGGCGGCGCAACTACCCGGCTACCGGCACATAGACAAGCTGGAAGACCGGCAGTACATCGCCGGCGTGTGGGGTGTCCCCGAAGAGGAGCTCCCGGGTCCGGGTGCCGCGGCGACGGAGATGGTGCACCTCATGGCCGAGGGAGAGATAAAGAGCTGCATGGTGATGTGCTCCAATCTCATGGTCTCGCTCCCCGACAACGCGGTGGTTCAGCGCGCGCTCGACTCTCTCGACCCGCTGGTGGTGGTGGACTTCTTCATGTCGGAGACCGCGGCGCGCGCCGATATCGTCCTGCCGTGCGCGGTGTGGTGCGAGGACGAGGGGACGACCACTAACCTCGAGGGGCGTGTCATAAAGCTGAACAAGGCCGCCGAGCCGCCGGGCGAGGCGCGGCGCGACTGGGAGATAGCGTGCGACATCGCTCGCCGGCTGGGGCGCGGGAAGTTCTTCGAGTACCGAACGCCGCGTGACATATGGGACGAGCTGCGCGTGGCCACGAAGGGCGGCACCGCCGATTATTCGGGGATCACCTACGAAAAGATCGACGCGCAGAGCGGAGTCTTCTGGCCCTGCCCGAGCGAGGAGAGTCCGGGAACGCCGCGTCTCTTCACCGAGCGCTTCAACCATCCGGATGGACGCGCGCGGATGATACCGGTGCACTACCGCCCGCCCGCCGAGACGCCGGGTGGTGACTACCCCTTCTATCTCACCAGCGGGCGCGTGGTCTACCAGTATCTGAGCGGGACGCAGACGCGCCGGCTCGGCTTCCTCAACTCGCAGGCGCCGGAGCCGTGGGTGGAGATCCACCCGCGCGCGGCGGAGCGGCTGGGGATCGAGAGCGAGGAGATAGTGCGCGTGCGCACGCCGCGCGGCTCGATGGAGTTGAAGGCGCTCGTCACGCCAACCATCCGGCCGGACACGCTGTTCATCCCCTTTCACTACGGGACTCGCCACGCGGTGAACCAGATCACCAACTCCGCGGTAGAGCCAAAAGTGAAGATCCCGGAGTTCAAGTGCTGCGCGGCGACGGTGGAGAAGACCAGCGCGCCGATCCCGGAACGACCCGGGAAGGCGACGGAGAACCTCACGCCGGAGAACGCGCCCGCGATGTTCCCCTACCAGAGGGGAGAAGTGGGGACGCCCGCTCCCGGCAGCAGCTCGCATTGAACGGCGCGAGGAGGCGCGAGTAATGGCCACGGTCAAGACGATGTTCCTCGATCCCTCGCGCTGCATCGGCTGCCGCGCGTGCGAGGCGGCGTGTAGGGAGTGCGACTCGCACAAGGGCGAGAGCATGATCATGGTGGACTTCCTCGACCGCGACTGGAGCATGGCCACGCAGCCCACGCTCTGCATGCACTGCGAGGACCCGGTCGCGCCGTGTGCGCAGGTGTGCCCTGCGCTCGCCATCCTCATCACGCCCGACGGCGTGGTGCAGCAGGCCGACACGTCGCGCTGCATAGGCTGTCAGAACTGCGTCTACGCCTGTCCGTTCGGCGTGCCGAAGTTCGACATCGAAGCACGTCTCATGAAGAAGTGCAACCTCTGCTACGACCGCACGAGCCAGGGGCTCAAGCCATGGTGCGCGCAGGCCTGCCCCACGCAGGCCATCTGGTACGGCGACTACGAGGAGTTCGTGAACGAGCGCGAGGGGAACGCCGTGAACATCACCAACTTCGGAACGCAGCAGGTACGCACGAAGGTCTACCACGTGCTCCCCGACGGTACCGCGCGGCTGAACGTCGGCGCACTCATGGCGGAAGACGCGCTCGCGGCGCGCGCCACCACCGGATCGGAAGAGGAGGCGTGGGTACTGTGAGCACCAACGAGAACGACGAGATCCTGAGCAACCGTACCAGCGAGGGGCGCTGGCACGTGGAGTTCCCCTTCGAGTGGGATGCCGACGACCTGGTATCGCGCAGGCAGCTCCTGCGCTGGTCGGTGTGGGCATCGGGCGCGCTCTTCGCGAGTACCGGGATCCTCGCCGCGCTCTCCTTCACGCGCGATCGGAGGCGCGGGAGTCTCGCCGCGATCGTGAAAGCGTCCGAGGTTCCGGTGGGCGAGGCGCACTACTTCAGTTACCCGGGGCCGGAGGATCAAGCGGTACTACTGCATCTGCGCGAGGGCCGCTTCGTCGCCTTCAGCAACAAGTGCACGCACCTCTCGTGCGCCGTGTACTGGAGCAAGGAGCGCGGGAGGCTCATCTGCCCCTGTCACGAAGGCGTGTTCCACCCCGAAACCGGCGATGTGCTCGCCGGTCCACCTCCGCGTCCGCTCCCGAAGATCGAGCTGCGCGAGGAGGACGGTACGCTCTACGCGGTGAGCGAGACTCTCACATGACGAGCCCCATTCACGGTGCAGGCGCCACGGCGCCTACCGCGCCGCCTGCCGCGCCGCCGCCCGGCCACCTTGGCCTCGTGATGCTCGGCCTCAGCATGGGCATCGTGCTGATGGCCATCCAGCTCTGGCTCCTCACGCTCGCCTTCAACCTCTATCTGCTGGGCGACCGCAAGGGCACCGTGGTCGCCGCCATCGTGTCGGGCCTGGTCTTCCTCGGAGGTCTGGCGATGCTCCGGGTTCTACGCTGGACCTCGCAACGGCGGTAGCTCGCGCATGACGAACTCCGAAAAGACGCCGCCGCCGACCGGTCCAATCGGCGGCCAGCTCACGCACGTCCTGCGCGGCCTGCTCATGCGCCTGCGCCTCACGCACCTCGCCGAGCGCTACGACTCCACGGTAGTGCTCTCGGTGTTCAGTCTCGTCAACGGCTTCATCTCGATCGCGCTGATGGCCACGGTCGCGCTGCTGAGTGGCCAACCTTTCATCTTCCCTTCGCTCGGCCCCACGGCGTTCCTCTTCTTCTACACGCCGATGGCGCCGGCCGCGAGCCCGCGCAACGCCGTGATTGGCCACCTCATCGGAGCACTCGCCGGTTGGGTGAGCCTGGCCGCGTTTGGTCTCCTGCACGCCGGACCCGCGGTGGGCGGCGGCGTGACCGCCGCACGAGTCGGCGCAGCCGCCCTCTCCCTCGGCCTGACGAGCGGACTGATGGTCCTGCTCCGTGCACCGCACCCTCCCGCGGGCGCGACGACACTGATCGTCTCGCTCGGTCTGCTGCACACCCCTCTTCAACTAGCGGTCCTGATGGCGGCGGTAGTGCTGCTCTGCGCTCAGGCGATAGTGATCAACCGGTTGGCCGGCCTGCCGTACCCGATGTGGAGGGGGGAGGGGAGGAAGAGAAGAGAGCAGAGAGCGGAAAGCAGGAACTGCTAGAGGGTTCAGGGTTCAGGGTTCAGGGTTCAGGAACTGCCCGGCGGTCGAGGTCTCGACTCCGAGGTAGTACCTGCACCCTGAACCCTGCACCCTGAACCCTAAGGTTTTCACCGCTTTCTTCTCTCCGCTCTCTCTCTCCCCTTGACTCTCTACCTAGCTACACCCGCGATCTTGCCGCCATCGAGTTGCACGAGCGCAAGAGGAGGATCGTATGACGGACAATACCGAATGCTGCGGCTGGGCGTCGTGGGGGGAGCTGGCCGGGATGGGGGACGGACGCGTGAGGGTGGATGCGTGGGATGGGGAGGAGACGGTTGCGGTGGGCGCGGAGCGAGGCGGCGTGAGCTCCGACGAGACTTTGCGGGCTGGTGCTTCGACGCCGGCGATCGTGGCGGGGCGGCATTCGGGACGCCGGGCTCGGGCGCAGCTCGTGATATCGCGCTGGCGACTTGCGGAACGAAATAAGCGAGGATGAATCGCGCGAGGCGGAAGTCCCGCGCTCGATTCGTCGTCTGACCCTCGACACATAGAAACGATGCCTGTACGTGGTCCACGACTGAAAAAAATTCGCCGGCTGGGGACGCAGCTTCCCGGCCTCACGCGCAAGAGCGCCGACAAGAAACCCCAGCCACCGGGTGCGCACGGCGCCAAGCCGTCGCGACGCCGGCCGAGCGAGTACAGGCGCCGCCTGGAGGAGAAGCAGAAGGTCCGCTTCAACTACGGTGTGACGGAGCGCCAGATGCACGGCTACGTCGAGCGTGCACGCAGCGCACCAGGACCCACGGGCGAGAATCTTCTCGCACTCCTAGAGCGCAGGCTCGACAACGTCGTCTTCCGCCTGGGCATCGCCCCCACGATCCCCGCCGCCCGCCAACTGATCGCGCACGGCCACGTCCGCGTCGGTGATCACGTGGTGGACAAGGCCGGCTACGAGGTGGACATGGGCGACGTCGTTTCACTCACCCCCTCGGCACGCGCCAGCGCCGAGCGTCGCGGAGCGACGTGCGAGCCTTCCATTGCTCTCCCCAGCTACCTCGAGCGCGACTCGAACGACCCCTGTACCGGCGGCGTCGTCTCCCTCCCCGCCCGCTCCGACACCCCGTTCCCCGTCCGCGAAGCGATGATCGTGGAGTTCTACGCGCGCTAACGCGCGCGGGGAAAGAAGGAAACAGGGAACAGGGCACAGGGAACAGGAAACAGGGAAAGAGGGAACAGGGAACAGGAAACAGGTAACAGCCTCGGGGTTGAGGGCCTCATCCCCAGGAGCTCTTACCTGTTTCCTGTTTCCTGTTTCCTTGCAGTTCCTGCTTCCTGCCTTCTGCTTTCCCCCTACTTCCTCCGAATATTCACCCTCCACACCTCAGGCCCCTGGGCCTCGTACTCCCAGTCGAAGGTGTCGGGGCGCTCGGCCATGAGCTGGTAGCGGAGGGGGCGTGGGTCGTGGTCGTTCACCAGCGTCAGCGTCTGGCCGCTCTGGAGGCTGTCGAAGGCGCGGAAGATCGAGGGGTGCTTGTCGCGCGGAGGGATCGCGCGGACGTCGAGCTCTATGGACTGAGCCGGCATGTTGGCTGTCTCCTGTTGGAAGGGCTGTGATACGGGAGGCGCGTAGCGTTCAGGCGGGTCGCCAGATTCGCACGAGCACACGATCGGCGTGCGACTCGTCCACGTCGCACGCGAACCCACGCTCCACGAGCATGGGGAAGAGGAACTGGGGGACGCGCGCGTTGATCTGCAGGAGCTCGTGACCCTCGGGTAGAGTCTCGAGCGCGGCCAGTGTACGCATCAATGGTTCCGGCGGATTCAGACCGCGAACATCGAGCACCAGCGTCTTTTCGTCGGCTGTCACGCCGGCGACCGGCGTTGCATCGACAGCCGAGGTATCGCCAGCAGAGCTTCCGGTCGAAGCATCGACTGTCGATGTATCATCGGCCGAAGTGCTCGCGCGTACCCCGGCGGCCTCCGAGTCACTCGTATCGGCATGCGCGCCACGCCGGCCCGTACTCCCGGCCGGCCGCCAGAACCAGACCGACCAGTCGTCGGCGCCGTGCTCCTCCGACTCGTGGACGAACCCGCGCTTGCCGAGCACGGTGAAGAGCGGCACGGGCTCGAAGGTAGTACGAAGTCGAAGTATCTCGTGCTCGCCGAGCGCGGCCACCGCGGCCATGATCTTCGAGAAAGGCTCGTTGCCGGAGCGGAGATCCTCGCGGACATCCACCTCGCTAACCGGCGCATCCGCGGGACGTGTGGGCGATGCGGCGTCCGCGCCTTCGCGGACACCGCTACCCGGCTGGTTGCGCCCGCCGGGCTCGGGCGTCCCACCGCCCGTCGCCGCCTGGCTGCTCAGCGCGCTCCCGGGAACGTCGTCCGCACCCTCGGCAAATCCGAGCGCGGCGTTGAGATCGCGGACGAGCTTGTCCGGCGCGATGCCGGCGGTGCGCGCCGCCTGCTCCACGGTGATGAGACGCGCCATGATGCGTCTCATCGCGCGGTTCCGGAGCTTCGAGAAGTGCGGCGCGGCGCGCACGAAGACGTCCACCAGCGCTTCGTCGCGCGCGATCACATCGGATACGCGGTCGTTGGGCGCGACGGGAACCGTGCTGCCTGATGCGGTCATGAGCGTCCTCCGAACGCGATGCGTGCTATCTGGGTCGTGAAGAGCAGGATGCCGGCGAGGAAGAGCACCGCGCCGCAGCGCGTCACGTGCGTGATCCCGGCGCCAATCCCGGCACCGAGGAGCACGACCGCCAGCGTCATGAGCCCGAGCTGTACGTACGCGACCTTCGCCGAGTAGAGCTGCGCCACCGTGGGGACCGGGCCCTTGCCCATCCGCCCGCGGAATCGCGCCGTCCACGCAAGCAGCGGGACGATCTTGTAGAAGAAGCCCACCACGTAGAGCACTATTCCGCCGAGCAGGCCCACGGCGATGTACATCGTGGCGAGCCGCGCGTGCATCGGACCGAGCACAACGAGCGCGGAGCCCAGCACCGCCGCAATCGCGAGGAAGACGATCGCCGTCATGGCGAAGCGCATCCCCACGTCGAGCTTCTTACGCACGCGCACCCGGTAGAACGAGTACGCCTGCCAGATGAAGCAGCCGATTCCGCCGTCGATGAGCGCGGCGCCGAGCCACACGGCCGGCGCTAAGCGCGCGATCAGCCCGGTCGCGAGCGCGAGCACTCCGGCGGCGAGCAGCGTGAGCGCCCGCTTCGTCCAGCGCGTGTCAGCGCCGTGCGCCAGGAGGAACATGGGGAGCAGACGGTGCGAGACGCCCACGATCATCATGAGCACCCAGCCCACGAGCGCCACGTGCAGGTGCGTGGCCAGCGTCGTGAGACGTGCATTGGCGATGAAGCCGCTGTGCAGGTTGTGCAGGAGGATCACTCCCAGCACGAGCGTGGAGGAGAGGAACGATATGGCGATGATCACCGCGCCCCAGGTCACGTCACGGTTCTTCGCCTGGGGGAGCGACGCGGCGATGTTCCCGACCTCGAGGATGATGCCGATGGTGATGAGGCCGATCCCTATGTGCTCTATCACGAGCGAGCTCGATGCGATCCCCGCCGCGAAGATTCCCGCGCCCGGAGCGAAGGTAAAGAAGCTCGCGTGCCCCACGCGCGTGGAGCGGATCGGCGCGCCCAGAGCCACGGGGAGGAGCTGCGCCAGCGCACCGAAGATGGTGGTGGTGATCCAGCCGAGGGTGAAGAGGTGGGTGATGCCGGCTACGTGCGGCGACGGATACGCTCCCGCCGCTAGCTCCGGCGCGATCCACACGAGTCCCACCGCGCCCGCCAACAGGTAGAGGATCGACGCGGCGAAGTGTTCGGCGGCCAGCCGGATCGAGTTGGCGGCCGGCGTCAACCCGCCGGCCATCGGCGCTGCTGGCGGTCTGGCGACCTTGGGCGGCACGGTGGCTGTCCCCGCGGGGGCCGTCATGCGCTCGCCCTATCGACTGCGCTCGCGGCCGGCACATGCTGCCAGCCGAGTGCGCCGGCGATGCTGCGAGCGATGAGCTCGAAGGCGATCCCCGCCGCACTCGAGGGGCGCGCCACCATCGTGGGGAGTCCATTGTCGCCCTCGCCGACGATCATGTCGTCGAAGGGGATCTCGCCAAGGAATGGGATGCCGAGCTCGCCGGCCACCATGCGGCCCGCGCCACGGCCGAAGGGACCGGTCATGTTCTCGACCACGCCGAGCACCGGCACTTCGAGAGTGCGGAACATGTCGGCTGCCTTTCGCGCCTCGGTCGCGGCCACGCGCGGCGGCTGTGTCACGACCACGGCTCCGGAGAGCGGCACCGCCTGCGCGAGACTCAGCGGGATGTCACCGGTGCCGGGAGGGAGATCCACCACCAGCACGTCCAGCTCGGGCCACGCAACGCCGTGCGCGAACTGCTTCACCGCCTTCGAGACCATCGGTCCGCGCCAGATGGCGGGCGATCCGTCGCCCACGAAGAAACCGAAGCTGATGATCGGAAGCCCGTGCGCCTCGAGAGGGAGGATGGTCTTTTCCGGCGACATCCGCACGCGCGAAGCGCCGTCCTCGATGCCCATGAGGATAGGAAGACTGGGTCCGTAGATGTCGGCGTCGAGGAGCGCGGTGCGGAGCCCGCCGCGCGCGAGCGCGAGCGCCACGTTCACGGCCACGGTGCTCTTTCCCACGCCGCCCTTGCCGGCGCCGACGGCGATCACGTGCTCCACGCCCGCGAGCCGTGTCTGCTCCGACCAGGGGTCGGACGTGGTGGCGTGCGATTTGGCGGTAGGCGCCGGTTTCGGCGTGACGATCTCCATCGCCACCGACTTGGCGCCGATGGCCAGCACCGCCTCCCTGACCGCCTGATCCAGCTGGGAGTGGGTGTTCGCGTCGGGCGTGCGGAGGGAGAGCTGCACCTTCACTCGGCCGTCGCAGACGCTCACGTGGTGCACCATGCCGAACGACACCAGGTCGCGCGTCAGGCCGGGGTAGCGCACTCCGCGCAGCGCCTCGGTGATCGATTCCGCGGTCAGCTCGTGCGGCTGCACGGAATTTTCGATATCCATCGTTTCCGGGGCTCCTTCACCAGGTACGTGAGAATGATCGCGGCCCGCTGCCGAGGGCGATGTGACGGTTGTCTCATCCACCCGCGCTCGGGCGATCGTGCGTGGGTGTCGGGGAGGGGGAGGGGCGAGCGCCGGCGAGCGTGATAACTTTGTTTGCATGGATCGCGGGATCCCGTAGAGTGAAACGCGCTCGCAAGACGCGGTCCGGCAGCCATCACACTGGAGGCTCGATGCCATACGATGAGAGGTTCGTCGCTCCGATGCGCGAGGAGCTCACGCGGCTCGGAATAACGGAGATGCGCACCGCCGACGCGGTGGACGACACGTTGAAGAACGCGCGCGGCACCACGCTCGTGGTCGTCAACTCCATCTGCGGGTGTGCCGCGCGCAACGCGAGGCCCGCGGTGGCCGTCGCGCTCCGGCACGACAAACGTCCCGATACGCTGACCACGGTGTTCGCGGGGCAGGATCTCGACGCCACATCGCGCGCGCGCAGCTACTTCACGGGCTACCGGTCGTCGTCGCCGCAGATCGCGCTCCTCCGTGATGGCCAGATCGTCTACATGCTCGAGCGCAGCCAGATCGAGGGGCGGAGCGCGGACGCGATCGCGAGCGATCTCGTGGCCGCGTTCGACGAGCACTGCTGACCGCGCGCGTATCCGCGCGCACGTCCGTGCGCGCGGTATGAAGCACGCCGCACGAAGCGCTGCGCTCGCCGCTCGCGCGCGCTCGTTGGCGAATGCCACGCACATGCTCGCGGCACGTGGCACATAGCGTGCAGGCTCCACGGTAAGACTTCCGTTGAAGAGGAGCCAACATGCAACACGATCCGAACGAGCGCACCAACCCGATGGGCGATTCGCTGGAGAGAGAGCGTGGATCCCAGCGACAGGCCGCGGGCGCGGCAACGAACAACCTGGATGCCGAACTCGGCGACACCACCGGCGATCGCTCGGCGAGCGCGTTCTCCGATACTTCGGGCACGCTCGGGAAAGAGAGCCTGGGCGGCGGGAGCAGCACTTTGGGGCAGCGAGCCGAGGACATGAAGGAATCGGCCCGCGACCGGCTCGGCGCCACCAAGGAGACGGCTCGCGAGAAGCTCGAGGCTACCAAGGAAAAGGCGTACAACCTGAAGTCCACGCTCGCTGACAAACTGGAGCAGGGCGCGGAGAAGCTGCGCCACAAGGCGGACACAACCACCGTTACCGAGGTGGGTGCCGACACGGAGAGAAAGGCGCGCAAGGCGAGTGACAAGGTCGCCTCGGGGATGGAGAACACGGCCGACTGGCTCCGCAACGCCGATATGGATTCGATGAAGTCCGGACTGGAGAACCAGGTGCGCAGCAACCCGGGTCGCACGCTGCTCGTGGCGCTCGGACTCGGTTACGTGGTCGGGCGCATGTTCCGCGGCGGCAGGGGGAGCTGAAGCCGTGACGGCCGTGGGTGGCGATTCCAGGCGCGGACTCCGCAATCTTCTGAAGGACGCCGCGCAAGGGACCACGCAGCTCATTCGCCAGGAGGGGCGGCTCACGCTCCTCGAATCGAAGCGGCTCGCCAGCCACGTCGCACGTGGTACCGGGATGATAGCGCTGGGCGGCGTCATGCTGCTGCTCGGCGTCATCGTCCTGGTGACCGGAGTGATACTGCTGCTGGGCAACGAGTGGCTGCGAGGAGACTACTGGCTCGCGGCGCTCATCGTGACGGCGGTGCTCGGCATCATCGCCGCCGCCCTGGCAATGTGGGGAAAGTCGTTCATCTCGCCGGAGCGACTCGGGCCGGATGAGACGTTGGCTACGTTGAAGGAGGACAAGGAATGGCTGAAACGACGGCTGACGTCAGGCGCGACATCGAGTTGACGCGTGAGCGGATGTCGGACACGATCGCGCAGCTGGAGCACAAGCTGAACGTCATGGAGATGGTACGCGAGCATCCATGGCCTGCCGTGGCGCTCGCCGCCGGATTGGGCATGCTACTCGCCGGCTCCAAGGCGGATGTCAAGGCGGCGGCCGCCACCGTGAAGGCGACTGGCGGCGCCAGCGACAAGATGGGCGGCCTCCTCGACGATGCCGCCTCGCGTCTCATTACAGGAGTGTCGGCGGCGCTCAGCACCCGCGTGGACGAATGGGTGGATGACATCAAGGAAGCCATCGGCTCGCCCAGAAGCATCGCCAGCGAGCGCCGTCTCGAGGCGAGTGCCGCGCTCCCACCCGCTCGCGAGAGCGTCGGCGGGAACGGCGCCGCCACCGATGGGACCGATGGCCCGGCGCGGGGAAGAAGCGATCCCGACATCGCCCCTCCCAGAGGGCGCTTCCCGCACTAGGAAAAATCCTCAGCGCATCGGAAGTGGAAGCGGTGGTCGCG